>NZ_JBFRBC010000028.1:0-39409 GCF_040932045.1 Microbulbifer sp. TYP-18
ATTATCGCATATGAGGAAACTACAGAAGATGCCAGCCCGGGTAGCGTCCTACTTCAGGCATCCCGCTATTGAATATGCGGCGTAAAGAACTATAAGCGTGCCGGGTTAATAATATAGAGATCATGGCCGCCGTAGCCGCAAATAAGCTTAACAGGTTGTTGAAGTTCGAAGAATTTCGACGCCTGATACCGGAATATGGATGTTCCGGCAAAATCGGCGACGCCTAAATCGTTGCTTTTGGGAGAAAAGTGAAAATCACATTTTTCGCTTGTCGTGTTTTGAAACAGGCAGTATGCCTTTTCCAACAACCTGTTGGGAGTCAGGCTGCACTTAACCGCGGGCGGGCAGCAGACGGCCGAGCAGAACCGGCAGTGCCGTCTCCACACGCAATATGCGGGGGCCCAGGTGAACGGCGCTGAAACCGGCTTCCGTCAGTTTTTCGACTTCGTAGGGAATAAATCCCCCCTCCGGGCCCACCGCTAAAGTGGTGGGCCCGGGCTTATCCACGGGGCAGGGTCGCGCGGCCACCGGATGGGCCACCAGCTTTTCCGTGGCGGCGGCAATCCCGGGCAATTCATCCTCCACAAATGGCTTGAAGCGCTTGCGGGTTTCTATATGGGGCATCTGTGTGTCCACTGCCTGCTCCAGGCCGAGCCGGCACTGCTCGCCTATCTTGTCGGCACTGAGCCAGGGCGTCTGCCAGTAGGATTTCTCCACCCGGTAGGCGTTGACCAGATAGAGCTTTTTGACCCCCATGGCGGTGACCTGCTGGAGTACCCGCTTGAGTACTTTTGGCCGCGGCAGGGCCAGTACCAGTGTCAGGGGTAGGGCAGCGGGGGGCGGTGTGTCGAGTGCCACCTTCAGTTCAAGGGTATCGGTGCCCAGTGAAACAACCTCACCGGTACCGATTTCTCCGCCTTCCAGGCCCACCCGCAACCGGTCGCCGGGGTTGGCGCGATGGACCTGCTGAATATGCTGCTGCCGGCGTCCCCGCAGGCAGACCCGGTCCGGGGCGATAAAGTCATCGGGTTGCAGAAGGATGAGGTTCAATTTGTCATACTCGCGAATGTGCAGGCGCCTATTATAGTGGCTGTTTGGCATTGATATTATTAGGGCCTGTTTACTTTAGCCCGGCAACTAAACAAGTTGCCGGGCTAATGCGGTACAAGGATGTACCGCCGCCGGGCGGAGGCCGGCGCAAGCCCTTGAAAAGCCAGCGATTCCGCGCAATTGCACAGATTTTCATGGGCGACAATCCAATTGATGAGGGATCATCTATTGGATTGCCAGATCAATAGCCCGGCAGTCGAGCTGGCTGTGCGGTGAAAAGCAGCTGGAGGGTTTCAGGTGGTGCGGACGACGGACGGGGCAAAGGGCTCATATGCGCGCGAGTGCGGGCGAATTTTTACTGATTTTTTGCGCCTTGGCTGCCACAGCTTCGGTGGGCCAGTGGCCCATATTGGCTATTTTCAGCGGGAGTTCGTGGAACGCCGGCGGCAGTTGAGCGACAAGGGTTTCGCCGGCCTGGTTGCCCTGTGTCACTTTTTGCCGGGCCCCTCCAGCTCGCAACTGGGTATGGCGCTGGGATATCAGCGGGCGGGAATTGCCGGCTCCCTGGCGGCCTTCGCAGGTTTTACCCTGCCGTCCGCGATACTGATGCTGGCGGCGGCCCTGTGGCTGATGCGCTGGCCGGAGAGCAGCTGGCTGGCAGGCGTTATGCACGGCCTGAAGGTGTTTGCGGTGGCGGTGGTGATGGATGCCCTGTGGCAGATGGGGCAAAAGCTGAGCCGGGGCCTGCCGCGCCTGGCGATTACGCTGTCGGTGGCAGCGCTGGTGCTCCTGTGGCGGTCGCCCTGGTCGCAGATAGTCGCGATAGCTGCGGCGGCGCTGTGCGGTGCTCTGTGGTTGCGCGGGAGGGTGCCGATGCCGTCCTCGGAGGTGCTGGCCCGGCCGGGCAGTGGCCGTTTGGCCAGTCTCGCTCTGATCCTGTTCGGGCTGTTGCTGCTCTCGGCGCTGCTGGGTTGGGGGCTGGTGGGAGGGGAACTGTTCGACAGCTTCTATCGCGCCGGTGCGCTGGTATTCGGCGGTGGCCATGTGGTGCTACCGCTGCTGGAACAGCAGCCGCTGGTGCATCAGCTACCCACCGAGGACTTTTTGTTTGGCTACAGTCTGGCCCAGGCAGTGCCCGGCCCCATGTTTACGCTGGCCACTTATTTGGGAACTCTACTCGGAATACAGGATGGCGCGCCTGTGGCTGGTGCGGTTGTGGCGACAATAGCTATTTTCCTGCCCGGGTGGCTGCTGTTGCTGGGGGTTATGCCGCACTGGGGGGCACTGCAGTCCTGGCGGCTGGCGGCAGCGGCGATCGCAGGGGTGGGCGCGGCGGCGGTGGGTCTGTTGCTGGCGGCGCTGATTAATCCGGTGTGGCCGGCAGCCATTCGCGGGGTGGAGGATCTGCTTTCGCTGGCGGTTTTCTTCGTTTGCCTCAAATGGCTGCGTCTGCCTCTGTGGCTGCTGGTGCCACTGGCCGCAGCAGTGGGCGCGCTACGGGTGTTGATCTGAGTAGACGCCGCAGCGATAACGGCAGAAAAAGGGGTCAGATTGTGGCGGTGGCCACGGCCCCTTTGCCGAGCCCTTCATAGGCGCGCACTGTAACTTCGCGTCCCGGTTCCTCGGTGGCGATCTGAGTGGCGATGTGCTGGGCCAGCTGTTCCACGGTGGTATCACAGTCCACCAGTTCGCAGCGGTCCGCTGGCAGGGCGAGAGAAAAATCACCCTGTCCGGCGCGGTAGGCGAACTGGAGCATTGTGCCACCGGTGTGTGGCAGCAGGTCTTCGCAGGTGCCCAAATAGATGTCGCGCCAGCGATCCGCCCAGCGCTTTTCCCAATCCCGGCGGCGCTGGCTGTCGATATAGACCTGGATGCGCGACCGGTGGCCGTGGGCGATGCGCTGGCAGTTGCCCCCGTGCTTTTTCAGTCCGTGGCTGTAGTGGTAATAGGCGTCGCTGATGTCTTCGCTGTTAAAACTCAGTTGCAGGCGTTCGACGCTGGTGGGAAAGGCGTCGGCCAGTTGCTGCACGCACCAGGCGGCGACACTGGACGCTTCGATTACAGCTGCATCCACCAGGGCAAACGCCTGCGGGGGACCGCTGACGGCGATATGGCCGCCGCTGTCAAGCTGCCACTGGAGGCTGACCTGCTGGGCCCGTTGTTCCAGTTGCAGGTGCGGGGAACCCAGGGGGACCAGCAGGCGGTGATCCAGCCGCTCGTCGAGCCAGTGGCGCAGGGTTTTCTTTACTATGCCGAAATCACACACCATGCCCTGCTGGTCCAGGGCGCCGTGAAGGGCGGTGTGCGCCAGCCAGGTTTCGCCGACCAAACCGCGCTGGTGATCAAGGTAGCTGAAATCCACATTGATCAGGTTGTCGACGAACAAGTGCATGGCGTGGCCTTTGTGAGGAAAACTGCGCGCGCATTATAGTCCAACAGGGCTGGAACTCGCGCCTTTGAATCTCTATAATCGCGCCCTCTTTGGCATCCACTCCAGAGAGGCCAAAGCGCGCAGTGGCGGCCCCTCCGGTCCCTTCGCAATGATCAGCTGTGAACCCCGCCAGGCCCGGAAGGGAGCAACGGTAGCAGTGATGTCATGTGCCGAAGGTGTGCTGGTTGGGCTGCCTCCATCTCCCCGCTGATACGATTCCCTCCTCTCTTTATTGAATGCCGCTTCAGCATCCCCGTCTTCACAGTCTGTTTGGGCGGTAGCGGGATTTTCCACCAAAATACCCAGGGCTGGGGGAATATTATATTGTTGTTCCCGGGCCTGCGGGCTCGCGGTCTCTTTGGCCGGCGCGGTTATGTTATAAACGGCTGCACCTTTGTCCGAATCCAAATAAATAATATAGAGGGGTCCGATGAGAAAAATTGCCCTAGTGATCGCAGCCGCCGCGGCATTCGCCGGTTGCGACAAGAAGCCGGCCGACGAGCCGGTCTCCCAGTCATCCGTGGAAGTCGTTGCGGCGGTGGATGAGACGGCGGGAGGCGAAGTCACCGCCGAGGACGCCAAGGCGTTTCTGCAGGATGCCCAGGGGCGCCTGGAGAAAATGGCCGAGGAATTGAGCCATGCCAGCTGGCTGGCGTCCACCTATATCAATACCGATTCCCAGTATGTGGAGGCACTGGCCTCGGAGCGCTTTACCACCATGGCGGTCGAGCTGGCCAACGAGGCGGCCAGGTTTGATGGATTGGACCTGGATGCGGAAACCCGCCGGCAGCTGACCATGTTAAAGCAGGGGCTGGTGCTGCCGGCGCCGAAGGACCCGCAACTGACCGCCGAGCTGGCGCAGATAGGCTCCAAACTGCAGGGTATGTACGGCGCCGGTAAATACTGCAGTGGCGAGGGTGACTCGGAAAAGTGTTACACATTGACGGAAATGGGACGCCTGATGGCGGAGAGTCGCGATCCGGAGCTGTTGAAGGAACTCTGGGTTGGCTGGCGGGAGGTCTCCCCGCCCATGAAGCCCCTCTACCAGCGCCAGGTGGAAATCGCCAATGCGGGCGCCCAGGAACTGGGTTACGACAATCTGAGCGAAATGTGGCGTTCCAAGTACGATATGGATCCGGACGCCTTTGCGGCGGATATGGATGTCCAGTGGAACAAGGTAAAGCCCTTGTATGAGGCTCTCCACTGCCATGTGCGCGCCAGGCTGAACGAGCGCTACGGGGACGAGGTGGTGCCCCCCAACGGCAAAATCCCCGCGCACCTGCTCGGCAATATGTGGGCCCAGGAGTGGGGCAACATCTACGACGTGGTCAAAGATGAGGATATGGAGGCTCCCTACGACCTCACCGAACTGGTGGTCGAGTCCGGTATGGACGAAAAGGACATGGTGAAGGTGGGTGAGCGCTTTTTCACCTCGCTGGGCTTCAAGCCGCTGCCGGAGACTTTTTGGCAGCGCTCCCAGTTCACCCAGCCCCGGGACCGGGACGTGGTTTGTCACGCCAGCGCCTGGAATATGGACGGGCAGGACGATATCCGCATCAAGATGTGTATCCAGAAAACCGCGGATGATTTCATCACCATCCACCACGAACTGGGGCACAATTTCTACCAGCGTATCTACAAGGACCAGCCTTTCCTCTACAAGGAAGGCGCTAATGACGGTTTCCACGAGGCGGTGGGCGATGCCATCGCGCTGTCCATCACACCCAAATACCTGCAGCAAATCGACCTGATGGACGATGAGCCGGACGAGAGCAAGGACATCGGTTTCCTGATGCGCCAGGCGCTGGATAAGATCGCGTTCCTGCCCTTTGGCCTGATGGTGGATAAATGGCGCTGGAAGGTCTTTTCCGGCGAGGTGGAGCCGGAGGACTACAACAAGGCGTGGTGGCAATTGCGGGAGGAGTACCAGGGTGTCGAGGCGCCGGTGCAACGCAGTGAAGCCGACTTTGATCCCGGAGCCAAGTATCATATTCCGGGCAATACCCCCTATGCGCGTTACTTCCTCGCGCGTATCCAGCAGTTCCAGTTCCACCGCGCCCTGTGCGACGCTGCCGGTGAAACCGGGCCCCTGCACCGCTGCTCCATTTACGGCAATGACGCCGCCGGGGAGAAGCTGCGGAATATGCTGGCCATGGGTGCCAGCAAGCCCTGGCCGGATGCGATGGAGGCTCTGACCGGTCAGCGCGAGCTGGACGCTTCCGCCATCATCGATTATTTCCAGCCGCTGATGGCCTACCTGGAAGAGCAGAACCAGGGCCGCCAGTGCGGCTGGGAGTAATGCCTGGCGGTGAGGAGCCGTTTGTCCCGTTTGGTGCTTCGAAAGGGCGTTGAGTTTCCGCGGGATGTAAAAAAGGTCGGCATAGCCGACCTTTTTTTATGCGGTTGCCAAATCGGCGGGTTTAAAACTTGTAGTTTACCGATCCGCCCAATAGCCAGGCTTCGGTGTTGGTGGTTTGACCGTCGAAGACGGTGGGCACCGGAATACTGGTAAATTCCTGTATGGTTTCGTCGTCGCCCCACAGGTAGGCGAGGCCGCCGTCGAAACTCCAGTGCTGGTCGTATTCATAGGTGCCGCCAAATGTAACCCACTGGCGGTCAGTGTCCGGAATAGCGAGGCTGCGCCAGGTGACAGGGAAGCCGGTTTCCGCGGTTTCCGCGCGGTTCAGGCCGTCCCGGGCTGCGCTTTCGTCGTAGGCGTAGCCGATCCGCCAGGTGACCTGGTCACAGGGATAGTATTCCGCCGCGATACTGTAGCGAAAACCGCTTTCAAAATTTTCCTCCCGAAATACCAGCGGGTTGAAGGGTTCGAAATCAGTGCCGGTACGGGCGGAGGGGACGAAAGCTTCCAGAGTCTCGAAGTCGTCCCAGTCAGTCCAGGTGAGCCCTGCGGCGAAGCCCCACTGGTCATTGAAGCGGTGGTAGAGACCCAGCTCCAGGGTATCCGGCAGGTCCAGGGGTGCGTTGGCACGGGCGTCGTCAAAAAGCGGCAGTGTCGGGATAACGGCGGTGGGCAGAAAATCCGAGCTCAAGTTGCCGGACAAATCCGGATCAATTTCAGCGTGGTAGGAAATGCCAAGCCGGGTGCGCTCGTCAATGTTCCACAGGGCGCCCAAGCTCCAGCTCACGTCCCAGTCGTCGGCATCATCGTAGCGGAGAATGGAGTCGTTGGATAAGGCCGGCACTATTGGGAAATTGGCCGGTACCTTGGTGGTGAGCTTGGCGTCGGCGTAAACAAAGTTTGCCGCCACTCCGACACTGAACTGCTCATTGAATTTGTAGGCCACCGAGGGGGCTATGTTCACCGTCAGCAGTTCGGATTTGTCGTTGATATTGGTCGCCAGCCAGCCGGAGGAGAAATCGGTCTCCAGGCCGTAGTTGGAAAACAGTGCCAGGCCAACGGACCAGCAGGGATCTATGGGTACGGCGATATAGCCGTTGGGAACGAAGGCGTCGGAGGCGTAGTCTTTGGCGGTGTCGAAAAAGGTCTGGCTGCCGAGGCCGCCGCTGCCGTCGGGAAATAAATAGGTGATATCCCCGGCGACGTCGATTTCCGGGTCGATATAGGTCAGGCCACCGGAAAGGGTGATGGTGTCGAACAGCGCCGAGCCCGCCGGGTTTCGCGCGAGGATGGAGGCGTTATCGCCAATGGTGTTTTCCGCGGCGAAGGCGCGCCCGAGGCCGACGCCACTTGTTTCCTGCAGATAAAAACCGGCAGCCATGCTGCCACTGGAAGCGGCGCTGATCGCGGCAGCCAGGGCCGCGCGGCTCACAAGATTCTTTTTCATGAGATCCCACTCTGTATTGCTGATTACCAATTGCACGACGGAGCGAAGTGGATGGACCCTGCACAGCTCAGAGAGCCATGCAAAAAGCTCTCATTTTTCGCAACTTATTCCCTGATGTGAGAAGTCTAGCAGCGCTAAAATTTTGCACATGAGGAAACAGGCGACTTTATAAAGAGTATCACCTGAAAAATCCATGACGTGACGTGATTTTTTTTATTGGTTACGAATCTGTAGGCGTGCTGTCGATGGGATCGAGGTTTTTTCCGTCGATGGTTATTTCGGTCAAGGCAATCTGGTAGCTTTTGCCATCCTCCTCCTGTTGCCAAAGCTTGACCAGGGCGTAATTCCAGGCCGGGGCAAACCAGATGACGGTTTCTCTTTCCGCATCGCCTTCGCGAAGGCGCTGTACCTTGATGGTCTCTACCTGGCCCATGGGGGTTTGCAGCGTCTCTGTGCCCACAACGGAAAACTTGTATGCGCGGATCTTTCTGCCATCGGCTACCCGGTACTCCAGCTTTTCTTTACCTGCTGCGATATCCAGAGCCAGTTGCAACTGATAGCTTAATTTGTCCTGAACATCCTGAGGCACTTCCTCCAGGGAGCGTTTGGGATTGGTGAGGTTGACCACCCGGCGCTGTTCGGCCTCGAAATTCAGCGCTATCTCCCGCCCTCTGCCGAGACCGGATTTCTTGTATTCGTAGTGCAACGGGCGGAGCTGGTCGCCGTGTAGGACGAAGCGGGAGTATTCATCGATGCCGGCGAAGATAGAGTCGGCATTGAAATCCAGGCGCCAGTGGTTGTCTTTGCCGGTGAGTTTCCGTGTTGCTTCCACCCCCAGCCCGTTGTAGCTGGCCTGGTAGACGGCGGTAAAGGGGCGCAGCTCCGCGCCCAGGGCGGGCAGGGCGGAGATGAACAGCAGTGCGGTGAGCAGGCGAAGCGGCATTTGACCTCCAGGTGTCTCTGCCCGGCGTGCGCCAAAGGCTGCGCGGCGGGACTAATCGTCGGCTCCGTTACAAAATGTGCAGCCAGTATTTTCTGTGACTCCCACCGGTGTCAAAAGTGCACTATTAGCCTCGCAACTCAATAAAGTGCCGGTCTAATAGTTTACGGACTGGCCGCCACCCAGGCGTTTGCCGCTGCGGGGCAGCGGTTCGCCGTCCAGTTGCGCACTGTCGCCAACCATACGCAGCCGGCCCTGGGCGAACCAGCGCACAGCCAGTGGATAGATGACATGTTCCTGTGCCTGAACGCGCTCGGCGAGGATTTCCGCTGTGTCGCCGGTGTTGATCGGCAGCGCTGCCTGCACTATACAGGGGCCGCCATCCAGCTCCTCGGTGACGAAATGCACCGTGGCTCCGTGTTCCCTGTCACCGGATGCCAATGCCCGCTGATGGGTGTGCAGCCCCGGATACCTGGGTAACAGAGACGGGTGGATATTCAGCAGCCGGCCCCGGTAGTGCTGGACAAAATCTGCACTGAGGATGCGCATAAAGCCCGCCAGTACCACCAGCTCCGGTGTGTGGCGGTCGATTTCCTGCATCAGTGCCCTGTCAAAGGCGCGGCGGTCGGCGAACTCGCGGTGGTCGATCTGCGCGGTGTCGACCCCCGCCTCGCGGGCGCGAACCAGGCCGAAGGCATCGGCTTTGTTGCTGACAACGGCACACACCTCATAGTCGGCCCCGTCGACAGCCGCCTGATCAATCAGTGACTGCAGGTTGGTGCCACTTCCGGAAATCAGAACCACCACCCTGCATTTTGCCGCCGCCATCAGAGCCCCGCCAGCGTCACGGCTTCGCCCCCGTCCCTGTCTTCCACAGCGCCCATGACAAAGGCTTCCTCACCCATTTCCCTCAGGGCGGTTAGGGCTTCATCGGCCTCATCGGCGGGAACGCAGATCACCATGCCCACACCGCAGTTGAAGGTACGGTACATTTCGCGCTGATCGATGTTGCCGGCCTCGCGCAACCAGCGGAACACCTCAGGGATGGTCCAGCTGTCGGTGTCTATATGCGCGCGGGCATTTTCGGGCAGAACCCGCGGCAGGTTTTCCAACAGGCCGCCGCCGGTAATATGGCTCAATGCGTTGAGCTGCACCTTTTTGCCCAGTTGCAGCAGGTTTTTTACATAGATTCGGGTCGGCGCCATCAGGGCTTCGGCGAGGGATTTACCGCCTATATCCTGTTGCAGGTCGGCGCCACTGATCTCCAGCACCTTGCGGATCAGTGAATAGCCGTTGGAGTGGGGACCACTGGAGGCGAGGCCGATCAGTTTGTCGCCGGTTTTTACCCGGCTGCCGTCGATAATCGCCGATTTCTCCACCACGCCGACGCAGAAGCCGGCCAGGTCATAGTCATCACCCTCGTACATGCCCGGCATCTCGGCGGTTTCCCCGCCCACCAGGGCGCAGCCGGCCATCTCGCACCCGCGGCCGATACCGGTCACCACCTGTGCCGCCACATCCACGTTGAGCTTGCCGGTGGCGTAGTAATCGAGAAAGAACAGGGGTTCCGCACCGGCAACCACCAGGTCATTGACACACATGGCCACCAGGTCAATGCCGATACTGTCGTGGATATCCAGGTCCATCGCCAGACGCAGTTTTGTCCCCACACCATCGGTGCCGGACACCAGGACCGGCTCCCGGTAACCGCTGGGCAGTTCGCACAGTGCGCCGAAACCGCCCAGACCGCCCAGTACCTCCGGGCGGTTGGTGCGCTTGGTGACATCCTTGATGCGTTCCACCAGGGCGTTGCCCGCGTCGATATCGACACCGGCGTCCTTGTAACTGAGGGGCTGAGGCTTGGAATCGCTCATGGTTGATCCTGCAGTGGGCACGGGAAAGGCGCGTATTCTAGTGGAAAACCCAGCGAATGTGCGAACTCGGGACTGGGAGAAAAAACCGACACTGATACAATAGACCGCTTCTGGTCCCGGCCCGCGCCCCTGGCGCTGCGTGAAGTATTCCGGTCCGGGCCGACGCGGACGCGATGTTGCGGAGAGACAACTGATGAATAAGCTGCTCAGGTGTGGGCTGGCGGTGAATATTTTGGTTTTGATGCTGCTGCCTGTGCTGCCCGCTCAGGCGCGGGTGATTGCCGACCTGTATCAGGTGGTGGAGGCGGTGCCCAGCAGGGGTGCCTCGGACCGGGCTGAAGCCAGCGCGCGCGGGCTGGCGCGGGTATTCGTGCGGGTGACCGGTGAGGCGGAAGTGGGCGCAAGCAGCCAGTTGCAACCGCTGCTGGCGCGCGCGCAACAGTATGTGCAGAGCTATCGCTACGAAGTGGAAGACAATCAGCTCTATGTGCATCTGTCCTTTGATCCCAGCGCAATCTCCACCCAGGTGCGCGAATTGCAACTGCCCACCTGGCCCAACAACCGCCCGGACACCCTGGTGTGGCTGGCGGTGGACACCATTCGCCAGGGCCGCAGTGCCCTGGGTGAACAGGATGCGCCGGAGCTGTATGCGGCACTGGAGGCGGCGGCGGTGGAGCGCGGGCTTCCGGTGGAGTTTCCCGCTATGGACCAGAGTGATCGGCGCAATCTGCCGGTCGGCAACCTGTGGGCACAGGATGAGCGGACGGCGCAGAGCGCCAGCCTGCGCTACGGATCCGATGCGACCCTGATGGGGCGCCTGCTGGAGGTTTCGGAGCAGCGCTGGCAGGGGGACTGGTTGCTGATTCACGGCGGCCGCAGCTATGCCTATGACACCCAGGGCGCATCCCTGGAGGAGGCGGCGCGACAGGGGATCGGCGGTGCCACCGACCTGCTGGCGGAGCGTTATGCGGTACAGACCGGGGGCGCCGGTCACAAGAGTGATGTGGTACTGGAGTTGTCCGGTGTGGACAGTTTTGCCAAGTACACGGCCGCCAGTGCCTATTTACAGGGGCTGGCCCAGGCCAGTAGCGCCGAATTGATTGCCGTTGACGGTGATCGCCTGCGTTTTGCCCTGACCGTTTCGGTCAGTATGAGGAGCCTGCGCGATGCGCTGGCGTTGAATCACAGGTTGACCGCCGAGGATGAGGCGGATCCCATAGACTTGGTCGGTTACCGGGCTCCCCTGGGCAGTAGCGAAAATCCGCTGCACTACCGCTGGCGATGAGACTGCTATGAAAGGCTGCGTGCCACAGCAGCTGACCCTGGGAGTATCTCTGCGGGATGACGCCACTTTTGACAATTTTTACCTGTCACCGGCGGATGAAAACCGCCAGATAGTCACGGCGTTGCGGCAGTTCGCCGGTGGCGAGTCCCCGGAGCAGGTGCTTTATTTGTGGGGCGAAGAGGGAAGTGGCGTCAGTCATCTGCTGCAATCGGTCTGCCAGCAGGCGGAATCCCTCCGGCGCAGTTTTCAATATCTACCGCTGGCCGAACTGCTTTCCCTGGACCCTGCGATTATTCTGGAGGGACTCGAACAGCTGGAGCTGGTGTGCTTCGATGACGTGCACCTGCTGGAGGCCCACCCCCACTGGCAGACGGCCATTTTCCATCTTTACAACCGGGTCCGGGATGCCGGAGCCCAGCTGTTGCTGGGGTCGCGCAAACCGCCCCGCGGCCTGGAACTCCAACTGGCGGATCTGCGTTCGCGGTTGCAGTGGGGCCTGGTTTTTCAGTTGCGCGCGCTGGACGATGGGGACAAGCTGGCCGCTCTGTGTGAGCGCAGCCGCCGACGGGGTTTCGATCTCCCTGAGGAAGTGGCGCAGTATATTCTCCACCGCGCGCCGCGCGACAGCCGCGCCCTGTTTGCCTGCCTGGAAAAGCTGGACAGGGCTTCCCTGATGGCCAAGCGCAAGATCACCATTCCCTTTGTCAAACAGGTGTTGAACATCTGATCGCAAACGGCCTTTGGCATGCCGGCGGTTGTTACAGCAGGCCTGTTGCCCTGCGGCCCGCTGCTCCGCGTAGCCTTCGCGACCTATATCGGAACCCCACATAGGAACCCCACTCCGGTCACGGCGGCCTGCCGATGGCGAATATATTTGGGTTGTGGTGGAAGTATTCCCGCGCATAGGCGAGTTCGCCCGGGGTTGCCGCATACAGGGTTGCCAGCGGCTGGCCGGGCGCCACCAGGTTTCCGGTTTTGACCCGCAGGTGCAGACCCGCCTCCGGCGATGAGGGGGCGCCGGCCAGCTTGGCCAGTCGTGCCAGGCGGCGGTTGTCCATGGAGATTAACTGCCCCTGGCACTGTGCCCGCAGTTCGGACTGGTGGGCGCCCTCGGCAAATTTTTTCAATCCTCCCTGGGCGGCGCAGATACTCTGAAACTGTTGCCATGCCAGACCCGAAGCCAGTATTTCCCGGGCCTGATCCCGCGCCTGTTCGTAGGGCGCTTCGCCGGCCATGGCCAGCAGTTGCGCGCTCAGGTAGAGGCTGCGTTCGCGCAGGTCCTCCGGCGCGTCCGGCTCGTTGCGCAGTACTGCGAGAATATCCCGCGCCTCCTGCACCGGCCCCACCCCGTAACCGATGGCCTGGCTGCCGTCGGTCAGGACACAGCGCAGCTTGATCTGCAGCGGTTCGGCGACTCGGTAAAACAGCGTCGCCAGTTGCTCCGCCTCCAGTTGATTGCGCAACTTGGCTGTCGGTCCCACGGGCATATCGATAAGGACGTGGGTCGATCCGGCGGCGACTTTCTTCGACAACACTGAGGCCACCAGTTGTCCGGGGCTGTCCAGGCTGAGGGCGCGCTCGATGCGAATCAGCAGGTCATCCGTGGGGCTGAGCCCCACCTCGCCGCCGGCGGCGAGGCAGGCGCCGGTCTCTGTGACGACGGCGCGCAACTGCTCCAGGGTGAGGTCCACTTGGGTGAGCACCTCCATGGTGTCCGCAGTACCGGCCGGCGAGGTAATTGCGCGGGAGGAGGTTTTTGGGATGGTGAGCCCGGCGGCGCTGGCAATGGCGACGACAATGGGGGTGGTGCGGTTGCCCGGCAGGCCGCCGATACAGTGTTTGTCGTAGATTTTGCGTCCTTCCGGCCAGTGCAGTCGGTTGCCGCAGTTCACCATGGCGTAGGTAAGCGCAGTGATTTCCGCCACTGACGGTTTGCCCGCCGCGTTGGCGGTGAGAAAACTGGAGATCTCTATGTCCGAGTAGAGCCGGTGTTTGATGTCGCGAATAATGCCGTTGATCTCTTCCGGGTCGAGTCGGTGGCCATAGATTTTTTTGTGCAGGGCGCTCAGCGAGGGGACCAGTGGCGCGTGGCTCACCTGTAGCCTCTGCCCCCGGCGCAGGCCCAGGTAGGCCCAGGCACTGTCGGAAAAGCCGATTTTGTCCGCAGCCAGTATCGCCGGGCTGACAGTGTTGAGGGTGGCGATCAGGCTCCTCTCTCCGGCCTGGATGCGCAGACGGGTATTGGCGGCGAAGCCCTCGGCACGGCAGATATCGCAGTCGCTGCTCAGATAGGCGATCGGCTCCTCGTGGGTGTCGATTCCCATCAGATGCGCGTGTAATTCCGATGTCGAAGTCATTGGCTACTGCCGGTTGCTTGTCGCTGCGGTGCCTCCGCTCCGGGATCCACCCCGCCGTGTTGGTCTGCTTGCAGGAGCTAAACTGTGATGCTGGAGACCCACTTTCCGTATAAGACTTTATAGGTCTTTTTATCCGGTGCCAGGCCCTAGTTATGCACAATTTCCGCCATATTTTGTTTGTCAGTCACGGCCTCGAAGATGAGAGCGACGGTTTGCAACAGGCACTGAGTGTCGCGCGGGCCTGTTCTGCCACGTTGAAGGTATTTGCAGTTTGTCCCCGCCTGCCGAAGGATTTGCGCGAATACGGCCAGGTTTACGAAAAGGGCCTGGTGTCCGCAGTACAGCAATCGCTCGCTAGCGCCTGCGAAAAACTTGGATTGGACGCCAATCAGCTGTCGGTGGAGATTGAGGTAAATTGCGGCAGCACACCGGCCGAGCGGATCATCCAGCAGGTCCTGGGTGATGGTTTTGATATGGTGGTGAAAAGTGTGGAGGGAAAGGAGCGGCTCAAAGGCTTCATGGCCATGGACATGGAGCTGTTGCGCAAGTGCCCCTGCCCCGTATGGCTGAGCCGTCCCAGCAAACACGCCAACAGAGAGGCCCGGGTGCTGGTGGCCATCGATCCCGAGTGCGAAAACAGCGACGCCTACGACCTTGCCATTCGCCTGCTGCGCCTGTCCCGGGCGCTCGCGGACGATGGCAGTGGCACCCTGCACATCGTTTCCTGTTGGGACTATGATGTCGACGCTTATCTCCGTCACAGATTCCCCATCGGTATCTCCGATGAGGAACTGGACAAGGCGGTGGAAGCCGCGGGGTCCCGGCACAGGGCAAAACTGGATGTGCTGATCAAGGCGTCAGGCATCGGCGGTGATCTGGAGATCCACCACACCATCGCGCGACCCGACCGTTTTATTCCGCTGTTGGTGGATGAGCGGCACTTCGATCTCCTGGTGATGGGCACTGTGGCGCGCACCGGTATCCCCGGTTTTATCATGGGAAATACGGCGGAAAATATTTTGCAGAAGGTCAGCTGTTCACTGCTGGCGTTGAAGCCGGTAAGTTTTGTTTCTCCGGTGGGGCATGAATGAGTGACGGCTGTGGGGGTGCTTGCGCGGCTGGGTCATTATTAACCCGGCAACTCAATAAGTTGCCGGGTTAATGTGCTACAAAGATGTGCCACCCTCGGGCGGATTTACTGCTGGGATTTGACCTGGACGATCCACTCGTCCACCAGCTGCTCCAGCACATCCAGTGGCACAGGGCCGTTGGCCAGAATGGTGTCGTGGAAAGCGCGGATATCAAACTGGTCGCCCAGGGCCTGTTTGGCTTTTTCACGCAGTTCC
This sequence comes from Microbulbifer sp. TYP-18, assembly GCF_040932045.1. Taxonomy (NCBI): domain Bacteria; kingdom Pseudomonadati; phylum Pseudomonadota; class Gammaproteobacteria; order Cellvibrionales; family Microbulbiferaceae; genus Microbulbifer; species Microbulbifer sp. TYP-18. Next base: position 15,090 of record NZ_JBFRBC010000028.1, read on the forward strand.
ACAATCTTCAGCATGCCGATTTTGTAGGCAGTTGCCTGGGATGGCATGACGATATAGCGCTCTATGGCCTTTACCACGTCTCCCTGGGGGTTGGGGGTGTTTTCCGCCAGCCAGTCGATGGCTTCCTCCCGGGTCCACTGTTTGTCGTGAATTCCCGTGTCCACCACCAGGCGTCCGGCGCGCCACAACTCCATCGCCAGCCGGCCGAAGTCGGAGTAGGGGTCTGAATAGAAGCCCATCTCTTTCGGCGCCAGTTCCGAGTAGAGGCCCCAGCCCTCGGTGTAGGCGGTATAGCCGCCGAACTTGCGGAACTTGGGCACACCCTCCAGCTCCTGCGCGATGGAAAGCTGCATATGGTGGCCGGGGATGCCCTCGTGGTAGGCCAGCGCCTCCATCTGGTAGGTCGGCATATTCTTCATATCGTACAGGTTGGCGTAGTAGATGCCGGGGCGGGAACCGTCCGGTGCCGGGCGCTGATAAAAGGCCTTGCCGGCGGATTTCTCCCGGAAGGGCTCCACCGCCTTGACCGTCAGATCGGCTTTGGGTTTGGTGATGAAGAGTTCGTCCAGACGGCCCTTCATGGTGTCGATCAGCTGGGTGGCCTCCCGCAGGTAGCGCTGCTTGCCCTCTTCGGTATTGGGATAGTAGAACTGGTCGTCGGTGCGCATGAATTCAAAGAATTCCTGCAGGCTGCCCTCGAAACCGACCTTCTCCATGATCTCGCGCATTTCACCGTGAATACGCTCCACTTCCTCGAGACCGATTTCGTGAATTTCGTCGGCGTCAAGGTCAGAGGTGGTGGTGCGCTGCAGGGCAAATGCATAGAAGTCGTCGCCCTGGGGAAATTTCCAGGCGCCGTCGTCGGTGTTGGCCTGCTGCTCCAGTTTTTGCAGGTAGGTGATCAGGTTGTCGTAGGCCGGCTTAAGGCTCTGAGTGAGCGCCGTTTCCGCCTTGTCGATCAGGGCGGTCTTTTCCTCGTCGGGGATATCCAGTTTGTTCACTTTACCCTTGAAATCCGCCAGCAGGGTGCTGTCGTCACCGTCCTCAAAGGGGGCGCCCTTGAGCAGATTGCGGCTGTCGCTGATGACATAGGGGAACACGAACTTGGGGGCGATGATGCCCGCGTCGGCGCGCTCCTGTAGATTGGCGATGAGCTGATCGAATTGTGCCGGCAGGGCGTTGAGGCGTGCTATGTAGTCCTCGGCCTGCTTGGTATCGGCGATGCTGTGCTGGTTGATCAGCAGCGAGGGCACACTGGAGTGGGCACCGAACATCTGATTGACCGGGTAGTTGTAGAGGCGCCACTTGTAACCCTCTATATCCTGCTCCAGGTTGCGCTTGGCCAGCTCCAGGCTCAGACGGGTGGAGTCGTCGAGTTTGCTGGGGTCGATGGCCTGCAGCTCTTTTAACTGGCGCTGGTTGATTTTGTGGGTCTCGGCGGCGAATTCCGGCGAGCGGTCATCCCACTTGTCGTAGTCTTCCTTCATGCCCAGGAAAGTCTTGAACTCCGGGCTGCGCTTCAGGCGTTCCTGAAAAAAAGCCTCGAACATTTCGTTGGCTTTGGCGATGGACGCGGCGTCGCCCTCCTGTGGTGACGATTTAGCCTCGGTGTTCTCGTCGCTTTGTGCGGCGCTATGGGAGTTGGCCGCTTGCTCTTCGGTCGCGGGGGCTTCGCTCTTTCCGCAGCCCGCTAAAACCAGCGCACTGATGGCGGTGGCAATCAGGGTCTTGTTCAGGTTCATGTGTGTTTCCGATTGTCTGCTCGTTGTTATTTTGGCTTTGCCTCGGGCTGAGGTTGTTACCCTGCGGCCGATGCACGAAGCGGGCCCTGAGCCCGCTTCGTGCACCTGTGATTAGGCGGCGAAATTCTGGTTGACGAAATCCCAGTTCACCAGTTGCCAAAACGCTTCCATGTATTTTGGCCGCAGGTTGCGGTAGTCGATGTAGTAGGCGTGTTCCCAAACGTCGCAGGTGAGCAGGGGTATATGACCCGCCTCGGTCAGGGGGGTGGCCGCGTTGGACGTGTTGACAATGGCCACGGTGCCGTCGGACTTCTTCACCAGCCAGGTCCAGCCGGAGCCAAAATTGTTGACGGCGCTGGTGGTGAATTCCTGCTTGAAGTTGTCAAAGGAACCGAATGCGGCGTCGATAGCCTGGGCCACTGCACCAGTGGCTTCGCCACCGCCGTTGGGGCTCAGGCAGTTCCAGTAGAAGGTGTGGTTCCATACCTGTGCGGCGTTGTTGAACACACCACCGGAAGAGGACTTGATGACTTCTTCCAGGGATTTGTCCGCATCGGCGGTGCCTTCCAGCAGGCCGTTCAGCTTGTCGACGTAGGTTTTGTGGTGCTTGCCGTAGTGATATTCCAGGGTTTCCTGGGAGATGTGGGGTTCCAGGGCATTCATTGGGTAGGGGAGTTCGGGGAGCGCATGCGCCATGGTGTCGTCCTTCGTTAAGTCTCGGTTGGTGAATCCGCACAGTTTACACCTGTCGGCAGATAGAATTAAGGAACCTCTGAATTAGTGTCAACAGGCCCTAATTCAGTACTGTCTCAGCGGAGCCTGTAAGCCGCTTCCAGGTCGAATACAGAACGGGAGAGGGGGTCCCCGCAACCGCGGGAGCGCCGGCGGGCCCCGATGAAAACCGCTTACTTTTTCGTCAGTTTCTGGTATAAATGCCGCTGATTTCGACTGTTAACCGGCCTTGTGCCTGCGGCCTATGCCGCGGACCCGGCCCATCCAAATATCGGGTAGTTACGACAATGCAACGCAGAGAGCCGACGCTGGGCGGCGGGGCCCCCATAGAGCCGCAACTGGATGACAAACCCATTGGCCGCGGTCGCATGGCCGCAGAGGCGGACAGGGTGGATGAGGGCAGTGGTGGCGGTGTTTCCGTTGTTGGTGTCGTGGCCCTGATTCTGGCCCTGGCGGGCGTTGGCGCGGCGGCGTTTCTGTACAAGCAGTGGCAGTTGACCAGGCTGGAGCTGGTGGATGCGGACAAGCGCATAGCCGAGCTGGAAAAGCGGTTTGAACTGTCGGACGAGGAATCCACCGCTTCGGTAGAGGTGCTGAATGCCAAAGTGAAGGAAAACAGCTCCGAGATCCGCAAGCTCTGGGGTGTGTCTTACGACACCAACCGCAAAGCCATCGCCGCCAACAAAAGTGACGCCGCTGCAGCCAGGAAAGAAGCGGCGGCCCTGGCGGGCAAACTGAACGGCCTGACCGCAAGCGTCAACAAGATCGCCGCGGTGGAGTCCGCCCTCAACGAGCTGCGCAGCTCCAGTACCGCCAGCGCGCGGGATACCAAAGATACGCTGACCAAGCTGGAGCGCCAGCTGGCATCGGTGCGCAGCGATCTGACCGCCCGGGTGGGCGCCAATGAAGAGGCGGTTGAATCCATCGATACCTATCGGCGCTCCGTCAACAAGGAACTGGTGCAGTTGCGCGACGCTATCCGCAACCTGCAGTCCAGTGGCTCAACCGCTTCCTCCCTGTGAGCGCCGGCTCCACAATCCTCCCCTCCCGGCTGTTTCTTCCGCCGGGCCACGGCGGCTGACGGCCGGGGCTCCGCCTGCAGGCGCGGCCAAATCGTGTAGAATCGCCGGCCTCGAGACGTTAACCGGAGCCGGCCATGACCACTATCCGCCAGGATGACCTGATCGACAGCATCGCCGACGCGCTGCAGTTCATTTCCTACTACCATCCCCGGGACTTTATCCAGGCCCTCAACCAGGCCTACAAACGGGAGGCCAATCCGGCGGCCAGGGATGCCATGGCGCAGATACTGATCAACTCGCGCATGTGCGCCCAGGGTCACAGGCCCATCTGCCAGGATACGGGGATTGTGACTGTAAAACTGAAAGTGGGCATGAAGGTCCGCTGGGATGCGGACATGAGCGTCACAGACATGGTCAACGAAGGGGTGCGCCGGGCCTATAAAAACGCCGACAATCTGCTGCGCGCCTCCATTCTGGAGGATCCGGACGGGGCCCGCAGGAACACCGGGGACAATACCCCGGCGGTGGTCCACTATGAAATCGTGCCCGGGGACAGCCTGGAGGTCTATGTGGCGGCGAAGGGCGGCGGCAGCGAGGCCAAGAGCAAATTTGCCATGCTGAATCCCTCCGACTCGGTGGTGGACTGGGTACTGAAAATGGTGCCGCAAATGGGGGCCGGCTGGTGCCCGCCGGGTATGCTGGGAATCGGTATCGGCGGAACCGCGGAGAAGGCCATGCTGCTGGCCAAAGAGTCCCTCCTGGACCCCATCGATATCCAGGAACTGCAGCAGCGCGGCGCCACCAGCCGCGCCGAAGAACTGCGCCTGGAACTCTACGACAAGGTCAACAGACTGGGTATCGGCGCCCAGGGCCTGGGAGGGCTGACCACGGTTCTGGATGTAAAAGTCAGGGATTTCCCCACCCACGCCGCCAACAAGGCGGTGGCGATTATTCCCAATTGTGCCGCCACCCGTCACACCCACTTTGTCCTGGATGGCTCCGGGCCGGCACAACAGGTGCCGCCCTCACTGGCGGACTGGCCGCAGGTCACCCGCGAGGCCGGCGGCGGCACCCGCCGGGTCGATCTGGATCAGGTCACTCGCGCCGATGTGCTCAGCTGGCAGCCGGGAGAGACATTGCTGCTGAACGGCAGGATGCTGACCGGTCGCGACGCCGCCCACAAGAAGATGGTCGATATCCTTGCCAAAGGGGAAAAACTGCCGGTGGATCTGGCCGGCCGCTTTATTTATTACGTCGGGCCGGTGGATCCGGTACGCGACGAGGTGGTGGGGCCGGCCGGTCCTACCACGGCCACGCGTATGGACAAGTTCACCCGCACCATGCTGGAGAAGACCGGCCTACTGGGTATGATCGGCAAGGCCGAGCGCGGCCCGGCCGCTATCGAGGCAATCCGCGATCACCAGGCGGTGTACCTGATGGCTGTGGGCGGCGCCGCTTACCTGGTGGCGCAGGCCATCAAGAGCGCTCGGGTGGTCGCCTTCCCGGAGCTGGGTATGGAAGCTATCTACGAGTTCGAGGTGGAGGATATGCCCGTCACTGTGGCGGTAGACAGCCGGGGTGAGTCGGTTCACGACACGGGGCCGCTGATCTGGAAGGCGAATATCGAGGAGAGCGCTGTTTGAGCCCTTGAATCCTGAGGAAAAAAGCCGGACTTGCGTCAAGTCCGGCTTTTTTTGTGGCTTATCCTCAGTCGCAATGGCGTCGAGGTTTGTGCACATGTGTTGCAAACCCCGGCCGGGAAAAGCCTGAGGTTGCACCGAATTAGTGTCAACAGGCCCTAATCAGGGGTTCCCTGATCCGGCTGTTTTTCCTCCAGCTTCGCCAGCATCAACTCACGGATGACCGGTACGGGGGCATTGCCGTAGCTGAGAAACTCCTCGTGGAATTCTTTCAGGTCGAAGTCGTCCCCCAGTTTTTTCTTCATTTCGTCACGCAGTGCGAGAATGTCAGAGTAACCGGCGAAATAACTGGTCAGCTGTACCTGGCTCAGGGTTGCGCGGCGCCATTTGCCCATGGCCTCGGCTTTCTGCTGGAAGCCTTGGCGCACCATCAGGTCCATGGCCTGCTGCTCGTCGATGCCTTTCACCTGAATCTCATAGTCGAGAATTGTATTGATCACCGTGCGCAGGTTCCACTTGTAGTACATCAACCAGAGTTCCGGTGAAAAATTGCCGTAGCCGGCTTCCAGCATCATGCGTTCCGTGTATACCGCCCAGCCCTCCACCATGGCACCGTTGCCCAGGATGCTCTTGATCAGGCTGGGGGATTTGTTGGCGTACACCAGCTGTGTGTAATGGCCGGGTATCGCCTCGTGAATATTGAGAATCTGCATCAGGTAGCTGTTGTACTCGCGCAGAAAACTCTCCGCCTGCTCGTCGGAAAAATCCTCGATCGGCATCACATTGTAGTAGGTGTTGGCAGTTTTATCGTAGGGCCCCGGCGCATTGATTGAGGCCACGGAAAAGCCGCGCATATAGGGCGGGGTGGTGCGTACAACCAGCGGTTTGTCCGGGTCCAGGGTGAGCAGGTCTTTTTCGTTGACGAAGGCGATCAGCTCCGGGATCTGTTTTTCCACCTCGGCTTTGAAAGTGGCCTTGGTGGCGTGATTTTCCGACAACTTATCCAACACCTCAGCGGTCATTTTCAAGGGGTCTTCGGGGCGCGGCTGGTCGGGAAAATACTTTGGCCACAATTCGCTGGCCAGCTCCGCCATCTTGGCGTGCAGCCGGTCCTTCTCTTGCAGGGCGCGCTGATAGAGTTCCTTGCCCGTCATGCCGATCTGGATATCGTATGCAAACTTCTGTTCGTACAGGTCCTCGCCGATGCGAAAATCCTTGTAGTCTCCGGAGTCGTCGAGATCCCCCTGCATGCTTTTCAGGAAGTCGACGTAGCCCTGGATGGCGCCCCGAGCTGCAGCCAGGCGCTGCGTGAAGAGTTGTTTTTCCTCGGCGCTGAGGCCGCTGTCCGCGAGTTGCTGTTCCAGTTCCTCGCCGAACACGGTGAGGGCGCCTTCATTCTGCTGAATCGCCAGCAGCAGCTGGGGTGCCGCCGGCTTGCGCAGCGATTGCTGCGCCGCCTGGTAATAAGCCGGAACCTTTTCCATGCGTTTGCTGAAGGTGCGCAGTCGTTCGTCCAGGGGCGCGTATTCGGTGTTGATAATCAGAGCGAAAGGGTGGGAGACGTTGTACTCTGCCGGATTCCATTCGTGGGGTTTGAACTGTGCGACCTCCCACTCCATGCGGTCGAGAAAATTTTCGATCAGAGCCAGGTCACTTCTGTGGGCGGCGTCGAGCTGCGACCTGTCGATGTCCTTGAACTTGCGTAGGTAGCTATTCGAGAAAGTCACCACACGCTCGCGAAAGTCCCGGTCGGGCACTTCCATCTGATCCGCCACCTCGTAGTAGCCGGCACTAATTCCCCAGGAGGGAAACAGCTGCCACAGCTCCTCCACCATCTGGTCCGCCAGCTCTTGAAATTCGCGATTGGCCTCCGCTGTCTCCAGTTTGGCGGTACTGCTTTCAGTGCCGTTGACGTTTTCCGCCATTTCACCATTGGGCTTGGCCACCGGGTCGCGCTCGCAAGCAGTCAGCGCCAGTGCGATCAGCAGCAGGGGGATAACCTGTTTCATCTCATTCCTCATTTGTACCGGGCCTCTGGCCAGTAAAGCTAGCAGAAACAGCGTTGCGGATCATGTGCAGATTCGGCCGGGTTATTTAGGGCCTGTTGACACTAACTGAGTTGGCCCTGTTGTGACAGAAAAGGTGCCAATCGAGGCAAGAGGAGAGAGGTTTGGTTGTTCCAAATGAGCGACGAGCAACGAAGAGTGGTGCCTTTTCCGGCACAACCCGGAGGGCTGCCGCTGGTTTCGCGCCCTGCGGCGTTAGAAATTGCTCATGTGGACCCACCACACAGTGCAATTCCCGCCTTGCAGGCCACAAAACCAGTGGCAGCAGGACTATCTCAGTTAGTGTCAACAGGCCCTAGGTCAGGGGGGATTTTTGGTGCTGCGTTGCATAAAAAACGGCACTGGCCACATAAAATCCCTTTTTGTGGGCCGCGCTTGTTTCACCGCATCGCGGCGGGTAGAGTTGGGGCCCAAATCACCCGGGGACCATCTAGTGGGGTGCAAGAATGTGCCGCCGCGAGGGCGGAGGCCGGCGCAAGCCCTTGAAAGGCGAGCGATTCCGCGTGATAGCGCAGGTTCCCAAGGGCGGCAATCCACTGGGTCAGGGATCACCCGTCGGATTGCCGGATAAATAAGTCACTTTCTCGAGGATTCAGCCATGACCGAACTTGCCGAGCAACAATGTGAAGCCTGCCGCGCGGACGCACCACTGGTGAGCGATGAAGAACTTGCCCAGTTGATGCGCGAAATTCCCGACTGGACGCCGGTCAGCCGCGACGGGATCATGCAGTTGGAGCGGGTGTTCAAGTTTCGCAATTTCAAACAGGCCCTGGCCTTTACCAACCGTGTCGGCGCCATCGCCGAGGAGGTGGGGCATCACCCGGCGCTGTTGACCGAGTGGGGTAAGGTCACCGTTACCTGGTGGAGCCACGAGGCCAAAGGGCTGCACAAGAACGACTTTATCATGGCGGCGCGCACCGACCGGCAGTTAGAGGCGGAGTAGCGGCCAAGCCGCCTCCACCTGCACTCTGTCGTTTCCCGCCGGCCCGGGTTCACCCGGGTGGGCGGAAACGACCAATTGCGGGGTTACTATGACCGAGTATTTGTCCACCGTATTGTGGCGGCGCAACGGCGCGGCCTTCGCCGACGGCAATTACAGTCGCGGCCACACCTGGCGTTTTGACGGCGGTCTCGAAGTACCGGCATCGTCTTCGCCGCACATAGTTCCGCTGCCTTATTCCGTGGCGGAAAACGTCGACCCGGAAGAGGCGTTCATCGCCGCACTCTCCAGTTGTCACATGCTGTTTTTTCTCTCCATCGCCGCCGGGCGGGGGTTGGTGGTGGACGAGTACCGGGATGAGGCCCAGGGGGTAATGGAAAAGGTCGCCGGCGGGGGTATGGCAATAACCCGCGTGACGCTGCGGCCGCAGCTGACTTTTGCCGGGGACAGGCAACCGTCTCGGGACGAGCTGGAGCAGCTGCACCGGCTTGCGCACCGGCGTTGTTTTATCGCCAATTCAGTCACCAGCGAGGTGGTGACCGAGATTCCTTAACGCTTCTTTTACCCCTGCTCCGCCTGCTGGCCGGCACCGTAAACCGCCCACAGCAAAAACTCCCGGTTGCCGTCGCCGCCAGTTATGGGGCTGTCGATATAGTCCTGGACACTCAGTCCCAGTGATGTGCAGAGTCCGCAAATCCGGTCCCGTACCTGGGCGTAGAGACCCTGGTCCCGAACCAGGCCGCCCTTGCCGATGTCCCTGGGGTTTACCTCGAACTGCGGTTTGACCAGTGTCAGTAACTGGCCACCACTTTTCAACAGCGCCGGCAGCCTCGGCAGGATCAGGGTCTGGGAGATGAAGGATACGTCCATGACGATGGCGTCGAAGTCTTCATCGCCGAAAGGCGCCAGCTGCTCTGTATTCAGGTGGCGTGCGTTGACGCCCTCGAACAGGTGCATGCGCGGGTCCCGCTGCAGCTTTGGGGCCAGCTGGTCGTGACCCACGTCGACTCCCACCACCAGCGCCGCGCCCCTCTGGAGCAGGCAGTCGCTGAAACCGCCGGTGGAGCAGCCGATATCCAGCACCTGCCAGCCACAGGGGTCCAGCCCGGTCTGGTCGAGCAGGGCCGCCAGTTTCACACCGGCGCGGGAGACATAGCTGTCCTCAGGCAGTGGCTCCACCCTGAGTTCCTCGCTCTCGCCGATGCACTGGCTGGCTTTCCGGGCCTGGCTCCAGTGGTCGCCGGTACCCACCATCACTCTCCCCGCGTCAATCAGTTTGCGCGCATGGGTGCGTGAATTTGCCAGCTGGCGCTGCACCAGCAATACATCGAGGCGTTTCATCGGCGTCTATCGGGTTCGGAATGCATGGTTGTTGATGTAACTGCCATGCTAACCTCTGGCCCCTTACCTTAGAAGCTCTATTCTTAAACAGGAGGTGAGTAGTGGATGGCCAAAAGAGTTCTCGGTAAGTTCAGGATTCGCAAAGGCAAGGTGTTTGAGGCGCCACTGGAAAATGCCTTTGGCCGTCTGGTCACCCCGTTTGAAGAGTTTATTCATCGCCAGAGCAGCAGTGGCCTGCTGCTGATCACCTGCGCCATGATCGCGCTGTTTATCGCCAACTCCCCACTCCAGGATGCCTATAAACACCTGCTGCACAGTCCCATAGCGCTCCAGGCCGGTGACTGGCGCTTTTCCCTGTCGCTGCACCACTGGATCAATGACGGCCTTATGGCCATCTTCTTTTTCCTCGTGGGCCTGGAACTGAAACGGGAGTTCCTGGTGGGCGAACTGTCGGAGCTCAAGCAGGCGGTGCTGCCGGTTTTCGCCGCCATCGGCGGTATGCTGGTTCCGGCACTCATCTACGCTGCCCTGAACGGCGGCACCGAGGCGGCGCGGGGCTGGGGCATCCCCATGGCCACCGATATCGCTTTTGCGGTGGGCTGTATTGCGCTGCTGGGCAACCGGGTGCCGCGCTCGGTGGTGACTTTTTTGGTTGCGCTGGCCATTGTCGACGACCTGGGCGCGATCCTGGTTATAGCCATCTGGTATACGGACACGGTCAACACAGTGGCACTGGTGGCGTCCGGCCTGCTGGTGGGCATCCTGTGGCTGCTCAAGATAGCCGGTGTGCGCCGCTCGCCGGCATATATTTTCGTGGGGGTCCTGCTGTGGTATGAGCTCTATGTGACCGGCATCCACCCGACCCTGGCCGGGGTGGTTACGGCCATGGCACTGCCGGCCAAACCCAAATACGATCCCGTTGCCTTCAGCACCTTTGTCAAAGACATCATCCGCAGTTTTGACCGCAGTTTCCGCCCGGGTGACAAGATCATTGCCAACGATGCGCTGCGGGCCAGGGTGATGGCACTGGGTAACGGCGTCAATCTTGCCCAGTCGCCACTGCAGCGCATGGAAACCCGCCTGCATATCCCGGTGGCATTTATCGTGATGCCCATTTTTGCCCTGGCCAACGCCGGCATTCCCATCGACAGCTTTACCAGCTCCAAGGCGGTACTGAATCCGGTGACCCTGGGGGTGATCGCGGGCCTTGTGGTCGGTAAGCTGGTGGGCATAGTGGGAGCCACCTGGGTGGGCTGGCGTCTCGGGTTGGGCAGGTTGCCCAGCGGCGCCAGCTTTCACCATATTGTCGGTGTGGCGCTGCTGGGTGGCATAGGGTTTACCATGTCGATATTTATTACCGAGTTGGCTTTTTTCGACAACGAGGAGCTACTCGTCCAAGCCAAAGCAGGGGTGCTCTTGGCGTCCCTGATTGCCGGTATCGGTGGCTTCCTGATCCTGCGCCAGGCGCCGGTTTGCGAGGACGAGGACGATGAATCCTACCCGGAAGAGGAAGTGGATCAGCAGCGCCCGGGCGAATACTGAGCCGCTATCCTCGCCCGGGCTTCCGGCGGCCAGCGATGCGCGGCGGGTGTGGAATTTTTGCAGCCATCATTTTGCGGCTGCTTGGAACCTATAAAGGGGGTGAATCATGAACCTTTTTCGCTGTGTGACCAGAGTATTGGTCACCGTCTCCTCACTGTTGGCGGTTGCTGCCTGTGGCCAGAAGGAGCCAGTCCCTTCTGTGGACCCAGTGGCTGAAAAAGTGCCTGTGATAGAGGGCGAAGCTGTCAGTGGCGGGGATTCCGGCATCCATATGGACCGGCTGGCGGAAGACTATGTGCGCCTGGTGCTGGAGCTGGGCAATCACGACTCCCACTATGTGGATGCCTATTACGGCCCCGCTGATTGGAAGGGCGCCGCGGCGGCGAGTTCTGCAACGCCGCAACAACTGGCCTGGCGGGCGGAGCAACTGTGGGCGCAGTTGCCGGAGAGCGAAGCGGCAGACGACAGTCTGGAACGGCTCCGGCAGCACTATCTGAAGACGCAGCTGCGCGCTGTCATGGCCTATGCGCGCAGCCTGGCGGACGGTGGCGGTCAACGGGATTTCGATCGCGAAGCTGCGGCCCTGTACGATACCCAGCCACCCAAACAGCCGTATTCCCACTTCGAGCCGGTGCTGTCGGAGCTGGATCAATTATTGCCGGGTACCGGGCCATTGCAGGCGCGACTCGAGGCGTTCCGGCAGCGGTTCGTGATTTCGCCGGAGAAAATGCCGGCGGTGTTCCGGGCCGCGATCGAAGCCTGTCGCGAGCGCACCAAAAAATATTTGGCTCTCCCCCGCGATGAACATTTCGTACTCAGCTATGTAACCGATAAACCCTGGAGCGGTTACAACTGGTATCAGGGTGGCGCGCAAAGTCTGATCCAGATCAACACCGAATTGCCGGTGACCATAGACAGGGCTATTGATCTCGGTTGTCACGAGGGTTATCCGGGCCATCACACCTACAATGCACTGCTGGAGCGGGAGCTGGTGGACAGGCGCGGCTGGGTTGAATTCAGCGTGTACCCCCTGTTCAGCCCCCAGTCACTGATCGCCGAGGGCAGCGCCAATTACGGAATCGAACTGGCGTTTCCCGGTGGGGAAAAGACCCGATTTGAAAAAGAGGTGCTTTACCCTCTGGCCGGGTTGAACCCGGCCGATGCGGACAGCTATGTTCGTGTGCTGGGGCTGCTGGAAAAACTCAGGTTTGCCGAAAATGAGATCGCCCGCCAATATATCAATGGCGAGATCGATGGCGACAGGGCGGTGGAACTGTTCCAGCAAATCACCCTGATGAGCCCCGCAAAGGCCCGACAGCGCCAGCGTTTTGTCGACACCTATGGCGCCTATGTCATTAATTACAACTGGGGCAAGCAACTGGTGGGGGATTACGTCCAGCGGGGGGCGGGCACCGATAAAGAGCGCTGGCAGCGTTTTACCAAATTGCTTTCCTCCCCGCGACTGCCATCCTCCCTGAGTTGGTAACTTTCCCCGGGTTATACCGAATCGGGAGACTTTTCCCACAGTGGCGGTGGCCCTATGGGACCGCGAAAGGGCCATAGCTTTTTACCGTGTGGCGGCACAAGGCAGTGACCTGGCATGGAGCAATGGATAGGTGGAGGCGATGAATCTGGATACTGAGCTGGCGGAGCAGATAGCGGAGCGGGCCCTGGCCCTCGGGGAGGAACTGGACAGGCTGCAATGGCGCGTCACCGCCGCCGAATCCTGTACCGGTGGCGCCATCGCGGCCGCGATTACCTCGGTGGCGGGAGCCTCCCAGTGGTTTGATGGTTCTGTGGTCAGTTACGCCAACCGGATCAAACAGAATCTGCTGTCGGTGTCCCAGCGGGACCTGGAACAGCTGGGAGCGGTGAGTGAAGAGGTCGCCCGGCAGATGGCCAGCGGTGTGCTGGCACTGATGGACGCCAATATCGCAGTGGCGGTGAGCGGCATCGCCGGCCCCGATGGCGGCACTGAGGACAAACCGGTGGGGACTGTCTGGATAGCCCTGGCCTCTTCCCAGGGCCAGGAACCTGTCTCTATCGACGCCCGCTGTTTCCATTTCCACGGCGACAGATCCCGGATCCAGGAACTGACCGTGGCCGAGGCGCTGGCCATGATGTTGGCACTGGTACGACGGCAGGGAGCCGCTCCGGAGGCCGCCGCGGAGGAATCCTGATTACTGGTTGCTTATACAGTAATCCTTGGTTAAGCTTCCCTGCAACCAACAACGATCAAGCGGATGGAAAGGGACATGGACTCCAACAAAGACAAGGCACTGAAGGCGGCGCTGACGCAGATAGAACGCCAGTTCGGCAAAGGTACGGTCATGCGGATGGGGGACAGGGAGCGCGAGCGTATCCCGGCCATCTCCACCGGCTCCCTGGGCCTGGATGTGGCCCTGGGTATCGGCGGTCTGCCGCGCGGGCGCATAGTGGAAATCTACGGCCCGGAATCCTCCGGTAAAACCACCCTGACCCTGCAGGTGATCGCCGAGGCGCAGCGCAATGGCGGCACCTGTGCTTTCGTGGATGCGGAGCATGCCCTGGATCCCATTTATGCCGAAAAACTCGGTGTCAATGTCGACGAGTTGATCGTGTCCCAGCCGGATACCGGCGAGCAGGCCCTGGAAGTGGCCGACATGCTGGTGCGTTCCGGCGCCGTCGACGTGTTGATCGTCGACTCGGTGGCGGCGCTGACCCCGCGGGCGGAAATCGAGGGGGAGATGGGCGATTCCCACGTCGGCCTGCAGGCCCGCCTGATGTCCCAGGCATTGCGCAAGCTCACCGGCAATATCAAGAACACCAACACGCTCTGTATCTTCATCAACCAGATTCGCATGAAGATCGGTGTGATGTTCGGCTCCCCGGAGACCACCACCGGGGGCAACGCACTCAAATTCTACGCCTCCGTGCGCCTGGATATTCGCCGCATCGGTGCGATCAAGGAGGGCGACGAAGTGGTGGGCAACGAAACCCGTGTGAAAGTGGTCAAGAACAAGGTGGCGCCGCCCTTCAAGCAGACCGAATTCCAGATCATGTATGGAGAGGGCATCAACCTGCTGGGCGAGATCGTCGACTACGGGGTCAAGCTGGGTCTGGTGGACAAGGCCGGTGCCTGGTACAGCTACAAAGGGGACAAGATTGGCCAGGGCAAGGCCAATGCGGTCAAATTCCTGCGGGAAAACCAGAGTCTCCGCGATGAGATCGAGGGCCAGCTGCGTTTGCAATTGCTGGGCGACCAGGTGCCCGCGACCGAGGATGCCGTAGAGGCTCCGGAAGGTTAGGACCTCGCAACAAGTGTTTTAACAGGTGTCTTCCCTTAGCTCCCCGGAGCGGGCCCTGTTCCAGGCGGCGCTGGAGCTGTTGTCGCGCCGGGAGCATTCCCGCCAGGAACTTTGCCAGAAGCTTGCCAATCGCTTTCCCGGCGCCGACTTCGACTCACTGTTTCAGCGGCTCGAAGAACTCAATTATCAATCCGACCAGCGCTTTGCCCAGGTGCTGGCCCGCTCCCGCCTTCAGCGCGGCCAGGGACCGCTGCGTATTCGCCGCGAACTGCAGCAGCGGGGCGTAGCGGATGATTGCATCGCCACAGCGCTGGAGCAGCTGGAGGTGGACTGGTATGCCCGGGCGGTGGAGGTTCTACAGCGCAAATTTCCCGTTCCGGTCAGCCCGGCCCTGCCCCGGGAGCGGCAGCTGAAAGAGTGCTCGCGCCGGCAGCGCTATCTCGCTTACCGGGGTTTTCCGGGCGACGCCATTCAATGGGCGCTGGCGGCGGAAGTTTAGCGCCGAGGCGGTATACTCCGGATACAAGGATAAGAGTAAGGAGTCGCCGTGATTCTCTCCATAGATCAGGGCACCACCGGAACCACCGCCTTTGTCTTCGATACCCGGGGCCGGCTATTGGGCCGCGCCTATGCCGAGCTCCCCCAACACTATCCGCGCCCCGGCTGGGTTGAGCACGACGCCAGCGAAATCTGGAACCTGGTCCTGCGTGTCTGCACTGAAGCACTGGAGTGCGCCGGCGCCGACGCCACCGGGGTTTCCGCCATCGGCATCACCAACCAGCGCGAGACCACGGTCCTCTGGGACCGCCAGTCCGGCCGGGCGGTTTGCCCGGCGATCGTCTGGCAGTGCCGCCGCTCGGCGGAAATCTGCACAGAGTTGCAGCGGGCGGGCAAGTCGGATTACCTGCGGCAAAAAACCGGACTGTTGCTCGACGCTTATTTCTCTGCCAGCAAATTGCAGTGGATTTTTCGCGCTCAACCGGAACTGCTCGCGCGGGCCGAAGCCGGAGAGCTGTGCTTTGGCACCATCGACAGCTGGCTGATTTGGAAGCTGAGCGGAGGCCGGGCCCATGTCACCGATCACACCAACGCCAGCCGCACCCTCCTGTACGATATCGAAGCCCGTGGCTGGGATACGGATTTGCTGGCGCTGTTCGGCTGTCCCGACGCCATATTGCCGGAAATCCGGCCCTCGGCAGGGCTGTTTGGACACACGGCGGCGGAAGTTTTTTTCCGTGCGGAGATCCCCATCTGCGGCGTTGCCGGCGACCAGCAGGCGGCGCTCTTCGGCCAGGGCTGTACTTCGCCCGGCAGTATCAAGAATACCTACGGCACCGGCTGTTTTATGCTCGCCTACGGGGGTGCGGAAAGGCCCCGGGCGCCGCGCGGGCTCCTGACTACCATTGCCTGCGACCCTGCCGGCGCCCCCGCCTATGCTCTGGAAGGCGCAGTGTTCAATGCCGGGTCCGCGGTGCAGTGGTTGCGGGATGGGTTGGGCCTGATTCAGCAGGCGGCGGATACCGAGGCCATTGCGGAAGGGGTTGCCGATACCAAGGGCGTTTATCTGGTGCCGGCATTCAGCGGCCTGGGTGCCCCCCACTGGGACCCGTCCGCCCGGGGCATGATCTGTGGCCTCAGCCGCGGTTCCGGCAGGGCCGAACTGGTGCGCGCCACACTGGAGTCCATCGCCTACCAGAGCGACGAACTGGCACAGTTGATGGCTGACGCCCTGGGGGTGAAAATCAGTTGTCTACGGGTTGACGGTGGCGCCAGTGCCAACAATTTCCTGATGCAGTTCCAGGCTGACATCTCCCGGGTGCGAGTGGCACGGCCGCAGCAGATAGAAACCACCGCTGTGGGCGCCGCCCTTCTGGCGGGCATCGGCGCCGGCATATGGCCGGCGGGTGCCCTGCCGCAGGGACCACTGGAGATTGAGCGGGATTTTGAACCGGGGATGTCGTCGGCGCAGCGGGACGAGCTGATGGGTGGCTGGCGCAGGGCGGTCGCCGCCTGCCGAAATTTTTGAAGGGAACACCGATTATCCAGTCATATTTAATGGAGGTGGTCAGGTGAGTACAGGGACTGAATTGCAGGAGACAGTCGCGGACCTCGTGGATGGTAGCCGGGGGGTGCTGGCCGCGGATGAGAGCAGTGGCACCATTGCGAAGCGGTTCGATTCCATCGGCGTCGAGTCGACGGAGGAACTGCGGTGCTTCTACCGCTCCCTGCTGTTGTCCACCGAGGGGCTGGAAAATTACGTCAGCGGCGTCATCCTGTTCGAGGAGACCCTCGGCCAGAGGGACGACGCTGGTGTCCCGCTGCCGCAGCTGGCTGCCGTTCGGGGCATAGTCCCCGGTATCAAGGTGGATAAGGGCAAGGGGCCATTGCCCGGCGCCCCGGGGGACATGATCACCTACGGGCTGGACGGCTTGGCGGAGCGTTTGGCCGGCTACAAGGAGCAGGGGGCGCGATTCGCCAAATGGCGCGAAGTCTACCCTATTGGCCCCCGCAACCCCACGCGGCTGGGACTCACCGCCAACGCGGAAATGCTGGCCCGCTACGCCGCCGTGTGTCAGGCCTGTGGCGTGGTGCCCATAGTGGAACCGGAGGTACTGATGGACGGGGACCACAGCATAGAGCGCAGCGCCGAAGTGAACGAAGCGGTCTGGCGCGAGGTTTTTGCTGCGCTGGGTCGTCACGGCGTTGTACTGGAGTTGCTGTTGCTCAAACCGAGCATGGTGACACCCGGTGGGGACAGCCCCCGTGCACCGCCGCAGCAGGTGGCCGAGTACACGCTGCGCAGCTTGCGCCGAACGGTGCCCGCGGCGGTGCCCAGCATCAATTTTCTTTCCGGGGGCCAGGGGCCGGAGGAGGCGACGGCCAATCTGAATGCACTCAACAGTTTGCGGCAGGCACCCTGGCAGTTGAGCTTTTCCTACGGCCGGGCGCTACAGGAGCCCGCCCTCAAGGCCTGGGGAGGGAAACGCCAACACGCAGCCGCGGCGCAAAGAGCCCTGCTAAAGCGGGCGCGCCTCAACCACCTGGCTGTGTTGGGGGAGTACCAACAAACTCTGGAACAGGCGTAGACCGCCAAAACCGCTATCTAGGGCCAAGCCAGTTAGTGTAAACAGGCCCTAGCAGGCTGTTGAAAAAGTGTTTTTCAACAGCCTGCTGTCCCGAACAGAGATGTTCGGGCCGCAAATCAAGCATGTAACTGCTTGATTTGTCGTGGAGGGTTTGCGGACATGCGCCGCAAACCCGGGTTGAGGAAAGCCAGGGAGAGCTTTTTCAACAACCTGCTAGGGAATCTTTGGTTAAAGCGGGGCAATGCCTGAGGTTGCGCCGAATGAATCAGAGGCTCCCTGAACCCTAACAATAATGACAGGCAGATGGGGTGTTACATGCTATTTATGTGTGGAGACGAGCGGCTTCACTATCGCCGCTGGTGGGTGGAAGGCGCCCATGGTGTTGTCGTCATTGCCCATGGCCTGGGGGAGCACAGCGGCCGCTACCGGCGCCTGGCGCTGGATCTCAACCGGGCGGGCTACAGTGTGTATGCCCTGGATCACTACGGTCACGGGCAGTCCTCCGGCAAGCGCGGACATGTGGATGAGTTCGCCCACTACGGCGATCAGCTGCAGGAGTTTGTGCTGCTGGCCAGGCGCGACAACCCCGCTGCGCAGATTCATCTGTTGGGCCACAGCATGGGTGGAGTCATCGCCTGCGACTGTGTCCAGCGCTTCAATTCCGTGGACAGTCTGATACTGTCTGCGCCCGCCTTCAGGGGGCTGCAGGAGCCCGGAAACCTGGTGCGGGCCCTGATCAGTGTGCTGGCGCGACCGCTGCCCCGGTTGACTCTGCCGAACCGGGTGGACCCGCGTTGGCTCAGCAGGGACGAGGCGGTGGCTGAGGCCTATCGAAAGGACGAGCTGGTACACAACCGGGTATCTCTGCGCTGGTTCACAGATTTTCTGCGTCAGCGGGATCTTGTGATTGCCCGCCTGGGGCAGATTCGTGTGCCCTGTCTGTTGCTGTTGCCCATGTCGGATCGGTTGGTGGACTCGCCCTTTACCCAGGGCCTATTCGAGCGTATCGGCAGTGCGCAAAAGTGGTGCCATGTCTTCCCGGGCGCCTACCATGAGTTATTTAACGAGGCCTGCGGCGAGCCGGATGCCGTCGAGTTGCTGCGACAGCACCTCGCCGCCCTGCAACCGCAGACGGAGGCCCTGGCCAGTGTGTGAATCGGGCCCTGCGGGGCCCCGGAGCCAGTGAAAAAGCACCGCAGTCGTAGTAGTATACGCGGTCATTTTGGCCGCCGGCAGGCGATGTTTGGGTGAGGCATGGATAAGAAATTACTGAGCTTGCTGGTCTGTCCTGTCAGCAAGGCACCGCTGGAGTATCGCGAGGATGCCCAGGAGTTGATTTGCACGGCCAGCGGTCTGGCCTATCCGATTCGCGATGGCATTCCCGTTATGCTGGAATCTGAGGCGCGTCAGCTGAGCGCCGAGGAAAAACTGGACAAGAAGAAGTAGCTGCCATGTCCGCCCCCAGTGTATTCAGCAGTATCATCGCCGGTGATGTGCCGGCGGAAAGGGTCTACGAGGACGACCTTTGTATCGTCATCCGCGACAGAGCGCCGCAGGCGCCCACCCACCTGCTCATCATTCCGCGAAAACCCCTGGTCAATCTGTCCGCAGCGGATCTGGCCGACCGGCCGCTGCTGGGGCACCTGATGTGGGTCGCGGGTGAGTTGGGTCGCCGGTTTGAACTGGACGGATTCCGCCTGATCGTGAACAACGGCCGCAGTGCCGGGCAGACGGTCTTTCACCTGCATCTCCACCTGTTGGCACAGCGCGAAATGTGCGAGCGGGATCTGGCGCGAGCGCCCTGAACCGCCTTTGTGTCCGCCTCACCGAATAATCGAATTTTGACTAACCAACTGGAAATACGCCGGATGAAAAGCGCACAGATTCGCGACGCCTTTCTGAATTACTTTGCCGAACAGGGCCATACCCTGGTGCCTTCCAGCTCCCTGATCCCCGCCAACGATCCGACCCTGCTGTTCACCAATGCGGGTATGGTGCAGTTCAAGGACACCTTTCTGGGGCAGGAGGCGCGCCCCTACAGCCGCGCGGCCACCTCCCAGCGCTGTGTGCGCGCCGGCGGCAAGCACAATGACCTGGAGAATGTGGGATACACGGCCCGCCACCATACTTTCTTTGAGATGCTGGGCAATTTCAGCTTTGGTGACTACTTCAAGCGCGATGCGATTCGCTTTGCCTGGGACTTCCTCACCAAGGTCCTGAACCTGCCCCAAGAGCGCCTTTGGGTGACCGTGCATATCAGTGATGATGAGGCTGCGGACATCTGGTTGAAGGAAGTGGGAGTCAGTCCGGAGCGCTTTTCGCGGCTCGACGAGGACAACTTCTGGCAGATGGGTGACACAGGTCCCTGCGGCCCCAGCTCCGAAATCTTTTACGACCATGGTGAGTCAGTGCCCGGCGGTCCGCCCGGTTCCGACGACGACGATCTCGACCGCTATATCGAGATCTGGAATCTGGTCTTCATGCAGTACGAGCGCACCGCCGATGGCGAGTTGCACCCACTGCCCAGGCCCTCCGTGGATACCGGCATGGGGCTGGAGCGTATCGCGGCCGTGATGCAGGGAGTGCACTCCAACTACGACATAGACCTGTTTCAGGCACTGCTGCGCGCCGCCGGCCGGATAGTCGGCTGCGACGACCTGCAGGAGAAGTCTCTGCGGGTGATCGCAGATCACATCCGCTCCTGCGCCTTCCTGATCGCCGATGGCGTAATGCCCTCCAACGAAGGCCGCGGCTTTGTGCTGCGCCGTATCATCCGCCGCGCCGTGCGCCACGGCCACAAGCTGGGCCACAAGGACATCTTTTTTTACCGGCTGGTGGACGCCCTGGCTGAGCAGATGGGTGACGCCTACCCGGAGCTGCGCGAGAAGCAGCAGTTTATCGAGCGGGCGTTGCGCAAAGAGGAAGAGCAGTTCGCCAAGACACTGGATAAGGGGTTGGCCCTGCTGGAGGACGCCCTGGGCTCCCTCGAAGGCAGCGAGATACCCGGCGCCCTGGTATTCACCCTGCACGACACCTATGGTTTCCCCACCGACCTGACCCAGGATATTGCCCGCGAGCGGGGTCTGTCCCTGGATATGGACGGCTACGAAGCCGCCATGGAAGCCCAGCGCCAGCGCGCCCGTGCGGCCGGTAAATTCAAGCAGGACTATACCGAAGTACTGGACCTGGAGGGCAGCACTGAATTTCTCGGCTATGACGTAACCGAGGCGAAAGGCAGGGTGGTCGCCATTGTCAAAGATGGCGAGCGGGTAGAGCGGTTGTCGGAGGGCGAAGAGGGCGCTGTCATTCTGGATCACACCCCTTTTTATGCCGAATCCGGCGGCCAAGTAGGCGACAGCGGTTACCTGAGTTCGGCCGCCGGGCGCTTTGAAGTGCGTGACTGTACCCTTCAGGGTGGCCACCACCTGCATACCGGTAAGGTTCTGCAGGGGGCGATTAAGACTGGTGACCGGGTCGGTGCCCAGGTGGCGGCCGAAGTGCGTCAGGCCACCGCATTGAACCACTCCGCGACCCATCTGCTGCACGCGGCGCTGCGCAAAGTGCTGGGTGAGCATGTGACCCAAAAGGGGTCCCTGGTGGACTCGGAGCGGTTGCGCTTCGACTTTTCGCACCCGGAGGCGGTCACCACCAAGCAGCTGCACGCTATAGAGGCTCTGGTAAATACGCAGATTCGCGCTAATGTACCGGTGTGCACGGAGGAAACCGATATCGAAACCGCCCGCGCCATGGGTGCCATGGCATTGTTTGGCGAAAAGTACGGCGATCGGGTTCGGGTATTGTCCATGGGGCAGCGAGAGGACGGGGCCCCGTTTTCCGTCGAGCTGTGCGGAGGTACCCATGTGCGGCGCACCGGTGATATAGGTCTGTTGCGAATCGTCAGTGAGAGTGGTATCGCCTCGGGGCAGCGGCGTATCGAAGCCCTCACCGGTGCCCACGCACTTTCCCTCTTCGACCAGGCACAGCAGCGCCTCGAACATATCTCCGCGCTGCTCAAGGCCCACCCCGACACCCTGGTGGAGAAAGTCGAGCAGCTGTTGGCAAACAACCGCAAGCTGGAAAAAGAGATGTCCCGCCTCAAGACCAGTCTGGCCGGTGGTGCCGGTGCCGACCTGTCCAGTCAGGTAGTGGAGGTGGCCGGTATCAAGCTGCTGGCCGCCGCCATTGACGGTGCCGACCCCAAATCCCTGCGGGATATCGCCGATCAGATGAAGAACAAGCTGGGCAGCGGCGTGGTGCTGCTGGCCGCACCGGGTGAGCATAAAGTGGCGCTGGTGGCTGCGGTCACCAAAGACCTTACAGATCGTATCGCCGCCGGCGAGCTTATGCGTTATGCCGCCGCACAGCTGGGTGGCAAGGGCGGCGGTCGCGCGGATATGGCGCAGGGCGGCGGTACCGACGTGGCGGCGCTGGCGGGGATGTTGTCCGGGCTTCCGGCCTGGGTAGGGGATCACCTGCGCAAGTAAAATGGAAAAAACCCCTGTGGTCAGCAATTTTTGAGTTGATTTGGGGCGGCAATAGTGATTTAGTGCGCGGCTTGGGTGAGATTTGACCCGCGCATCAGCAGGCGGGCGTAACGGGATACACAGAAATCTATGAGCTTGTTCGTGCAGAAATACGGCGGTACCTCGGTGGGTTCTATCGAGCGTATCGAAGTGGTCGCCGACAAGGTTGCCGCATTTCGCGCTCAGGGCCACGAGATGGTCATTGTCCTCTCCGCCATGAGTGGGGAGACCAACCGGCTGATTGATCTCGCCAGTCAGATCCAGGAAAAACCCGATCCCAGAGAGCTGGATGTGCTCGTCTCCACCGGTGAGCAGGTCACCATCGCGCTCCTGAGTATGGCGCTGAAGAAGCGCGGCTATGACGCCTGCTCCTACACTGGCGGACAGGTCAAGATTCTTACCGACAAGGCCCATACCAAGGCGCGCATTCAGCGCATCGATGTCGAGCGCATGCGCCGCGACCTCGATGCCGGCCGGGTGGTCGTGGTCGCCGGTTTCCAGGGTGTGGATGAAGATGGCAGCATCACCACACTCGGCCGCGGCGGCTCGGATACCACAGGGGTGGCCCTGGCGGCGGCCCTGAATGCAACTGAATGTCAGATATACACTGATGTGGACGGCGTCTACACCACCGATCCCAGGGTGGTGGACAGTGCCCGGCGCCTGGAGCGGATTACCTTTGAGGAAATGCTGGAAATGGCCAGTCTCGGGTCTAAGGTATTACAGATCCGTGCGGTGGAGTTTGCCGGCAAATACAAGGTGCCCCTGCGCGTGCTTTCCACGTTTGAGCAGGGCCAGGGCACACTGATCAGTCTGGACCAGGAGGATATCGAGATGGAGCAGCCTGTAGTCTCCGGTATTGCTTTTAACCGCGATGAAGCCAAGCTGACCATCCGCGGCGTACCCGATAATCCGGGCGTGGCGAGCCGAATTCTCGCACCCGTGGGTGGTGAGAACATCGAAGTGGATGTGATAGTGCAGAACATCAGCGCGGTGGACGGCACCACCGACTTCACGTTCACGGTACACCGCAATGACCTCAACAAGGCCCGCGACGTATTGCAGCGGGTGGCCACGGCGCTGGGGGCCAGAGAGGTGGTCAGTGACGATAAGATTGCCAAAGTTTCCATCGTCGGTGTCGGAATGCGCTCCCACGCTGCTGTGGCCAGTCGTATGTTCAGTGCCCTGGGACAGGACAATATCAACATTCAGATGATTACCACCTCCGAAATCAAGATATCTGTGATCATTGACGAGCGCTATCTGGAGTTGGCAGTGCGCGCGCTGCACAGCGAATTCCAGCTCTCGGAACCCGCCCCAACGGTATAGGGCTATAACCAGACCTAAGGCCATTTCTGACTATCATAGCGATTTGGTTATTTGCCCGGCGGCCGCCCTGTTGAGATTTTGATCGACTAGTCAATACTGAATAAAGAAATGGGCTTTGTTGGACAAATTACGCCCTTATCCGGTTATGATGACCCCTGGTACAGCTTTGGGGAGAAATCCGCTGTACCTATCACAGGATGATCAAGGAGAAGTAGCTAATGCTGATTTTGACCCGCCGGATTGGCGAAACTCTAATGGTGGGTGACAATGTCACCGTCACCGTATTGGGTGTAAAGGGAAACCAGGTGCGTATTGGTGTGAACGCGCCCAAGGAAGTGGCAGTGCACCGCGAAGAGATCTATCAGCGGATTCAGCGCGAAAAACAGCCTTCCGAGAGTGGTGGCGGCGACTAGGTTCTGTCACCTATCCCGACCGAAACAAAGGCCGGTTTTCCCGGCCTTTGTCTTTGTTGGGAACCCCTTGTCATCTGGTTTGGGCCCGCCGTCCCAAGCAGGCCCTGCAGTAAGCGGCGATATGCAGCTGCGAGCTCTGTCCAATAACTGGACATGCCGCCCCGGGTCCACAAAAGTTATTGATTCCCCATTGATTTTTGCCCTGCCATTGGTATGATGCCGCTCACTTTCAGCAGCCGCCTGGCGGTAAATGCCGGGACGCCAAATGCACCCTCAACAGAGTTGTGCCCGAGGCCGGTCCCAGTATTAAAAGAGCGTACGGTGAGATGGCCGAGTGGCTGAAGGCGCGCCCCTGCTAAGGGCGTATGGGTTAACACTCATCGAGGGTTCGAATCCCTCTCTCACCGCCATCCAAAAAGCGCCCTCATAGAAGCGAGGGTGTTTTTTTGTGTGAAGGCGACAGGTGTGTTTTTGAAAGTGAAGGGGGTCGCCATAAAGCGTCCTCTGGCAGGTGTCGAAAGTTTTATCTTTTGAACCTGTTTTGGTCTCGCAGAGAGGCCGTTGGGTTGTTGAAGAAGTGCGTTTAAGTACTTGTTTCGGTGGCCCGGATGTGTAGAATACGCGTCCCGCAGTTAGAGCCTGGCGCTCAACTGAGCT
>NZ_JBFRBC010000029.1:0-35880 GCF_040932045.1 Microbulbifer sp. TYP-18
TTGATAGTGTATTCGGCTTCAGCGAAGGTCAGTTGGCTCATGATTGAATCTGTGTATGTTGGAAATGGGGTAAATTATGCCAGACTGGAGCAGTTTTTCAGAGGTTCCCTAGCTGGTAGTTATCGGTAGAGGCATCTCCTGGATTAATAGTGGCCGCTAGTAAAGAGAATACGTGCAAGCCTAGCAGCTGACCCCTCTCCTTATCCAATTACACTTATTATCCGAAACCCCCGTTGTGTTTTGAATGAATCTGTAGCGATTATCAGATGCTTAGACCATAGAAAATCGATATTTGCCTACTCAAGTATCTGTAGCGGCAGCATCCGGCAATTCACTCAGGTTATTCTCCTGGATTCCATCCGGATTGGTCGTGAGATATTCCACAATGTGTAGGTCGACTTCAGTTCCGTCTGCCAGAATATAGTAGCGCGCCCTTCCAGCTACTACTTCTTCCTCAGCATGATAGTTGGATACCTGTAGATTGAGCGCATCATTGCACAGGTGGGACACCCAGGAGCCTGCTGGGCTGTCGCTCGATTCACGGATGCGGATATGGGTCACCGGGAAGCCGCCGTCTCGTCCCCTTGCGGTACCCTCCGGTTCGACCAGGCTGGTTGGGGGTAGCGCTCGCAAATTGTTGTCCGGGTTGTCATCCGCCTGTGTGGCGAGATAGCGTCGGGCCAAAACCCTGGTGCGATTCCCCAATTCGTCCACAATCACATAGGGTGTGACACCACCGCGTGCCAATGCATGGTTTAACACTTGTTCATAGGATTTCGGCTTCCAAAGTGGGGCGAAGTGAAACGCTGTAATCCGACCATCCTCCCTGCTCGCCGACAGTATTTCCCGCGGGGGCCGCCGTTGCGCTATAAAGCTCAGGATACGCTGGGCCAGCCAGCGCGGACGCTCGGCATGGATCGAATGGCCCGTTTCATCCACCAGAATGGCATAGCCGGGATTATTCTCCATCCGGGGTGCAAGGTACTGGACGCCGCCGAAGATATTAAAGCGATGTTCATCCACGACATCTTCGGCTCCGGCAATCAGCAGCGTTGGTATATCGGAGGCCTGATAACAGGGCAGGCCCCGGCTCGCGGCCACTTCATCCTGGTGGCTAAACAACAGTTGTTCATAGGCAATACGCCAGTGCATACGCCTGCGGCGACTGTTATAGGTTTCATTCAGCAATAAAAGGGCGGATTGGCCCGCAGCGGCATTATCATATTCCGCCCTGCATTCCTCGCGTAGCCAGGTATCCGATTGTTTTATTGGAGTGATGTTTGCGACGCCCTCCACTGCGACGGCGCCCCATATTTGTGGACCCACCAATCCCGAAACCAGCGGACCCAACCCGGGACCGAGGATTAAAGGCGCCAGACCACCCACCAGTGGCTGGGCAAAAAAACTCAGCAGTCGCACTCCGGCCTCAAATCCCGGGGTACCGTCATTGAGGAGGCGCTCCCCCTGTATTTGCAGGCCGATAAAATCGGCCCGTGAACCGTTTGACTCCCTTTGCTGGCACCGGTGGTGTGGTCGCTCCAGGGCTTCTTTTGCAATTGCGTCGAAATGTTCACCCGGACTGGGAATAAAGTAGTCGGCGCGGCCGAAGGACACGTAGGAACTCGCCGGGGACCAGGATACGAGTGCATCCAGCCAGCTGGCGTTTGTCACCAACCGCTCGGATAGCCGCAGGGCCAGGTTCCCCCCCATACTGCCGCCCACGACTGCTGCGATGCGGTCCAGAATCCCGGATCGACCATCCGCGATGATCTGTCGATCCAGCTCTTCTACGAATTCCACTACCAGCTTTTCATAATACTCCAGCATACCGAATCTGCGTTGCTCTGGCCGGTCGGGAGAGTATCTGGTGGTGGTTTGCAGGGGAGAGAGGTCTTCGTGATCCACATAATCGGAGTAGCCGTTGGTGGGGAAGTCAAAACTGACAACGGCAAAAGGCTTGCTAAAAGCGGAAAATTCCTGCTCATCGAGAAGCCCTTGGTAAAAACTGCCCGCCTCTTCCAGCCTTGAACTGTGCCCGTGTAGAAAGACCAATAACAGGCAGTCGTCGGGGATAAGCGGTGGTCGTCTTGTTTCCGGCAGAGAGTCGGATATCGATACGTCGGTATCAGCGTCAGCTGCCCCGGCGATGGCGTAGCGGATTCTGGTTGTGATGTCGCGGCCATCATGGCCGACAGTGACATCGATATCTGCACAGGGCCAGTTAATGGTATCAACATTCACTGGCCGCGGCGGCGGATCGCGCTCGGCATTTACGGCGATCCATCCCAGGGGTTGCCTGGCGGCCGCCCGGTGCGCTACCGGGCCATGCAGGGCCCACAAAACCGCCAAGGCGCGATCCACCACGTACTCCGCAGCATCGAATACCTGGCGGCTGCGGCCTGGAAGGATGGTGACCCCTTTATCCTCGGCGTAGGCCCTCGCCACCAGTGCGACCCCACCTTTCAATCGGGGGAGGTCGACCTCTCCCCCTTCGCCAATTGCCGCAGAGCGAAATCGCGCCAGGTTGGTTGCGCCTGTCACGCTCAAGTCCGCAATGGCAATGGATATAACCGGACTACCGGCGCCGCCAAATCCCGGCGGGGCAGTGGCATCCCCCGTTTCCAAGAGCCTGAAAATGGCCGCCGATGCCACTGTGCCCACAGGATCTCCCCATTTTACCTGGGAATCGTCGCGCAGGGAGGGATTGAGGCGGCCGTCGGCTGTTCGGGAAAATAGCATTTCCAGTTGCGCCTCTGATGGACAGAAAAGTCGGTCCTTGGTCAGTGCAACAGGGCAGTATTCGATGATTCCGGGATCTCTAAAATGGCTAACATTCATAGGGTATTCTCCGGCAATAAGGGTTGTGTGGACTCAGGTAATTTAGTCGTTCAACTCCAATCAAACCGCAGTTCCTGTTATGTGAAGGCGCGGTCGATGTCCTTGCAATTAATGGTCGTTAGAGGTGGAAATCGACTATTCCTTTAGATCTATTGAGTCTAGGGCCTGTGTATTAAAAAATGGGGTGAAGACCCCGTAGCCAGGGGTTCGGCAAATATCTGTTCGTTTTCAGAAGTTTTGAATTTACCCCAGTTACAGGTTCATTCTGTCAATTAATGAGGAAAGGTCGGACCTTCCCGCC
Source organism: Microbulbifer sp. TYP-18 (assembly GCF_040932045.1). Lineage (NCBI taxonomy): Bacteria > Pseudomonadati > Pseudomonadota > Gammaproteobacteria > Cellvibrionales > Microbulbiferaceae > Microbulbifer > Microbulbifer sp. TYP-18. The sequence goes on from NZ_JBFRBC010000029.1 coordinate 3,140, forward strand.
TTTCTCGCACCAGGCGACGATCGGGTTGGCCCAACGGCTCGGTTAGGAAGTATGTCAGCAAGCGGGACTCAGGGGGGCGCCAATCATGCAGGCTTCGCAGCAGTGGCTCCCGATACGTTGCAGCCCACTATCATAGTTATCCCTCAGTTGTTCCAGTTGCGCCTCGCATTCTTCAGCCTGACTGCGCAGGCGGTTGGCAGCATTGCTGGCCTCATGAAAGGCGACCAGTAACCCAGCGGCGGCAATGGCCAATGCCACTCCCGCCAGGCTGAACCAGGACCCTAACGCTAGAAATATGGCGGCCAGGACAGCTGCAACCATGGAGGCGATAAAAAAACCTATCGCTTCCGCTTCTTTGCCGCTCAGGCGCTTTCGCAAACCCTCGCATTCCTCACAGACATCCGATAACTCAGCGGCCGCCGCAGCCGTATCCGCGACCGCTACCCCACAGCCGGTTGCCGGTGGGCACATGACCTCGGGGCTGCACCGGACGGGTAAGCCGGGCTCCAGAGGCAGGGGTGTTAGCAAAGGGCCATTCTCTTCCCGGGGTGTTGTGCGCCCGCCGCAATCAAAAGCCTCGACCCACAGCGGAAGGCGGGTGCGCGCTATTGGCCCCAGTTCAAATTCCAAGATCCTGTCACAAGGGGTGTTGGGCTCAAATGGGCCATACCGTGTGCCGGTATCGTCGTAGACCAATGCCTGCCGGATACCATCCCCGCTGTCGTCCTGAAGAACAAAATAAGCAGTAATGGAAGAGGCATCTGAGGCAGTTTCAAAAACTCTGGCTTGTATCATATTTTCCTCAGCGGCTAGCAAGGTGCAGTGAGTGGAACAAAGACACAGTGTTCACAGCAGTGCTGGCTGATACGCCTCAAAGCATCGTCCAGTCGTATTCGCAGATCCGCCAGATTTGCTTCACAGGCCTCCGCCTGCTGACCCAGGCTCTCCGCGCGCTCCCGGGCGACATGGGCCTCTCCCGAGAACTTTATTGCGGCAGCGGTGCTGGCTATTGCCAATATGGCAAATGCCACACCCCAGGGCCCGCTTTGGAAGGCTAAGATACTGAATAATGCAGCCAGGGCAAAAAGCACGGCAGCGAGTATCGCCAACAAGACGGCTTCGGCGATCGCATTCCTTTGCGAGGATCGCAAACGGGCACAGTTACCACAAACGTCGGCCATTTCGCCCTGGGCCTCTCCAACCTCATTGACTGCAATATCACAGTCGGGAGCCGGCGGGCACCAGGTTGGGCTGCAGGGCATGGGCACACCGGGAGAACCCGGGGGCGGCTGTACCGGTGTCAGGAGTGGACCGATTTCCTGGCGGGATGTTGGTTGCCCTGCACAGTCCTCGCCTTCGGCCCACAGGGGGAAGCGGTTTCTCGCGATAGGCCCTATTTCAAATTCGAGGTATTGGTCGCAGGATTGTACTGGCTCGAAGGGGCCGTAACTTCCACCCACATCGTCATAGACCATGACCTGGCGGATGCCGTTCCCGGAGTCATCCTCAACAACGAACCTGACCAGCGGCATGCTGCTATCAGAGCCGGTTTCGTAAGCGCGTGCGCGAATCATTGGGCAACCTCCACTGTCTCATGGTTGTCGCTGGTGTTGCCTCCGCAACCGCCGGTTCCACAACCGCAACTGCTGCCACTCGAGGGAATAGTCAGGTGCGCCAATCCCAGTTGAGTTAAGCGCTGTCGGGCCTGCTTGAAGGGGCGGACAGCATCCGCTTGTCTTTTTGCCAGACTTTCACTGCGTCGCTGGATATCCTTAAGCCTGCGCGACACCCGCCAACCCATAAATCCCAATATCAATACCACAAAACCCAGTAATGCTGGGGTAATTGAACTCTTTTCGGGGCCAGTTGAGGCGGCTATACCGACCGCAACGATCAATACAGAGAAAACGATAGAGCGTAAATTTTCGAGACTGGACCGGGCTTCCATGTCCAGAAGCCGCTCACTGCGACGGTGGCCGACAGCAAAAGCCTGGCCCCTGCGGATATCCGAACGGAGTTTGCGCAGTTCGGGGTCATTGTCCACATCGACAGCGGCGATGGGAAGCGGTACCGCGCCAGGCTCTGGAGTATCTGTAGGGGCGGGATAAAGTGGACCCAAGTGCGAAAGCGCACCTGCACTGTCTTTTACTTCTACCTTTAGGGGAAAACGTCCACGTGGCATTTCTTTTAGGAGAAGGTCCTCCGCTGGAGATTTTAACTTCTGTTCCCGGATCAATACACCGAAACGGTCATGGACACGGACAGACACCAGTTCCTGTTCCCGGCTGGAAATGGTTAAAAGAACACTCAGTGACAAATGGTCATAAGCGACCAGAAGATGACGGATGTCAGCCATAACGACACTCCACTATAAAAAGGACAAAACCGCACCAATACCTGGTGAAACAGCAACAGGTAAGTTGCGAGGTAACTTATTGTGGGGCATGTTTGGGAGTTTTAAGCGGGGTATTTTTTGAAAACAAATTCGATATTTGTTTATGCTTATCTTGTTATTGTAGTTCCAAACCCAACCTGTACAACACGCACGGCAGGGAGTTTACCTTTAAAATACTTAATTTCAAGCAGTTAAAGAATGCTAAAACGATTACATTCTGTAATTTCATGTCATTCTGTTAATTTTCTGGGTGAATCAAGTCTCAATTGGAAAGAATAGGGCTGGTGAGAAATTATCCCACAACAAAAAGCACTGATATACACGTTCTGGATTGTATGCTCCGGCTGCCGATGTTTTAGCTAAATCCCCTCCTTTGTGCATTTCATTGCCAAGCAAAAGATAGCGCTAATAAATCTTGCTTCTCAGCGGCTATGGCATTCACTGTTATTTGATGCTGGGCGTCCCTTTCTTATACAACCTTCGGATCCAGACTTATCTCTGCCTGCCCATTTATTCCTCTCACAGCTTCCACTCTTTGGTTCTGGCAGGGTGTATGCGTCCATACATCAATATCAGTATGGCGCTAATTTCATCCAAAATTGATGACATGTTGATCAAAGAGGTTGCATTTTGAGACTTATTTCACGAATTACAAAAAAAAGGATGACATGACATTAAATTTATTCATTTAATTTAAATCAGGTTATGCATTTTATTAATTAAGTTTACTTAAGAATAGAATATTATGAATAATTGGTTGCGTGGGAATATTTTGGTTTGGCTCAAGCATTCGATAAATGCCGCTGTGCAGCTGGTTGAGCAGCTGATTCTTCCTCTCAGCAATTTATCGAGTGGCAAGGTAAAATACTCTATAGAGCAAATAATTCATCGGCTATTTAGTTCTTCTCGGCCATTAGAATACGATGGAAGCTGTGTAGTCCTGCCTTTTGAAATGCTTCATTCGCGAGCCCCTATATTCATGAAAGGGTTTGATTGAGTTGGAAGAAGTGTTTGTTAATTTAATCCGCGAAGTGAAAAATGATTACTGATTTCCCATTTGGTAGAAGAGCTTGAGTTGATTGGGGAGTATAAGATGAAACAACTATCAATTATTGCAATAATTGGCTGCTTTGTTGCACCGGCAATGGCAAAGCTGGTTGATGATGCAAAGGATCAATGTATAGATAAAGATTACTCATGGCGTTCGGGAAGTAAAATTACTAATTTTTATTCCGCTTTGAATAGAGGTACAGGGCGTGACAACAAGACCATTTATTTCGGCACCTCTGATGGTGCGGTCTATCAGGTGAAAATTCCAACGGATATAGCGGAAGTGGTCATAGTGACCGCTATGATTTCGAATCTTCGATCTGCATATTCTTTAGAAAATCTACTGGATCTATGTGTGGATGACAATACCTCTCCTTCAACTCTGCTTGGGATTCACAGTCATACGCCTTGATCAAATATCTGGAATGCAATTCGAAAACCTATGGCACTTTGGAGAATTTTAGGTTGGTATTTAAGATGTTTAACTATGCAATTAAAGTCCAAGTTTAAACCTATCCTCTCCACTATCGCAAGAGGAATATATAGTGAAGAAAAATTGTATATTTATATTTTTCGCCTATATGGAGCGTCCTACAATTATATTGTCAACAGCGAGAAGTTACTTCACTAATCGATACTTATTCGGCGTTGCTTTTTTTTGCCATGGGGGTGTCAGTTTAGTGCATATTACGCGAAGTTTAAACACCAATGCGAGATTTTCGGTTATCTACATATGGAGAATTATGATGTTACCGACGTCAATTATTCGCGCATAAAAACTGGAAGAGGATTGTTTTCATTGCACACTGATCTCAGTTCATGCGCCGTTTATTTCATTGGCAATAGAAGGCTTTTTTATACAATCACAGATCAATTTCAAATTGATTGTGGAGAAACTTCTCACTGGATCTTTATGGTCGACTGCCAATTTGAACGAATAGATCTATATATTGCGCAGGCCATTAATTAATTTATCTGTGTTATTCCTAAAAAATATTTCCCGGATAAATGTGTTGGCGATATGTATTTATTTGCTGAAGTTTAAAAGTTATTAATTAGCAGTTGAACAAATATTCTCTCTGCATTCATAAGGGATAAATAATGAAAAAATTTGTTTGTGGTTTTTTATTTTTTTGCAGTTTTGATGTTTATAGTTCAGCAGGTGAAAATGCTTTGCAGGATTTGTTTGAAAGCCTATGTCAATCCAGAAACTATCATTATGCTAGACATTTTAGCATTCAGTCCGTGTATATTACGATCATTAATTCATCCGACAGCGTCCTACCAGATAAACGCATATATTTTAGCAACGGGGATAGTCTATACTACCAGCTCCCAAATGCTTCTTCTTTGCCGATGAAAGACCAGAGCGATAGCTATGTAAACTTGATTAGCACTGTTTATAATTCACTGGCATCAAGTGGCACTGTAGATCTATGCTACGATTATCGGACATCTCCTTTTACGGTGGTAGATATTTACTACAATCTAGGCTAGTCAATCTTCTTGGGAATAATATTATTTATTAATGCGTGTTTCTGACATGGCTATATTTTCTCAGCTAAAATTTAGAGGCTTGCGATGAGGTAGTCCTTTGGATGACTGGCTATGAAAAAATATAAAAATGCTAATCAGCTTGCTGATGGTTTTGGTTTCTTTCCTGGCATTGAGTTGCGCTAAGTCATTTAATCTGGATCTAACCAGCGCAACCAATTATATCGATAGTCTAAACATAATTTGCAACAGTGGCGAGAATACTGCTCCGATAATTGAAGTGTAGATGCAGAGTACGGTTCTCCGGCGATCGGAAGCAGCCAATTCTTACACTTATTTGCACATCGCCATAGCTAGGCTGGATGGGGAACAGTCGAATCTGGAGTTTGTGGTGGACCCTTCGAATTAATACGTTGTTGGGTCTTTGGCAGGTGGCAGATACTTCCACTTAATGGAGACATAGGCTTCCGCCACTATTGCGGATTTTACCACGGTATATTGCGGGATATACTGGCACTCATCGCGATCATTCCGGTTTGCAGAGTGGCTGCGTCAGTCAGTTATAAGCCTAGAAAGGAGCTGAGCGCTGGTGTATTCCAGTGTTGCCGAGATCCAACCACCATACAGGGTATTTATGTTGTGGATCGAGAATCCGCTGCATTGGCGCCTCAAACACAAGTGGTGGACCAGCCGGCTCCGCAGATCTCAAATGGTTTCAACGATTTTATGAGGGCCATGATCCTTACCGATCTCGAGGGTTGAAGCAGGCATTCTGATCTGGGCACAGGTGGGAATAGCCCTGGCTGCTATTCCCACTCCCAACCCGGGCGTTATCGCCCGGCTTTTCTGGCCGATGGCCTGTGGTAAATGTTCTCGTGCGCCGGGAATATGGACCAATCCGCCGGAACGGTCGGTTTCCGCTGGATAGGTCCCTGTTGACCCCGTTGTTCAGCCGCCACTATCCCGGTTATACTGGGGCACAACTTGTCGGAGTGCCTGTGGGCTGAGATCGCTGTCGCGAGATCCGTTGAACCTGATCGGGGTAACCCCCGCGTAGGGAACAAGATCTGTAGTCGCTTTTGTCGCGACTAGTCTCTACTCAATCGTCCCCATGTGCTGCGCCATCCATTTTCAGCAAGCCATTGGGGGTCCCGCATGTCCCAGACCAAAGATTCATTGATCCGCACCGACAAATCCAGCCGAGCCGCGGGTCGGCAATCCGCGAAAGCGTTTCTGGACAAGCTCACTGCGCAGTCGTTTCCCAATTCGCGCAAAGTCTATCTGCAGGGGGAGGGGCCCAGGGTGAGCGTCGGCGCGCGGGAAATTGCCCTGGGCGACAGCATAGCGGGCGGCGACGCGCAAAATCCAAAACTGGAGGCCAATGCGCCGCTGCGGGTCTACGATACCTCCGGCCCCTATTCGGACCCGGCTCACAGTCTCGACGTGCGCGCGGGGCTGCCAAAACTGCGCAGTGCCTGGATCGAGGCCCGCGGTGATACCCAGGTGCTGGATAGCCGCCAGGCGGCCTATAGCCAGCAGCGACTGGCGGAGCAGGGGCTGGATCATATTCGCTTTGAGAAGCTGCCGGCGCCACGCCGCGCCAGGCCGGGCAGCAATGTGTCGCAGATGCACTATGCGCGTCGGGGCATCGTCACGCCGGAAATGGAATTTGTCGCAGTGCGGGAAAATATGGGGCGCGCCGCGGCCGCCGAGGCGTTGACAGAGGCGGATTTTGGCAAGGCGCGAACCGGCATCCATATCCCCGAGCAGATCACGCCCGAGTTCGTGCGCCGCGAGGTGGCGGAGGGGCGCGCGATCATTCCCGCCAATATCAACCATACAGAACTGGAGCCGATGATTATCGGCCGTAACTTTCTGTGTAAGGTGAATGCCAATATCGGCAATTCCGCGCTGACCTCTTCCATCGAAGAGGAGGTGGAGAAGCTGGTGTGGTCGTTAAAATGGGGCGCGGATACAGTGATGGATCTCTCCACCGGACAGAATATCCACGAAACCCGCGAGTGGATACTGCGCAACTCGCCGGTGCCGATTGGCACTGTGCCGATTTACCAGGCACTGGAAAAAGTGGACGGTATTGCTGAGGACCTGACCTGGGAAGTCTTCCGTGACACTTTGATCGAGCAGGCGGAGCAGGGCGTGGATTATTTTACCATCCACGCCGGGGTGCTGCTGCGCTATGTCCCCATGACCGCCAAGCGCGTGACCGGCATAGTGTCCCGCGGTGGCTCGATTATGGCCAAGTGGTGCCTGGCTCACCACAAGGAAAACTTCCTCTATTCCCACTTCGCAGAAATCTGCGAGATTATGCAGGCGTACGACGTGAGTTTTAGCCTCGGCGATGGCCTGCGCCCGGGATCGATTGCCGATGCCAACGACGAGGCGCAGTTCGGCGAGTTACGCACCCTGGGTGAGCTGACCCGGATCGCCTGGCAACACGACGTCCAGACCATGATCGAAGGGCCCGGCCATGTGGCCATTCACAAGATCAAGGAAAATATGGATGAGCAGTTAAAGCACTGTGACGGGGCGCCCTTCTATACCCTCGGTCCGCTGACCACGGATATTGCGCCGGGTTACGACCATATCACTTCGGGCATCGGCGCGGCGATGATTGGTTCCTATGGTTGCGCCATGTTGTGTTATGTGACTCCCAAAGAGCACCTGGGGCTGCCCAACAAGGAAGATGTGAAGGAGGGGCTGATGGCGTACAAAATTGCCGCCCACGCCGCGGATCTGGCCAAGGGGCATCCGCGCGCGCAGCGGCGCGACGATGCCCTCTCCAAAGCCCGCTTCGAATTTCGCTGGGAGGACCAGTTCAACCTGGGTCTCGACCCGGAGCGTGCCCGCACCTATCACGACGAGACCCTGCCCAAGGCGTCCGGTAAAGTCGCGCATTTTTGTTCCATGTGCGGACCGAAATTCTGTTCCATGAAAATCACCCAGGATGTTCGCGACTTCGCCGCGCGGCAGGAGGCTGCAAAGGAAGAGGCGGAACAGGGCATGGAAGAGATGGCGATCAAGTTCAGGGAATTGGGCAGTGAGATTTATCACGAGGCATAACGCGCGTCGATGTGAAGTTGGAGGTAAGGGGTGACTAGCGCAAAAAGGTTGCGTATTGCCGTCGCCGGGGGAGGCCTGTTGGGGCGCCTCGCGGCCTGGAGACTGGCTTTGGGCGGGGCTGATGTGAGCCTGTTTGAAGCGGGCGAACTACAGCGGCCGGCGGGTGCCTGCTGGGCCGCGGCGGGTATGATTTCTCCCCTGAGTGAGCTGGTTCACAGCCCCATGGAAATCTACCATATGGGGCTGCAGAGCCTGGCGTTGTGGTCGGGCTGGATCGCGGAGCTGGAACAGACGACCGGCACTGCTGTGCGCTACCGCCGCAACGGCAGTATCGTGGTGGCACACCAGCGGGATTCGTCCCAACTGGACCAGTTCCGGCAGGACCTGGCGGCCGTCTTGGGCGATACCGCCGCGGCGGAATTACAGCCGCTGGATGCGGAGCAGATCTGTGGCCTGGAGCCGGACCTGCAGCACTTTACCCGCGGTATTTTCCTGCCCAATGAAGCCGATATCGACAATCGTCATCTGCTGCAACTGGTACTGGCGGAGTTGCAACGTCTCGGAGTACACCTGGAGGACAAGACACCGGTGGAATGCGAGCCGGGAGCGGTACTGCTGCGGCAGGGCCGGGAGCGCCGGGGATTCGATTTAGTGGTGGATTGCCGGGGAATGGGGGCCAGAGAGCTGGCGCGGGATTTGCGCGGTGTGCGCGGCGAAGTGCTGGTGGTCGATACCCGCGAGGTTTGCTTTGGGCGGCCGGTGCGCTTGATGCATCCGCGCTACAAACTCTACGCGGTTTCCAAACCGGATGGCACTACGGTGATCGGCGCCACTGAAATAGAAAGTGAGGATCTGTCGCCCATCAGCCTGCGTTCCAGCATGGAACTCTGTTCCGCACTCTATGCCCTCAATCCGGCTTTCGCGGAGGCGCGTATTCTCGAGAGCAATGTCAATTTACGCCCGGCGGTACCGGACAATTTGCCTTTTGTGCGTGCCGGTGAAGGGCTGATCCAGGCCAATGGCCTCTTTCGTCACGGCTATTTGTGCGGGCCGGCGCTGGTGTGCCGGCTGCTTGAAGCGGTCCGCGAGACAACGGAATCGGTAGTTGTTCAATGAGCGAAATTCAAATTAATGGCCAGCGCCACAGGTTGGAAGATTGTAAAACCCTGGAGCGGGCGCTGGAGCAGGCGGGCTTCACCGGCGAAGCGTTTGCGGTGGCGGTGAACGGGGAATTTGTACCGCGGGGGCAATACGCCCAGATCCAGCTCGGGGACGGCGACTGCCTGGATGTGGTGGCACCGGTAGTTGGAGGCTGACGGTTGTGTTGCAGGTGGAGCGGGAATGATGCGAGACACACTGAAACTTTACGAGCGGGAATTCTCCAGCCGTTTTTTACTGGGCACCGCGCTCTATCCGTCACCGGCAGTGATGAGCGAGTCGCTGGCGGCATCCGGAGCGGAACTGGTGACTCTGTCACTGCGCAGGCAAAACCCCGCCCAGCAGAGCAATAATGCCTTTTGGGATCTTATCCGGCAGTCGGGTTGTCAACTGTTGCCCAATACCGCCGGCTGCAAGTCGGTGAAAGAGGCGGTCAATCTGGCGGAGATGTCCAGAGAGATTTTTCAAACCGACTGGCTCAAACTGGAAGTGATCGGTGACGATTACAATCTGCAACCGGACCCCTTCGGCTTGGTGGAAGCGGCGGCGGAACTGGTTCGGCGGGGCTTCAAAGTGCTGCCCTACTGCACCGACGACCTGGTGTTGTGCCGGCGCCTGCTGGATGCCGGTTGCCAGGTGCTGATGCCCTGGGGGGCGCCCATCGGCACCGGCCAGGGGCTGCTGAATCGCTACAATCTGGCCACACTGCGCGCCCGCTTGCCGCAAGTGCCCTTGATTATTGATGCCGGTATCGGCGCGCCGTCCCAGGCGGCGGAAGCCCTGGAGATGGGTTTCGATGCGGTACTGCTAAACACTGCCGTGGCCAGGGCCCAGGACCCGGTGGCCATGGCGCTGGCCTTTCGCCAGGCGATCGAGGCCGGCCGTACGGCATACCGCGCCGGCCTGATGGTCAGGCAGCAGACCGCCAGCCCCAGTACTCCGACGCTGGATATGCCCTTCTGGCAGCAAACTGAAGAGGTGGGCCGGTGAGGTCGGGTGCGGAGCGCGAATCCCCCAGGCCCATTGTCTGGTCTATTGCCGGCAGCGACTCGGGAGGTGGTGCCGGCATTCAGGCGGACCTGCTCACCTTTGCCGATTTTGACTGCCACGGCTGTAGCGCAATTACGGCCAATACCGCACAGAATACGGTTGGGGTGGCGGCGATCAATGCGGTATCCACGGACGCATTGCGTTCCCAGCTGGAAGCCTTGCAAAGCGATCTGTTTCCCGCCGCGGTCAAGATCGGCCTGTTGGCCAATGCGGCACAGGTGGATGCGGTGGCCGAATTCCTGCTCAGTTTGCGGGCGGTCAAACCGGTGCCGGTGGTTTACGACCCGGTGGCGGTGGCCACCAGCGGCGCGGCCCTGACCGATGGCAGTATCGGCGAACTGGTGCTGCGAAAACTGTTTCCGCTATGTGATTTGGTAACGCCCAATCGCCAGGAGCTGGAGTGGCTTGCAGCTACACCAGTGGGTGACGCCGCGGAGATTTCCGCTGCGGCGGCGCAGTTGTGCGAAACCGGCTGCGGGGCAGTGCTGGTGACCGGGGGGCACGGTCAGATGGTGGAGGGTCAGGTGGCGGATTTGCTCTGGGACGGCGCGCGCGCAGACTGGTTTGTGAATACAAAAATAGCCACCCGCAATACCCACGGCACTGGCTGTACTCTGTCTTCGGCAATCGCCGCCTGCCTGGCCCTGGGTTACCCCTTGCGGGATGCTTGCGTGGTGGCCAATGCCTATGTGCAGCGCGGTTTGCGCCTTGCCTGCAATGACGCTATTGGCCACGGCCCTGGGCCGGTGGGCCACTGTGGCTGGCCGGTGGAATTGAAGGATTTCCCGCGGCTTCTGCTGCCGGGGGATGCGGATGCTGAGCGGTATGGCCTGGCGGGTGATGGTGCGCCTGTGTCCGGTTTTCCGCCCCCGGACAACCGCTCGCTGGGACTCTATCCTGTGGTGGATTCGGTCGCCTGGCTGGAAAAACTCGCCCCTCTGGGTGTCCGTACTTTGCAGCTGCGCATTAAAAGCCCGGCAGCCGACCTGCGTGAACAGATAGAAAAAGCCGTAGCGATCGGCAACAAATACGATTTGCGGCTGTTTATCAATGACCACTGGCAACTGGCCATTGAGTGTGGCGCCTACGGTGTGCATCTGGGGCAGGAGGATCTGTTGGTGGCGGATCTGGGGGCCATCAAAGCCGCGGGGCTGAAGCTGGGTGTCAGCACCCACGGTTTTTATGAACTGTTGCGCGCTTACCGCTACCGACCCAGCTATCTCGCCATCGGCGCCATCTTCGCTACGGAAACCAAGGATATGAGCGATCAACTCCAGGGCCCGGCAAAACTGGCGCGTATGGTGGCGCTGTTGCCGGACTATCCACTGGTTGCCATCGGCGGCATAAATCTGCAGCGGGCCGGTGAAGTGGCCCGCACGGGTGTGGGGAGCATCGCCGTAGTGAGCGCCATCACCCGCGCCGCTGACTATCGCCACGCGGTGGAGGAATTGCGCTCCATTATAGACTGACACACAGCAGTACTTTTCACCCGGCAATCCAATAGATGATCCTTCATCCATTGGATTGTCCCATTGTCCTCACTGTACGCCTCTTATCCGGAACACCCGGTTGCGAGGGGCGCAAATGGGGGGTGATAATGGGTTTCAGGTTTGCAGCAGTTGGTTACGGTGATGAAGTCCGGTGTATTTGTTGTTCTGGTATCCCTCTTGGGTGGCGCCATATTGTTATCGGCCTGCTCGGCGAAAGAAGAACCCTGCGGGGAGAGCGCGGGAATTCCCGACGCACCGGGCGCCCAGCGGCTGACGCCGGAAGCGGTGGAAACACTCTATTTGCGCAGCTGCTACGGCTGTCACAACAGCGGTGTCGGCGGCGCTCCCCGCAGCGGCGATACGGCGGCCTGGGCACCGCGAATGGCCAAGGGGCTGGACACGCTGGTGGAACACTCAGTCAAAGGCTATCGCGCCATGCCCCCGAGGGGCCTGTGTTTCGACTGCAGTGAGGAGGAATATGCGGCGCTGATTCAAAGGATGGCGGGAGGAAAGTCTTCACAGTAGTGGCCGCGAAGCTGGCCGCCGGCTACTAAATTGACCGGCGGCTACAGCGCTGTTATTAACCCCCTCATCCATTGGGTCATCGCTCTTGAAAACCTGCGCAATTAGGTGAAATCGTCGGCTTTTTAAGGGCTGGCGTCGGTCTTCGGCCGGTGGCGGTACATCCTTGTGCCGCATTGACCCGGCAATTTATTGATAATAATTTATGCAGGGAATCCATCCATGAGCGACTTTCGACTGCTGTGCAGGGAGGCTCCACATCGCCTGTGGCGCCTTGCCTTTTTGTTACTTTTACTGCCCCACACTTTTGCCCTGGCGGAGACCCCGGCGCTGCCGGACAAGCTGCAACTGAGTGAGTGGCAGGTGCCCTGGGGCGGCCGCCCCAGGGACCCCGCCGTCGACAGCAGGGGGGATGTCTGGTTCTGTGGCCAGTCCGGCAATTACATAGCCCGCTTTTCTCCGCGCACCGGTACCTTCAAGAAGTTCGAGATTCCCGAAGGTTCCTATCCCCACAATCTGATCGTCGACGCCGAAAACCGGATCTGGTACGCCGGCAACCGCAATGGCCATATCGGCCGCCTGGACCCGGCTACCGGGAGCATCCGGCGCTTCCCTCTACCCGAGGGAGTGACAGATCCACACACGCTGGTGTTCGATGGCAGCGGCTATATCTGGTTTACCGCCCAGAACAGCAATCGCGTCGGCCGTTTGCACATGGAGACCGGTGCGGTGGATCTTGTGTCTGCAGCCACCGGCAAGGCGCGCCCGTACGGAATAAAAGTCGACGCTAAAGGGCGGCCGTGGATTGCCCTGTTCGGCACCAGCGCGCTGGCCTGGGTGGACCCGGACAAGATGGTATTGCACCAGGTGGCGCTACCCCGCGCCGATGCCCGCCCGCGACGGCTGGAAATCGATGGCGAGGGCAGTATCTGGTATGTGGACTACCCGGGCGGTTATTTAGGGCGCTATGTGCCCGCCAGCGGTCAGTTCACCGAATGGCGATTGCCAGGCGACAATCCGCGTCCCTACGGGACAGCGATGGATACTGAGGGGCGCTTGTGGCTGGCGGATACCGGTGAGATCCCCAACCGGATTCTGGGTTTCGACACCGACGATGAAGTGTTTTTCAGTGCCAGTGAGGTGGCCAGTGGAGGTAATGTACGCCATATGTATCTTAGCGGCCCGGAAAACCGTTTTTGGTTTGGTGTGGATACCGGTTACCTGGCTGAGGGCAGGCCCCTGGAGTGAAGGGGCAGCTCTTTGATAGCCTGCGTTTATTCATGCGCTAGGTTTTATAAATTTTCATTTAAAAAGTGTGCAGGCTAACATGACAGTCATGTGAGTTTTTGAGTATTTTCTCCAGGACAAAGACGAGGTTGAATATGACGAAAATTGATATCGGTATAGATGCCAAGGACCGGGAACACATTGCCGACGGCCTGAAAAAACTGTTGGCGGACAGTTACACATTGTACCTGCAGACCCATTATTTTCACTGGAACGTAACCGGCCCCATGTTTCGCGAGCTGCACCTGATGTTCGAGGAGCAGTACACCGAACTGGCGGAAGCGGTGGACGATATCGCCGAGCGGATTCGGACCCTGGATGTATTTGCGCCGGGCACCTATAAAGCCTTTGCGACACTGGCATCCATCGAGGAAGTGGTGGAGGTGCCCGCCGCAGAGAAAATGGTGGAAATTCTCACCAAGGGGCATGAACAGGTAGTGAAGACCTGCCGCGATGTATTGAAGGTGGCCCAGGAGGGGGATGATGAGTCCACCGTGGCACTGGTATCCGACCGCATGCGCGTGCACGAAAAGACCGCCTGGATGCTGAGGGCAACCTCAAGACAGTAATTGTGCGGACAGGAGTTTGAGGAATGCCCGGGCGGGGGAGGACAGGGCTTCCCGGTTGCGAACCAGTGCCCCGACCTCCTGGCTTACCACCGGTGCCGTCAGGGTTTTGATGGCCAGGCCATAGCCGCGCATCTGCGGCTGGCAGAGACTGGGCACTACGCTTACCCCCAACCCTGCCCGCACCATCTGCCCGATGGTACTTAACTGGTTTGCCTCGCATAGGAAACGGGCCTCGCGGCCGGCCCTGGCAAATGCCTGGTCGGTCCAGCGGCGGATGGCGGAACCCCGGTTCATGGCGATAAATGGTGATGCCGCGAGATCTGCCCAGCGCAGGGACTGGCGCCCGGCCAGGGGGTGGTCCTCCGGGGTCACGGCGACGAAGCGATCCCTGGCGTAGGGCATAAATTCCAGCCCGGGCAGCTGGTCCGGGCGGAAACTGATCCCCAGTTCTGCGCGGCCTTCCACCAGTGTCTGTACCACCCTCTCCATAACAACATCTTCCAGCACTATATCGATCTTCGGGTGCTGGCGGTGGAATGCCGCCACTAGTGGGGGCAGGCGATTGAGCGCGAAAGCGGGGATAACCGCCAGGGTCAGTTGCCCCCGCTGCAGGCGAAAACGCTGTTGTACGGCATCCAGCGATTGATCCCATGAGCGCAACAGCTGCTCCGCCCGCTGCAGGAAATCCGTACCTTCCGGTGTCAGTGACAATTGCCTGCCCTCGCGGCTGAACAGGGGCCCTCCGGCACTGGCCTCCAGGTTGCGGATGGCGATGGACAGGGCCGGCTGGGAGACGTGCAGCTCGGCACTGGCGCGGGCGAGACTGCGGGCTCTGGCCACCGCGACAAAGGCTCGGAGCTGCTTGATAGTAGCGGTCATGGGTGTCCAATCCGCAGTTGCGGTAACAACAAGGCTTTAATAAAGTTTAATAAAACATTAAAAGTTTAAACTTTATTAAACTGTTGTACCAAGGCATGATGGCCTTTAGTGACCCGCAACCCCAAGATGCCGCTATTGAAATAAGAGAAAGGCCAGCCGAAATGAACAACGCTACCCAGCCCCTGTGGCAGCCCTCCCCCAGCGCCATTGCGGACAGTCAGATGGACCGATTCCGGCACTGGGTCAATCAGCACCGGGAGCTGGACCTGGCCGATTACGATGCCCTGTATCGCTGGTCGGTGGAGTCTCGCGAGGAGTTCTGGAAATCTCTGTGGGACTTTACCGGGGTGATCGCCAGTGAGCGCGGCGACAATGTGCTGGGAGCGGACAAGATGCCCGGTGCCGAGTGGTTCCCCCAGGCGCGGCTCAATTTTGCCGAAAACCTGCTGCGCTACCGCGATGAGCGACCGGCGCTGGTGGAGCGGCTGGAAAATGGCAGTCGCCGCCAGCTGAGTTATGCCGAACTGTATCTGCGGGTGGAGCAACTGGCCGGCGCCCTGGCGGCACAGGGAGTGGGGCAGGGAGATCGTGTCGCGGGTTTTATGCCCAATGTCATCGATACCGTGGTGGCGATGCTGGCCACCACCAGCCTCGGTGCTATCTGGACTTCCTGCTCCCCGGATTTCGGCATTAACGGCGTTCTGGACCGGTTTGGCCAGGTGGGGCCAAAGGTACTGTTTGCCTGTGAAGGGTATTTTTACAATGGCAAGGTTATCGACTCGCTGCCGCGACTGGCTCAGGTAACCGCACAGATTGATGGGCTGGAAAAACTGGTAGTGGTTCCGGTGGCCCGTTCGGCGGACGCGACAAGTGATGCCATTCGGGAGCTGGACAAGGCGGTTACCCTGGAGTCCTTTGTCTCCGCCGCGCCCCCACGCCCCTTGAGTTTTGTACAGACAGAATTCAACCACCCCCTCTATATCATGTACTCCTCCGGCACCACCGGGGTGCCCAAGTGCATAGTGCACGGAGTGGGCGGCACTTTGCTGCAGCATCTCAAGGAACACCGGTTGCACACGGACCTGAGCCGAGATGACGTCTTGTTCTATTTCACCACCTGCGGCTGGATGATGTGGAACTGGCTGGTAAGCGGGCTCGCCAGCGGCGCCACGCTGGTACTGTTCGATGGTTCTCCGTTCTATCCGGTGGCGAAAAGCCTGTGGGATATGGCGCAAGAGGAGGGCGTCAGTGTGTTCGGTACCAGCGCGAAATATATCGCCGCCCTGGAGAAGTCCGGCGTCAAGCCCCGGGAGAGCCATAACCTGGAGCGGCTGCGCGCTGTCCTGTCGACCGGGTCGCCCCTGGCCGACGAGGGGTTTCGCTACGTCTACCGCGATATCAAGGCGGACCTGTGCCTGTCATCCATTTCCGGCGGCACTGACATTATTTCCTGTTTTGCGCTGGGTAATCCGGTACTGCCGGTCTACGCCGGCGAGCTGCAGTGCCGCGGTCTGGGCATGGCGGTGGAAGTCTGGAACGATGAGGGCCAGGCGGTGAGCGCCGAAAAGGGTGAACTGGTATGCGCCAAATCCTTTCCCAGTATGCCGGTCGGCTTTTGGAACGATGCCGATGGCGCAAAATACCATAGTGCCTATTTCGAAAATTGGCCGGGTGTCTGGGCCCACGGGGACTACGCGGAAATCACCACACACGGTGGAGTGATTATCTACGGTCGCTCGGATGCGGTGCTCAACCCCGGCGGTGTGCGTATCGGCACGGCGGAGATCTACCGTCAGGTGGAAAAAGTAGAGGAAGTGCTGGACAGCATCTGTATCGGTCAGCAGTGGCGCGACGATGTGCGCGTGGTCTTGTTTGTGGTGCTGCGCGAGCAGCTGGCCCTGGATGAGGATTTGATCCAGAAAATCCGTTCCACCGTGCGCGCCAATACCACGCCCAGGCATGTGCCCGCCAAAGTTATTCAGGTGGCGGACATTCCCCGTACCATCAGCGGCAAAATTGTCGAGCTGGCGGTGCGCAATGTGGTGCATGGCAAGCCGGTCAAGAACAAAGACGCGCTCGCCAATCCGGAAGCGCTGACACTGTTTGAGAACCTGGCGGAATTGTCGGAGGAATAGCGGGAAAGCGGGCTTTACCACTCGGTCCGAAGCAGCCAGTGAATACGGCAGAGGGCGACTGTTTTTGGCGCTGTACTATTCGGGTGTTTCTGAGCTAATCTAAATTGCTATAGAAATCTCAATAATTGTCACATAAGGGAACCGATGATCACTTACCTCTACTGGGCGGCGGTGATCGCCCTCTCCATTCTGGCCCTTTTTATCGGCGGCCGCCTGGGAAGCCTGAGCAAGGGCGCCATAGTCGCAGCTGTTATTTTCCTGATCGGCTGGCTGGCATACTTTTTCCACTATGAACAGGTGTTTGTAAAGCGGTTTGGTGGCATTATGAGGATTTCCGTGCCAGAAGGGCAGCGGCATATCGGGGCCACCTGGAAAGAGGATAACCTCTGGATTCAGAATTACGATCCCTCCAACAACACCTGTATCTTTTCCGAATACTCCAAAGGCAATCTGCTGGAGGGCCGGGTTATTATTCGCAACTGCAATCCCCTCCAGCAGACGGTGCCGTCGCCATAGGCGCGCGGCCGGGGGACTTCTTTCGCAACCAACTATCGGATTGTGGGCGACGCCCGCACCACCGCTAGTGCACAGGGGGGCCGGGCTTAGAACAGCCGCGGCCGGAAACCGCCGTCTCCGGCGTCGAATGCAGGATGCAATCGTACGCTGCCGCGTCTTTCGCGGTGGCAATTGCGGCAAGCCAATGTAACGGACTGATGCCTTGCGCTTTCTGATTTATATCCTTTTTACCGGATTCCCGCTGTTGTACCTGCAGTGGGCGCAAGCTATCCCTTTTTTTGACCGGTTGCCCCGGTTTGAACTGCGTGTCGAGGGTGACCGCCAATTGCAGGACTGGTTGCGGGAGCAGCTGGAAGCCCAGCGTAACAGCAGCAGTGTGCTGCAAAGCTATCGCGATCCCCGCGATGTCGCCCGCTATGAGCGCGGAACCCTGGGCAAGCTGCTGCGCTCGCGCGGCTATTACAACGCCCGTGTGCGCGATTATGTGAGCAGTGGAGGTATCGACTACCTGGTGGCACCCGGCCCTCAAACCCTGATTACGAGTATCGAACTGGAGATGCCCCAGCGCTATCGGGAGGGTATCGGCAATCTGCCCCTGAGCCCTGGAGATCCGCTGGATGCGGGTAAGGTGCTGGAGGGGGTTAAGGTTATCGAAAAATACCTGGGTGCACACGCCTGCCTGCTGGACATAGATGTCAGTTATCAGGCGACCCTGATCAGGGGTGAGGCCAGGGCCCGCCTGGTCTATCGTGTGGCACCGAGTCCGGAAGTGCGGTTGGGGGAGGTTCGTATAGAGGGGCTGACTTCGGTGAACCCCGATTTTCTGAGAGGCAAATTACAGCTCGAACCCGGCGACTGCTTCAGCCGCAGAAAATTAAATGCGGCGCAGTTGCGTTTACTGCGCACCAATCTGATCTCCAGTGCCAACAGCCGGGTTTCCGCCCCTTACGAGGGTACGGTGGATGTTGTGTTTGTAGTGGTCGAGCGCAGGCACCGCACTGTCAGACTGGGGGTGGGATATACCTCCGATGAGGGTGCCGGTGTGACCGCCGGCTGGGAGCACCGGAACATCTTCGGTCGCGGTGAAAAGGTCGAGGTGGAGAGCAAGGCCAACCCGGTACAGCAATCGCTGCAGGGCCAGCTGCTTATGCCCCGCTTCTTTAGGGACAGGCAGAGCTTTTCCGCTTCCGCAGAGCTGTCCTCCGAAGATCGCGACGCCTACCAGGCTGATGCATTCACACTCGGCGCCACTGTGTCGCGAAAACTGAGTAAGCACCGCACAGTCAGCGTTGGCGGTGAACTCAAATTCAGCCAGGTGCAGGAGCAGGGGGAGGCCACCGAGGATTTTAGCCTGCTCTCTTTGCCCTTGGGGTTCAAGCTGGATACCACGGACAACCTGCTGGATGCCCGCCGGGGCGCCACCGCGGCGCTGGAGGTGCGCCCCTATGCAGACCTGGGCCAGTCGAGTACAAACTTCGTCAAAAACACCCTGGCGCTCACCGGCTATATCACCGGTAATAACTTAAAATTCGAGCCCACCCTGGCGCTTCGCATCAAGGCGGGTGTTATTTCCGGTATCGACACTTTGGACGTTCCTGCCGATGAGCGGTTTTACGCCGGTGGCGGTGGCTCAGTGCGCGGCTATGCCTACCAGTCGTTGGGTCCCCGCCGACTCATTCCGCCTGCCAGCCCGGGTGGCGAGCCGACCCTGAGCGATCCCATCGGCGGTCGCGCCTTGAGTGAAATTTCCCTGGAGGGGCGTTTTCGCTTCACCGATACCTGGAGCGGAGTCCTTTTTCTGGACGGCGGTAACGCCTACGAAGATCCTCCGCCGCGTTTTGGCTCCAGCTTGTTCTGGGGCACCGGCGTGGGAGTGCGCTATATCACCTCCTTCGCGCCGCTGCGCCTGGACATCGCCTTCCCGCTGGAAAAGCGCGATGACCTGGACGACGACTTTCAGGTGTATGTCAGCCTGGGGCAGGCATTCTGAGATGCGGCGTTTCTTTACCGCAGTGTCCGCCGGTTGGTCCCGGTACTGGAGCCGAAGAAGCCTGCGGTGGCTGGGGCTGTGCACAATTTTTCTCCTGGCCGCGTTTCTGCTGCTAGGCACCGAATTCGGGCGGGTGTCCCTGGTCCGCGGCGCCTTAACACTGAGTCGGGTGTGGCTGCCGGACCTGCGGATTCGGATCGAATCCATTGGCAGTACACATCTGGGGCAGTGGTCCTTCGGGGCGGTTACCCTGGAGCGCGGCGACAAGACACTGTTACAGGCGCGTCAGCTGGCACTGGATGTTGATCCCGTGGGTCTGTTTACTCGCAAATTGGATGTGAAGTCCATCCGTGCCGGTGAGCTGCTGGTGGATGGCGACGGAGTGAGAAAGCCCACCACCACCGGGGATGGGGAGCAAGCGGCCGCTGCCGATCCCACTCCAATTGCGGCAAAACCCCGGCTGCTTCCGGCGGTTCGCCTCGGGCGGCTGGAAATTGGCCGGTTGCATCTGAGTGACAGCCGCTTCGCGGATCTGCCGGATTTTTCCCTGTCCCTGCATGGCCGCTATCACTGGCCGGGGGAGAGCGCCGCTCTGGACCTGCAAGTAGGGGCACTGGACGGCTCCGGTTTACAACTGCTGCTATCGGGCACAGCACAGGGGGAGCAGGCCTTTGCTGTGCGCCTGGGGTTGAAAGAAAAACCCGGCGGCTTTGCCAGCCGTCGTTTGCATCTGTCGCCAGAGCAGGGGCTGGACATGCGCGGACGCCTGCTGTTCCAGCGACAGAGGGGAAATCGTTTTTCGGTGGAAGTTGGGGAATTGTCCATGCCCCTGGCGGGTCATCAGGTGGCGTTGACCGGGGACGCCATAGTGCAGTATTCACCCTGGAATATTTCCACTGACGGGCTGCAACTGCGGGTCG
Source organism: Microbulbifer sp. TYP-18 (assembly GCF_040932045.1). NCBI lineage: Bacteria > Pseudomonadati > Pseudomonadota > Gammaproteobacteria > Cellvibrionales > Microbulbiferaceae > Microbulbifer > Microbulbifer sp. TYP-18. The sequence goes on from NZ_JBFRBC010000029.1 coordinate 23,676, forward strand.
ACGACAGTCGCCACCAGCTCAGCGGCAGCATAGGACAAGACAGTCTGGCGGTGGATATCCAGCTCAACAAGTTGCCGGTGGCTGTTTCCCAGCCCTGGCAGTCTCTTCTCACCGGCGGTTGGCTCACCGCTGACCTGACACTTGACGGCACACCCGCTGCGCCACATATCGCCGGCGTTGTGGATCTCCAAAGCCAATATGCAGAGCGCCCATTCAAACTGCAGGGGCAAGTGGAAACCCGCGGCAAGCGGATTGATTTTTCATCGGCAAGGCTGGAATTCGCCTCCAGCCGCGTGGACGCCGGAGGCAGCGTGGATATCGCCGGCAGGACACTGGACCTGAACGGCGAGGTGCGGCAGATGTCGCTGGATGATCTGCGCCGGCTGCTGGCCGCATTGCCTGCGACCGAGGGGTTGAGACTGCCCACCGAACTGCACGGGGAGGTGGAGGAGTTGTTGGTGCGGATCGAGGGACCCTGGAACAACCCGCGACTGGACCTGAGTCTCGCCGCCAACCCCAGTTACCGGCAAGTGTCCGCCACCCTTGACGCCCATCTGGAAGGGGATTTCCGTGAACTTGAACTGGCGGAGTTTGTGCTGCAGGCCGATGGCCTGACGGTTACCGGCGGCGGCACTGTGTCGCTGATGCAAAAAACTTTGCAGTTGCAGATGGATATGGGTATGACCGACTTTCGCCCGGCGCTGCGACTCCAGTTGAGCGCCGCGGAGGGCATGGTGCTGAACCTGGATGCGGCGGTGGAAGTGTATGGCCCCTGGCAAAATCCTCGTATCGACACCCGCTTGAGCTCCCACGGTTCCTACCGCGAATACTATTTCCTATTGACGGGCAATACTGCCGGCAACCTGCAGCGAATTGAGTTACAGGATATTCGGCTGGATCTGGATACCAACCCGGTCGACTTCCCAGTGCCGAACCACCAGGGAAACTACTCCAGCTCGCCGCTGGCGAAGCAATCCCCAACTCATAACAGCCCTGTGCCAGCGGGCCCGAAAAGCGGTGCGATACTGGCCGGGGCAGGGCGGCAGCCGGGGCAGGGCGGCGCTGCGTGGTTGGAGATGGACGGTGAAATAGAGCCGGGCGCGGGGCTTGCCCGCGGTACCCTGGCGGCGCGCAACCTGCCGGTTTCACTGGCCGAACTGACGGGAATGGAACTGCCGCCTTCCCTGGACGGGCAAATCAGTGTAGATGCTACTTTTTCCGGCCCTCTGGCCAATCCGGAGGTCAGTGCAAATCTAATGGCGGCCGGTGATTTCCGCGGAGAATACTGGCGGGCCCAGGGCGATATAGAGTATAGCCAGGGGTTGCTGGAACTGGACCAGGTGGAGCTTGTGTGGGCAGAGCGGAATCAGCTTTCCGCCCAGGGCAGTCTCAACCGACGACTACTGGACCTGGAAATTCGCGCGGTCGCGCAATTGGAGGATCTGGACTTGCCCTACGTTGTCGGTGAGGGGGGGCAGGTCACGTTTTTGGCCAGCGCCAAAGGCAGTCCGCAAAGGCCCCGCCTGGACGGTGAGTTGATATTGGCCGGGGCACGGCGTCCACTGCAGGTGAGTGTGAACTGGCATACCGAAGGCGAGTATCTGCATGCCTCCGCCAACGCTGAACACGGCGGGCGCCAGGCACTGGATGCCAGTGCGGAGCTGATGCTTACGCCGCTGGTACAGGGGTTGTTCTCTCCTAAGTCTCAGGGCGCGGCCGCGCCACCATTGCAAATGAAAACTGCCGGCAGTGCGGATCTATCCGTGCTGGCGGAGTTTATCGACCCTGAAATTCACGCCATGCGGGGGCAGTTCAGCTTCGATATTTCCGCACAGGGCACATTCCGTGCCCCGGAACTGGATGGGCGCCTGCAGTTGACCGGAGGTGGCTATGAGCACCGCCCCAGCAATACCCGCCTGCGCAACATCGAATTGCTGGCCGAAATGACTCCGGCGGAGTGGCGTATCGAGCGGGCCAGGGCCGACGCCGGCACCAGGGGTCAACTGGATCTGGTGGGGGTGGTCAGGTTTCCCGCCGCAGGAGCGCCCATATTGGATTTTCAACTGCGCACCGAGCGGGCAGAGTTACTGGATACGCCGGCCGTAAGCGGTTCGGTTTCCGGTATTCTGCTGTTGACGGGAACCACTAACGATGCGGAGCTAGCGGGGCGGCTCACTTTGCGGCCCCTGACGGTACAGGTGGAGCAGCTGTTTGGCGGCAGCGTCCCGGAAATCGATGTAGTGGAAGTGGAAGCGGATGGTCCGCAGTTAAAACCGGCTTCGCATCTGCTGCAGCGAGTGGCCCTGGATGTGGAAGTGGTGCTGGACCAACAGTCCTATGTTCGAGGGCTGGGGCTCGACTCTGCACTCCAGGGCCGCGTCGATGTGAGTGGCACCCTGGCCGAGCCATCGGCTTCCGGATCCCTGCAAATAGTGCGCGGTACCTTTGATTTGTTGGGTAAGCGCTTTGATCTGCAAGAGGGTGAGGTACAGTTTGACAATAACCAGGCGGCAATTTTTGTCAAAGGGCGGTACGAGTATAGCGAGGGGGAAATTATCGCCCAGATTTCCGGAACCACCGACGACCTGGATATTACTTTTAGCTCAACTCCTGCCGCCGCCCAGGATGAGATTTTCGCACAGCTTCTGTTTGGAAAGTCCCTCACAGATATTTCCCCCCTGCAGGCGTTACGCCTGGTGAGCGCGATAAATACGCTAAAAAGCGGCCGCGTCGCTTTCGACCCTGTCGAACGCACGCGGCGCTTGCTGGGTGTGGACACGCTGGATATACAGACTGAGGACACGGATGATGGTGACCAATATGCTTTGAGTCTGGGCAAATACATCACCAATCGCATCTATGTGGAGTTACAGCGCAGTACCGACCCTTTGACACCGTGGAAAGCCAAAATGCAGATAGAGCTTAGGCCGAATCTCAATTTGCAATTTAAATCTGCAGATGACAATGAAAGCGGGGCTGGCAGTGTTGAGTTGCAGTGGAAAAAGGATTATTAATGCCTCTCACAGCAATTAATTTCTAGGATGCAGTTAAGGTAAACAAGGATTAAAGCCTCTTGCAGCTACCCGGAAGTCCCCCGGCAATACTATTTGTTTGTATTTTCGCAATCGGAATAGCAAATACCGTATAAACTTTAAATTCAGCAGTATTTGACTTATTGTCATTTGAGGTTTCCGTATTCGATGGCGTAAGTGATGATCCTTGGTATGAACTTGTATTTATTTGCGAATTTTCATTTGAATTGATGTTGTCAAATTCTTTGATCGAGACCAAAACAATTTTTTGAATTAATTTTTTTTCAATAGGATTGTCCAAGCACATCAATGCCAGGCTTTTTGCCTTTGTTAGGGTTTCATTTTTTGTACGCTCTTGGGATGTTGAAAACACATCATCGCTGACAAAAATTTCTGTAACCCAAGGACCGAGCGCTACTAAGAGCGTAATAAAAGCAATAACTAGTAAAACCCTAGGAAATAGTGAAGACACAGTATAATCCACCATAATTTAGTAGGCTACCGCATGGAAAATTCGATATTTTACAAAATCGGCTATTATCCATGCGGTATCTATGGAATGTAGTTTTTCTCAATATAGGCTATTGCCGGACACTGGATACTACAGGTTGTTGAAAAAGCCCTCCCTGGCTTTCCTCAACCCGGGTTTGCGGCGCATGCACGCAAACCCTCCACGACAAATCAAGCAATTACATGCTTGATTTGCGGCCCGAACATCCCTGTTCGGGACAGCAGGCTGCTGAAAAACACTTTTTCAACAGCCTGACTAGTTGAGCTGACAAATAAGATGAAGCCTTTAACGCCAGTTAATTCCACACCAAAACGGTTGGGTATCCTCCCCAGTTCATATTCCATCCGGTAATTAATTGTTTTGTTTGAGTGGAAAACATACACCAAATTGTAGGAATGCCAAAACACCTGTTTTCATTTTCTTGGCCCATTAAGATAAAAGGGCTGGTGGTAGCAGAGCCATGAGAAGAGAATTGCCAGGCGCCAAAATATACAGAGCCACTATTTATTTTTTTTGCATCAAAAGAGCCAAAGCTAAAAACGGGCCCGTTGGGATCGAGAATTCCAGCTGTTGGGCAATCGTCATAACCATCGGGTAAATTCGTCGCCGTTATACAGGTTGAAGTAAAGAAATTTTTATCCCTGACATTAAGATCATGTTCATAACCTGGGTCACTTACAGACCATGGCCCGGAAGTGTCCCATAAAAAATATGAGTCCATATAAAAACGTCCGTCATAGTATAAGTCTCCTCTTGAGGGATAGTAGGACGCATGTGGAATTTGACAGTAAAATAAAATAGAAAATATAGAAAAACTACCAAGAAAATAGCGTGATAAACTAAGCATAATTAATTCCTTATATAATTTTTAAAAATTAATTGATTAGATCGATCATTAGATCGTATAGCTCACCAGCTGTGGCTCCTGTAACTAATGGATCTTGATATTCCTTTCTTAATTTTTCTGGTTTTAGATTTAGCTTTTCCTTGTATGCATAAGGTATGCTGATCTCCATAGAATTATTATTTTCTATATGAGTGATACTGTTATATGTTTTAACTAATTGATTTTTTTCTAAGATTTCTCTTTTATCCTTTGGTGTCTTAACCTCTATAGCAAAAATCAGAGGTAAACCCCTATCGATTGTACTGGTAAAGTGTTCTAGCGAACTTCTTATGTTTAAAAGAGAGCGTACCTGTTTTTGTAGAGACTCAGATTCCAGGAATTCTTTCTTACTATTTTTAGCTGCAAAATTTTTCAATCTTATTTTATTTGATTTTAAGGCGTTTCGGTAGAAGCTACTGGTTTCCTTTCTTGCTTTATCAATGAATTCAGTAGGTTCCATATGGTAATTGCTTCTGTAAGTTGCGGAAATTCCCGATGACCACATGAACAATGCTCTGGGTTTAGCTTTAGCTGATTGCACTAATTTTATTATTTTTTCGTCACTCAAGGTAGTTTCAAATCCAATTTGAAAATGAATAAACTCAGAGGGCGTGCTATCTGCTTGTGATTGTGAAGTGAAAATCACTGTGATAAAGATCAATGGATAGAGTAATCTGTTCATAAGCTCTCCATAATATATTTATGTTTTACCTGGAAACAGCTTTTTAAATCAGGAATCAGTCGTATTTTGGTTGTTTAATACTTCTTTTCTTAGAGCCTTGATCTAAGGATTTTTCTGGTGCCGGAAAGATTTTATAATTCAAAATTGCACTGGTTTGTAAATCATTAAATGTCAAACAGCTAAACGGTATTACCGATTTATAGGGTTATGTGGAGCTCCTTCTTTTTCCATTTGTGTGTATTTTGACCTGCCTGGGGAGGCTAGCATCGCTCATTATAGAGGGTCAATTATAAGCGTTGTTTATAGTGTCAAGAATTATCGAGATTGTGGCTGGATTCTCAAAGAGTATTAATTTAGCTTGGAAGTTACTATGGAGGCACCAAAGATATACCTTGAGTTCCTATCCAGGAAATCTAAGAAAAACAACCACAAAACAAATAAAATAGCGCTAGCATTATTTGGCGCAGAAATATCTCTTGTAGGCTTAAACCATATTTTTGCGCTCTTTTCCCATTTATTTCTCGATCTTTGGTTGAGCTGGCGAGTTGGTATCATACAGAACAGCGGGGTCAATCCGATAGAAATTCCGTAGTTCCCGGTAGAGCGCCGAGTGGTGACTGCTGAGAGCTGCCGGTATGACGAAAAATGCCTCTGTGGCGACAGCAAAAAATTCTGCTGGAGATTCAGCTCCATAGAGATCCAGAACCCGTGGGCCTGTGTTTTGAGAGCCCTCCGAATCCCGCTGCTGGCGCAAGTGCCTGAATTCAGCTCCAAATACTTCCGCCCAGTCCCTGCCTTCGCCGGAGGATTCGAACACCGGCCGTCCGTCGTAGTAGCCGTCCTCTTCATCGAGCTTGTGGGCGAATTCATGCAGGGCGACATTGTGTCCCAGTTCCGGGTGGGCGAGATCCTGCTCCAGATCCCGCCAGGAAATTACCACTGGTCCCCGGTAGTGGGACTCCCCTTCGCGCACACTGTGTCTGGTTGTCTCCACATAGTTCTGCCGGTGGATTTCCCGGGCCACATAGGTGTCCGGGTAGAGCAGTACCGTATACAAATCCGGATAGCAGCGAGTGTCCCGTCCCAACAGCAGCAGGCAGGCGTGTGCTGCCACTGCGATCCGCATATATTCGCTGACCTCGAGGCCGTCGCAACCCACAAATTCCTTCTGCTGCAGGAAGAGGCTCATTTCGCCCCTGAGTTGTGCCTGCATAGTCAGTGGAAGGGATTTGTAGATACGCAGGCTCTGACCTAGAAAGCGCTCCTGGTCGCGGTTCAACGGGCGTCCGCGAAGCTGGCGCCGGCGCAAGAGTCGCCAGTAATAGGGCAATACCCAAAGAGCGACCGCGCCGAGGACAATAAACAGAAAGGTGGTCATTTCAGTGGCCCCCCGAAAAAAGCTGGTGGTCTGATATCAGCGGACACTCTGTTGCAGGAATAATACCCTAAAAGACGGCGAAAGACGCGTATTGCCGCAGGTGAATAGTGGCACTGGAAGCTTAGAATTGAGCGGTTTCCGTCGCGGGAAACAGGTTCTGAAACCTGGGAAACCCCTGTTGGGATCGATTGTCACGCAGCAGGTTACTGAATAGGGTGGAGGTGGAAATACGGTCCAGTTGGGCGACAAGCTGGTCCAGCCCGCGGGTTTGGGTGCGACAGCAGCTGGTGTATCTTGCCAGCACGCGCTGCAGGGAATCGTCACGTTGGCGTAAAAGCCTGTCCGCCTGTAAAAAGTAGACGGCCCCGCCCCAATACATGGTGGGATATTGCCTCCTTCGCTGCAGCTTCGGTGCAGCCAGTGCGAACGGCTGAGTGCTTTCACGATATTCCCGGGCAGCTTTTTCGATCCTTACCCTGTATCTCGCCAGGGCCTGTTCCTCTGTCAATACACTCATTTGCTGCATCACCTGGTATTGCATGAAGCTGGCGAAGCCCTCAGCGAACCAGGCATTGCGCCGGCCCAGGTAGGGAATCAGCAGGTGGCTCAACTCGTGGGGCGCGGTCCAGTCTCGGAGGAAGTCCTGCAGAGAAAAGCTTGGGTCCACATAGAAATTGACCCCCTGTACACGGCCGCGGCGCGTATTGGCCCAAGGCACGGGTTGGCCGCGACCGGCGCGCCGATAAAAGTATATGTGTACGTCAAAGGGGTAGGGACCCACCTGCTGTTCGACCGCGGTGACGGTGCGGTCGATCCACTTTGTCAGCTTCTGCTTGTCCGCGGCATCAAACGGATCCTGCCAGTGCCAGACAAGCTCTGCTTTGGCTAATGGAGTGAAAGCCATTGCGAAAAGTAATAGAAAGGCCTTAACACTGATAGCATAGGTGTCGGTGTGAGTCAGGAAAGGCACTGTGCTTCGAGTCACAAGGTGGCTCCTGGAAAGTGGTATTGATTGACGGACCTCTAGTGTCTGCAGCTGTTGTAGAAGTACTATATTGGTCTGACTAACAGTTTGATGTCTAGCGTAAACTAATATAGTTTTGTATAAAAGTAAAATTGAGACATAAGCTGATTTCTGATACCAAAATCTCTTTAAAAATTTTAAGGATAAATAACCTTTTTTAATGTGTAATCAAGCACCGCAGATCTTATTTTAAATCAGCAGTCATGCTCGATTTATTATGCGTATTCTATAATTATTTTATTGGTAAATTTCATCGCCACTTCTTTCGGAAGTCTACTATCCTGGTTGATGATATAAATATACTTATTTGTCTATGACTTAGTTTTTAGTTGGATATATTTATGTAATTTTGAGATCAAGAGCTTAAAATACACAGCGTTAGAAACGTAAATTAGTTCTCGTGTAGATTGAAGTGTCTGGTATTTTATCCATAAATAGAATATCAAGCGTAAGGAATATTTGTGGTTTTGGGGTGGCCAGATTTTATTTTCTATTATATAGATTTTATCTCCACGCTTTGGTTTGTCTTACAAAATATGGAGACCAAGAAAAACCCACACCGAAGTGTGGGTTTCACCTTCAAAGCCTATTGTAATCTGCGAATAACGCTGGGGTCAAAATTCCTGGGAAAGACGCAAATAATAGGAACGGCCGAAGAGGCGGTAAGTCGATGGATCGGTGCTTGCATTGAAGCCGTCGTCGATATAAGGAGGCTCCTCATTGGTCAGGTTGGTCACGCCTAAGGAGATTCGTGTGTTAGTCGGAAAAGTATAAGCTGCGGCGAGATCATGGTACAACTGCGAGTCAACTTTCTGTATGTAGTCGATGAGTTGAGCGTTAGCATCAATTTCACCAACATACTCGCCCAGGTAAGAAACACTGAGGTCGTTCCAGTACCAATTTACTGAGTAATTTAACTTGTCCTCCGGATAGAGATTACCGTTGGCGGCTAAGGTTCCAGCTTGTTCTTCAGTAGCAGCGCCTTCAAAGGGAGTACGGCGGTTTTCTAATTGCCGAACCCAAAGTAAGGAGGTTTCAAAGCGGCCAAAATTGGTTTCGAAGCCATAACGGGTTTCAAAATCAATACCTTCCGCGGTCAGTGAAGCAACATTAAAACCGATGTCCTTGACCTGTCTCACACTATAATCGGGGCGACGAGTGATCAGAGCACAAGATTGAGGGTTGCCGTCTTTGTAGCAGTCATCCAAAATAAACTGCGCGCCCAGATTATCGATCAAGTTATCCATCTCGGTTTTCCAATAGTCCAGTGTGATGGATAGATCGCCAACCGGAAGAGACGGAGTAACTACAAAGCCGGCAGTGAAAGTGTCACCAGTTTCTGCATCCAACTCCGGGTTACCGCCGACTCTGGTCAGAACTTGGGTGTCTAGCTGTGGCGCAACACGATCACAGAAAGGAGAGTTATCGATGTTACCGATAGCACATGGATCGCTGTACTCTGGGAAGGCATCACTTTCCCCGTCGTACAGTTCATTTATGCTTGGAGCTCGGAATACCTCACCTTGAGTGGCGCGAAACTTTATACTGTCAACTAGCTGCGCTTCCAAGCCCAATTGATAAACAGTATCGCTACCAAAAGTGCTGTAGTCGTCCCAACGTAAGCCCAGAGACATATCGAAACTTTGGCTGCCATTGTCGTACAGCGGAGCCAAAAACTCTGCGAATATAGAGTTACTGCTGTAGCCGCCTTCAGTACCCTCGCCCTTATTGCCGGTGATTTCACCAGCAACCTTGGCGGAGTCCGGGGCAAAAACCAGATATTCACGGCGGTATTCGTAACCGAATGCAGCCCCCAATGCGCCAGCGGGTAGTTGCATCAGGTCACCAGATATGGAAGCGCTGAATTGATCCTGCTCGACGGTTATGGAGTCCACTGCAGTGGTTCCCACATAGGCGAGCATTTCATCTGTAATGCCGCCAGCACCGCTGAACAAGTCCAGGGGCACACAGTTGGGAATCAGGGTGCCGGGATCGTTGATGTCGGTATAACACTCTGGTGTGCCGTCGCCATCGAGATCGGCAGAGGGTCCCATGGCCTTGGACAGGTTGGGTCCATAAAACTGGCCGAAATCTTGATCGGCGCGTTCGCGGAAGCCTTTGTTGTAAGATGCCTCCCAATCCCACTCAGCAAAGCTACCTTGCAGGCCTGCAATTGCCTGGAACTGCACAATACTTTGCTCGAACCGGCGAGTACTTTCGACTATACGGCGACGAGCATCGATCACTGGCTGGCCGAGAGTGTTGTAAAAGTTGTCCTCGGAAATGCCATTGTAGGGGACTGGGTCCACTACCTGCCCCAATGTTTGGTCAGCAGTGTAAACCCAATCCGGGTCGTCGGATGTGCCCATATTGACTTCGCGCAAAGGCTTACCGGTGATTGGGTCTACAGGGATGTATGAACCGCTATATCCTGGATCGGAAGGTGAATTATAAGGCTGTGGTGCCAGCTCCTGGGCTGAGGTTCTCAGATTGGCGCGGAACTCAGAGTAAAACTGGAGATTTTCGGCAAGGTCGAAGTTGACTTGAGAAAAGATATTCAATCGTTCATAAGGAGTTTGAATATAGTTGACCGGAGCGTAATTGTAGGTTCGACCGTCGTAAGCAACAAGGCCATCGCCAGGGTTCATCCATACAGGGTTTGCAAATGCGGGTATGCCGGTATCAGTGGTAGTGGTCTTACCCTCGGCGTCCAGAAACAGGAGTTCACCATCCGAGTTTTTACGCTGAAAAAGCTCGCCGGATGTGAGACGGCCCTCCGGAATGCGGGAGGAGCCTATTGCAAAGGCTGCTGTTGGCCCTCCCTGTTCAAAGGCTTGCGCATCTGGGTAGATAAAATAAGAATTCTGAAAGAAATCCCATGGCGTGTCGGATTGGTAGATCTCTTCCTGCTTAACATATTCAGCACCGAAAGTTACGTTGCCGCCGTCAAACGACTTGCCAGCAATAAAGCTAATACTATCTTGCGCGCCGGTGTCGGCTTCAAAAGAATCTGCGTTTTGAATTTCTACCATTATGCCGTCGAAGTCACTTCGGGTGATGATGTTAACTACGCCAGCCACGGCATCGGCACCATAAGTAGCTGATGCACCATCTTTCAGGATTTCAACGCGCTCAATCATTACGGCCGGAATAGTCTGATAGTCGCCACCATCGACTGTTCGTTTGCCATTTACCAAGTTCAAGGTCCGCACCGGGCCCAAACCTCGCAAGTCAATCTGAACTGAACCGTTGCCACCATTGTTTGTGGTGGTGCCAATGGGTGACCCAGACATGGCAGGTAAGCGCTGCAGCAGGTCACCGACGTCGACAAGACCGGTAATTCGCATCTCTTCAGCGGTTAACACTGTGACAGGACTGGAACTTTCGAGATCAGCTCGCTTTATGCGTGAACCGGTAACGATCACTTCTTCTACCAAGGAAGCGTCTTCCTGTGCGAACGCAGGCATGGTAGGAACCCATACTGCGGCGGCGGTACCAATGGCTCCATTCACGGCTACTGCTATGAGGTTCTTTTTCATTATGGATCCTCTCTTCATCATCATATTTATGTTCGGTTGCTACGAAGAATGGTGAATTTTTGCAAGCGGCTGGTTTGTATACAGCCACTCTCCCCCGGTAAAACTACAATAGGAAGAAATCAAGTCACCTCATTAGATAAATATCAATCAATCCTAAAAGATATGAAATTTATCAATTCTGGTAATTTAAACTGGATTCTATTTTGGAAGATACAAAAATGCTCAAGAGGGAAAGAAATTAACGACATTTTTCGGTAGTATGGCGCTTTTTCCATTTTATTGGGTAAAATAGTTGCCTAGATTTTTTTTGTGAATTAATGGTTTGGGGATGGTTCGCCGAAAATTAAAAATAGCGCCAATTGAAGAATTTCACGACATTTTCTGCTAATCTAGGCTAATTCATACCGGCATTGGATAGGTGAGAAATTAGGGTAAGTGTTTCACTTATTGATAATCATGGTGGTTGGAATTCGATCTTGGAATCATCGTAGGAGTTTCGGTTGAGTGGGTTGTAAGCAGGCGCCCAGTTATTGGTACGTTAGTATTGCGTGACACTGTGTTAAAGCTGATAAACCTACCCTGTTCAGAGTATGTTTCATGTGTAGATTGGCGCAGATATTATCGTTAACTTTTGAGCATTATATAAATCCTAGATGAACTATTCGCCAATCGAAGAATTAAAGAAACTTGCTTAGATCTGGCGGCATACCGATCTGGCATTTGGTTTCCAATCGAACCACGAGATGGTTCATGACTGTTTTTGTAATGGTTATCCACTTACTGTTGGGTAGACTAATTTCATTTGTCAGCTCATCGGTACCAGTGAACTATGTCTTCGTGTCGTTGGTCCATCCGGGATCGTTTCAGTAACGGTTGAGGTTACTTATTGAATTAGATTTAGGGCCTGGAGTTCCGATACTATGACCTCAACCAAATTCAGTGGAGAGATACGCATAACTTGAGCCACGGGCGCGAATACACCTCTAGCAGGCTGTTGATTTTGTCGCCTGGGAACATTGGGTTAGATACAATACGGAAAACGATAACCCACAGAGGATTTCGGTTCAGTGCGCGGTATGGATGTTTTTCAGGAGTCTCTTTTCACAACAGTGCAGTTGGAATCGTTTGTTCCAGCAGATCACCCACTGAGGCC
>NZ_JBFRBC010000003.1:0-365326 GCF_040932045.1 Microbulbifer sp. TYP-18
TGATAGTGTATTCGGCTTCGGCGAAGGTCAGTTGGCTCATGATTGAATCTGTGTATGTTGGAAATGGGGTAAATTATGCCAGACTGAAGCAGTTTTTCAGAGGTTCCCTAGCTATTCGAGTAGCCTGCCTTTGAGATACAGTTCTTCCAAAACCACCTGATTTCCAAAGAGCTTGGTTGTTGGGTTCCATATGAAATATCTCATGCGCAACTGTATCTAAAGCAATCTCAAATGTTTCGGCCCCACCTCTGAAGACGGTAGCCCCAGTGTAGTTATATATATCCATCTCTGCCAACCTATCATCAGCTACTACATCAACAAACTTAAAACTCAACGCCTTGTTATCAAGTCCGCCTTCTAGATTATCAATAAATTTAAATTCTTCCGGCAGAACTCCTTTTTCATATAGCCTCCTAAATTCTTCCTGCGCAAGCTTCAAATTGGCTTCTTCAAGCGCAGCTTGACTTTCTGAATTTTTTGAGACTTCTTCTTTTGCTGGACCACGACTTTTTTCAAACCCACCCATCACATGCCGGGCCGCAGCGCCCAACAGCCCTCCGGCAAAACCATCCTTAAACCGCCCGCCCAGAGCCTTGCCCGCCACACCTCCGGTCAGACCACCGGCCAGATAATGGCCGGCCACGCCCAGCGAATTGGAGAGACTGGCGCCAAGGGCGCCTCCGATCCCGGAGGTGACCATCCCCACCGCAAAGCCCATAATCACATCCCCCAGGGGCGCCCCGTTGGCCAGACTGATGGCGACATTTAGCCCTGCCATTTCCTTAAAATAAACTCCGGCGGCGGCCGGTGAGGCGACGACGGCGATGGCGATACCAACGACAGTGGAGAGTCCGGGTATCGCGTTGATGAGTTTCCCGACCGCCTGAAGCTGGCGCTTGACGCTTTTAACGACGCCCTTAACCACTTTCTTTACGCCTTGCCAGACCTTTTTACCAGTTTTCTAATTCTTAAAAAATTCCACGGAAATCTGTCGAATTTGAGGATTACTTACATTAAAAATATCCCAAGCCGACCTCACTAGTTATGATATTTTATCAAACAACCATAAAAAAATAGAAAGCCATAAAACAATCACGACTGTAACGATTTTAATATATATTGAAATTCTTGAGCTAAAAACAGTAAAAACTACCAGCAGAAGCGATACTCCTGCAAGCATGAGATGCGCAGTTGTCATTTGGTTAAAAAAATTTGTCGATCTATATAAAAGAATATAAATCAAATTCTCTATTTCAGCATTTGATTTAGAAAATAACTCTAGATTATTCTTCAGCTGGAACACATCTAAATTAATTCTAGAGATTCTATCACACCAAGCTTTGACAAGCGCAGAAAATAAGGCGGAAAGAATCGATATAATCGGCAAGCATAACTGCTGAAAGTTAATACCTCTTTTAAAAGCTTCAAAATTCATTATAAAAATCCTGCATATTTTATTCTCCGTATCTAATTTTTACTTTCTGAGCTTTCAGATGTATTCTCTCGTGCATTGGACCATATCCTATATCATTAGGAATATAGGTATCTTCAAAATTAGTTCGGATTATTCCCCACGTTCCAGATGCACGATGGCCCAATTCGTGAGCGACTGTACCAACAAAGCTTTCTTTCGATGCATAAGCCCTGGCTAATCGAATTTTTAATGACCAAGGAGCAGTATCTCCAGCATTGGAATTAACGAATTCAGATAATCCATCAAATGTAATATTTGGGTTTTCCAATGAGGTATTGTTCAGTAATTCGGGAGAATCCTGTGAAATAAATTTCATAGCATCATTCAAGTCTTGTTGATTTACGGCTTCTAAACTCGAACACGCATTTTCATCCCCACCTTCACACGCTCTCCATAACTTCCAGGTTCCACCCTCATTATCGACCTCAACATTCTGATCCTCTGATACATGCTCAAACCCATCGATCACATGCCGGGCCGCAGCGCCCAACAGCCCTCCGGCAAAACCATCCTTAAACCGCCCGCCCAGAGCCTTGGCCGCCACACCTCCGGCCAGACCACCGGCCAGATAATGGCCGGCCACGCCCAGCGAATTGGAGAGACTGGCGCCAAGGGCGCCTCCGATCCCGGAGGTGACCATCCCCACCGCAAAGCCCATAATCACATCCCCCAGGGGCGCCCCGTTGGCCAGACTGATGGCGACATTTAGCCCTGCCATTTCCTTAAAATAAACTCCGGCGGCGGCCGGTGAGGCGACGACGGCGATGGCGATACCAACGACAGTGGAGAGTCCGGGTATCGCGTTGATGAGTTTCCCGACCGCCTGAAGCTGGCGCTTGACGCTTTTAACGACGCCCTTAACCACTTTCTTTACGCCTTGCCAGACCTTTTTTACCAGTTTTTTGAGCTTCTTGAACAGCTTTTTAAAGAAATAACCGCTGGGATCGGTATAGCTCAGGGGGTTGTTGAGTACATAGCTGTATCGGTTCAGCGCCTGGAGGTTGCTTAGGTCCTGAACAAAGGGGTCGGCGCTGAGAAAGCGCCCGATTTCAGCATCGTATACCCGGCCGTTCATATGGATGAGACCCACGCCATCCAATTGCTCGTGGCCGGTAAAGCTCTTGTTGGTGATGGCGGAGGCCAGGTCCCAGGGATTGAGGGTCAGGTTGTCTTTCTCATAAGACGTCATGCTGGCCCAGGGTTTGTTGAGCAGCTGTTCCAGTTTTGCCAGGCTGGGCGCCCGGCGCTTGCCCCAGGCATCGAAACTGAACTCCTCCAGCAGGTTCATCTGCGCATCGGTGATTGCGGTGATGGATCCCAGGTGGTCTTTGTGCAGGTAGCCGGTATCAGTTGTACCAGGGCTGCTGGTGCTGCGGTCACTGACGGTGACAATCACCGATCCACCGATAAAGTGGCGCTCCTCGACCGCGCCACCGGGTTTTTCCACCTTTTCGTAAAGACCCCCGATATAGGTTGTGGTGGTGGTGTTGCTACCCTCCTGGTCGATGCGCTGATAGCGGCTGCGACCGGGTCCGTATTTGATGGCGGTGCTTTTATTTCCCTTACTAATCAGAGTGGGCTTGTCGAAATAACTGTACTGGATGGTGCGGCCATCACCACTGGTCATATTGCCATTGGCATCGTAGCAGTAGCTGCTGGCTTTGGGGGCGCTGATGGTGGTGACCGCGTGGGGTCCGGCCCGTCTACCGCAGGTGGTGCCGCCGTAGCTGTAGTTGCCCACTCCGGTTTTGCTGAGGATATTGCCCAGGGCGTCATAGGTGACTTGGGTCAGGCGGATATCACCATTGCCGAAGTCGCTGTTGCTGCTGCGCAGGCGGTTGAGATTGTCGTATGTAAAGTTTTCGCTGAAGTTTTGCAGGTAGTCGTTACGCTGGGTCAGGTTGCCGACGGCATCAAAATCAAACTCCAGATACTGCACACTGGGACTGCCGACATCCAGTGGCCGGTAGGTGCCTATACCTTTGACAGCTTTGGAAGTTTCTGCACAACTCAAAGTCAGTGGATATCAGCAAAGCTTCCGGGACTCTTCACTTAATGTGAAATTTCAAAATCTGAATTCTTCGCCCTTGCCACCCCCCCTTTTGTACATCATCTATAAACGGTTTGAACAGCCCACCCGTCTATGGTTTTATGCACTTCAACTTTATCACCTTCATATTTGCCATCTGATCGGAAAGTAAGTTCGGTGATTTTATCTGACACTATACTCGGTCTGCTCAAGCCTAGTGAAACTCTATAGTCTAATTTCTCTTGAGGGTTAAATCTGACATATCTAAATCTCCTCCCTTCAATACCCGACCCTGGTATTGATTGAAGCAATTTAATGGACACCAACTCATCTAGTGACCTTGGCAAGTCATTTTTTTGTTCTTTGTATAACTCTATTGCTTTTACAATTTCATTCCCCGATGCAACAGCTTGTTTAAGTTTATTTTCATCTACTTCAGCTTCATTACAAGCTGAAAGATTTAAAACCAGAATACTGATGGAAAAAGCTATCACTAATCTATGAAATATCATCATTAATTACCTATCGGGTTATTGCAACCGCAACTATGCCTGCTTACAGCATCTGAAAAGGGCACATTTCGAGCACCATCGACCGTAATCGCAATGTCATAATATGAGTCTTTAAAATAGTTTACGCTAAACGTGCTATATCGATCCCCAGTAACACTAACACCAAGTGCATGAAGGAAATTTTTTCCTGTGTACTGAAAAAATTGTCCAATTTCGCCGAGTGTTCTCAAGGTTCCCACTAGCCCCGGTGAACCTACATATTTTCCGTATTGATAAGCCGCTTCTTCATGAGCGTAAGCATTGTAACCAGCCTCGTGGGGCTGATCGGTATCAAAAGCTCTTTCTTGCAGTTCACCAATTTTATCTATATCCCCTGCACGCTTTAACTTATCAAGGAATCCATCCTTTTGTGCACCATCTTCACCGGCCTGATCTTGCCCACCTTCCTGCTCTGCAGGCTCCTGTTTAAACCCACCCATCACATGCCGGGCGGCAGCACCCAACAGCCCTCCGGCAAAACCATCCTTAAACCGTCCACCCAGAGCCTTGGCCGGCCACGCCCAGCGAGTTGAATATACTTGATTTGCTCCCTGAATACCTCTGTTCGGCTGGCAGGATGTTGGTAACAATTTTATCAGCAGCCAGATAGGCATCCTATTGATACAACTGCAACACTTACTGCCTGTGCATCAACTCTATTTCACCATCTTCTTTCATAATCGCTTCAATATTCTTAAGATTGGAAGATTTGTAATTTTTGGGAAACAACCAAGCTTGCATATCAAATAAAATTTTAGAATCATTTACAGGAAATTCGATAGTATTCTCTGAATCAACCGTGTAGCTTTGGATAAATTGATCGCTACTAGTTAAAATTTCTCTTTTCCCATAGACACTATCCGTTTTAGTAACATAAAACATCGTACGGTCGGATTCCCCTGACCACTCCACCGCTGTCACCTTCACAATCCAAAATTCATATAAGTTAGCTCCTATCTTTGTTCTATCTAAGTTCAAAATTTCATAGTTAATTCCTCTAGCTTTAACCGCAAATCTAGCTAGATAAACGTCAGTCTCAACCCAAGGATCAACCCAAAGTTGAACACCCCATTCATCAATCAATTTTTTAAAAATAGCTTCTTTTCCTCTTTGTGAGAAAGTTCGTATACCTTCCTCGATCACCCACACCGAAGCTTGCTTTAGGCTTTCTATCGACTTCTGCTTATAAAATTCGTCATCTTTCATGTCGCTATTACCAGAAGCTGTGACTAACGTAAAAATAACCAGGAATAATTTTTTAACTATGCAATTCATTACGTTAATTCCCCCATTTCAAATAAGGATCAACGTCTGCTAGTTTGTGTGCCGAGGCATTGCTAGGGCCGTAGAAATTAAACGTTCCTCCATACCTATTAGAAACATCAATAGTTCCACTACGACGATTATATACGCCTTCTAGATGCCCTCCAGGCCCAACCCATTTGGAATTACTAGCTGGATTATGAAATAAACTTTTAAAAAAACCTAGCTTTCTAAATCCTGCAGCCTGAGCAGCAGCACTAGTTTGGGGGACATTGGAATTCAATATACGTCGATAGATCGTATGCAGATTTTTATTCGCTAATAATTGTTCGTTTGCATACTGGGGATCGCTGAAAAGGCGTTGGATTTGATCAAGTGTGAGCGTTTCACCAGTCTGTGCCTCGTAAAGTGCAATAGAGTCCTCAACCGTCATCCCTGTAGTATCTTGAAATCGCTCCTCAAAACTCTGTTGCGCATCAGCTTCACCGGCCTGATCTTGCCCACCTTCCTGCCCTGCAGGCTCCTGTTTAAACCCACCCATCACATGCCGGGCGGCAGCACCCAGCAGCCCTCCGGCAAAACCATCCTTAAACCGCCCGCCCAGGGCCTTGGCCGCCACACCTCCGGCCAGGCCACCGGCCAGATAATGGCCGGCCACGCCCAGCGAATTGGAGAGACTGGCGCCAAGGGCGCCCCCGATTCCGGAGGTGACCATCCCCACCGCAAAGCCCATAATCACATCCCCCAGGGGCGCCCCGTTGGCCAGACTGATGGCGACATTTAGCCCTGCCATTACCTTAAAATAAACTCCGGCGGCGGCCGGTGAAGCTACAACGGCGATGGCGATACCGACGACAGTGGAGAGTCCGGGTATCGCGTTGATGAGTTTCCCGACCGCCTGAAGCTGGCGCTTGACGCTTTTGACGACGCCCTTAACCACTTTCTTTACACCTTGCCAGACCTTTTTTACCAGTTTTTTGAGCTTCTTGAACAGCTTTTTAAAGAAATAACCGCCGGGATCGGTATAGCTCAGGGGGTTGTTGAGTACATAGCTGTATCGGTTCAGGGCCTGGAGGTTGCTTAGGTCCTGAACAAAGGGGTCGGCGCTGAGAAAGCGCCCGATTTCAGCATCGTATACCCGGCCGTTCATATGGATGAGACCCACGCCATCCAATTGTTCGTGGCCGGTAAAGCCCTTGTTGGTGATGGCGGAGGCCAGGTCCCAGGAGTTGAGGGTCAGGTTGTCTTTCTCATAAGACGTCATGCTGGCCCAGGGTTTGTTGAGCAGCTGTTCCAGTTTTGCCAGGCTGGGCGCCCGGCGCTTGCCCCAGGCATCGAAACTGAACTCCTCCACCAGATTCATTTGTTCGTCGGTGATTGCGGTGATGGATCCCAGGTGGTCTTTGTGCAGGTAGCGGGTATGAGTTGTACCAGGGCTGCTGGTGCTGCGGTCACTGACGGTGACAACCACCGATCCACCGATAAAGTGGCGCTCCTCGACCGCGCCACCGGGTTTTTCCACCTTTTCGTAAAGACCCCCGATATAGGTTGTGGTGGTGGTGTTGCTGCCCTCCTGGTCGATGCGCTGATAGCGGCTGCGACCGGGTCCGTATTTGATGGCGGTGCTTTTATTTCCCTTGCTAATCAGAGTGGGCTTGTCGAAATAACTGTACTGGATGGTGCGGCCATCACCACTGGTCATATTGCCATTGGCATCGTAGCAGTAGCTGCTGGCTTTGGGGGCGCTGATGGTGGTGACCGCGTGGGGTCCGGCCCGTCTACCACAGGTGGTGCCGCCGTAGCTGTAGTTGCCCACTCCGGTTTTGCTGAGGATATTGCCCAGAGCGTCATAGGTGACTTGGGTCAGGCGGATATCACCATTGCCGAAGTCGCTGTTGCTGCTGCGCAGGCGGTTGAGATTGTCGTATGTAAAGTTTTCGCTGAAGTTTTGCAGATAATCGTTGCGCTGGGTCAGGTTGCCGACCGCATCAAAATCAAACTCCAGATACTGCACGCTGGGACTGCCGGCATCCAGTGGCCGGTAAGTGCCGATACCTTCGACACGGCCGGTAACGGCATCGTAAACCCGGAATGTATTCAGGCCGTTGCCGAGGTTTTCCTCCAGTACATTGCCGCGGGCATCGGTTTGGGCAACCCTGTAGTAGGTCTGGTTGCTGGCGGCATTTTTGATTTCCACCGGAAAGCCGGCGGTATTGTAGAGCGTTTTCACCCGCAGGGGATTAGTTGCACCCGGGTATGTGACTGTCTCGGGTCGATGCAGGGTGTCGTACTGGGTTTTGACCTTATAGGTTTCCCCGGCAACCACCCGCTGGGTTTCGATTACACGGCTGTAGTGGTCATAAATATGGGTTTCCTGGTAATCGGAATGACCAATAACACGGTGCAACTTGCCCAGCCCATTGCCCGGCGCTGTGTCGTATATCCAGGTGGCTGTCTGGCTGCCCGAACCCGGGTTGGTGCAGCCGGCGCTGGCATTACTGGCTAGACCCAGCCCGGCGGGCAGGCCACCCTTGTAGTTGTCCACCCGCTTCACCATGCGGCCAAGGAGATCATAGGCGTTACAGGTGACTTCGCCCCTGGCATTGGTTTGGGTGAGCAGTTCACCCAAACCATTGTAGGTGTAACGCCAGATCCCCTTGTCGGGGTCGTCCATGGAATCCTTTCGACCCAGGGGATCGTAATCGATGCGGGTAACGTGACCGACGGCATCGGTGACCGAAGTCATACTGCCGGAACTGTCATACCGGTATGTGATGCGCTGGCCCGCATTGTCCCTGACTTCAATCAGGTTGCCCAGTCCATCGCGAATTTCTATTTTTTCCTGGTTAAGGCCGTGAATGTCGTTGCGGGAGGTCCGGGTCAAGCCGCTATAAGCTACCGTATCCACCTGGCCATCGGCATCCGTCGACCGGATTACCCGACCCAGCGCATCGTATTCGATGCTGGTGGGGTATTCCGGTTCCCCATCAAAGTGCGGCTCGGAAACACTGTGATTGTAACCCAGCGCGTTGTAGCCATTGCTCACATGGGCAAAGCGTCCATCGAGCGTTTGTGTGCTCCGCTTGACCTCCCGCCCCAGCTGATCAATAAAAACCCGGCTGGCGGCCCCGGTATCGGAGGATTTGGTAATACCATACACTGCCCCAGTGGGACACAGCCCCTGCATATCGTCACACCACTGGAAGCTGGTGCGGTTGCTGACCGGGGAATCGGAGCCGTGGGCACTGGTGACGGTCGTGGTTCGGCCAAAGCTGTCGTAGCTGTAGTGGGTAGCGACCTGGTTACTGTCGGTGGTTGTTTTCACCATCCCCGCGTTGATATGACCATCGGGATAATAACTGCTGGCCACGCTATGTCCGAGGGGATTGGTGGCGCTGACCACAAACCGGCCGGTGGAGTCGAAAACAACCGTACTCTGCCGCGTCGCGAAGTCCGGGCCGGTGACGCGGGTGCGCCGATGGTTGCCAAAGGCGTCTATATCCTCGTAACGGGTTTCATTCAAGACAGCTTCCGTATCCAGGTGCAGTATTTTTTCGCGAAGCCCTTTGCCGGTATTGGTGTCGTAAGTCCAGGCGGACTTGCGCGTGTGGGCGGCTTTGCCGGTGGCCTGGGAGCTGACCGTGGTTTTTTCCAGCATGCCCAGTATCCAGCGGTTACCGGAATTGTTGATATAGCGATTCGTGGTATCGGTATTGCGCAACAGTTGCCCGGCACTGTCGTAGTTTGCTGTGGTGAGGCCTGTCAGGTTGTCGAAGTTATCATAGCTATAGTTGTTGGCCTCCCGGTGCAGGAAGCTATTGTTCAGATCACGCTTAGTGACTTCGGTACTTTTCAGTTGGGTACGATAGCGCCGGTTAGCACCGGAACCCTGCTTGATCACATTCCATTGATTTGAAGTGAAAGACAGCTCCGCGCCATTGCCCGCTATGGTTACGACCTGATCAATGGTGCCATGTTTGTGAGTGCTATACTCCTGGTTGAAGGAAGTGGTTGTGGTAATACCCGTGTTGTCGTTTTTTGTTGTCATCAACTTAAAACCCAGGCTGCCCAAACCGGCAGCGTGGACCTTAAGCCCCGTATAGGTATAACTGCTAGGGCCTGTTAACACTAATTTTGATAAAATCTGCGTTTATGGAAATCACAAAATCGCAGTTCAAAATTATCGAACACCTGCTGCCTTTACAGCGGGGCAACGTCAAAATACCGAATATCCAGGTCATAAACGCTGTTTTGTACGTGGCTGAGCATGGTTGTAAGTGGCGAGGGCTGCCTGAGCACTTTGGTAATTGGCACAGCATCTACACCCGTGTAAATCGCTGGGCTAAAAATGGTGTATTGGATCATGTCTTTGGTGTCCTTCAAGATGCCGATGTGATCAACATTCAAGTGGATGAAGTTTCTCTGGACAGTACGATCATTCAAGTCCATCCAGACGGCACAGGCGCATTAAAAAAACGGCCCACAAGCCATTGGAGAATCAAGAGGTGGATGGTCAACTAAGATTCACATGGTAGCGGCAGATGACCGCACTGCGCTGACCTTTTCCTTGTCCCCCGGTCAATCTGGCGATGCACCAGAGGGCCGTAACTTGCTGAAGAGGCTAGAAAACTGCGGTTGGGAAGGTGCCAGCGTCATCATGGATAAGGCCTACGAAGGCAATGACACTCGACAACTCGTTTTGGATTTAGGTATGACGCCTGTCGTACCTCCGAAGGTCAATCGACTGACACCTTGGGAGTACGACAAAGAGATGTATAAAAAGCGAAATGAAGTAGAGCGTCTGTTTCGCCGCTTGAAAGGTTTCCGAAGAATATTTAGTCGATTTGACAAGTTGGATGTCGTTTTTAAGTTCTTCATCAACTTTTCACTGATCGCTGACCGGCTAATTAGTGTTAACAGGCCCTAGNCAAGCCATTGGAAAATCAAGAGGTGGATGGTCAACTAAGATTCACATGGTAGCGGCAGATGACCGCACTGCGCTGACCTTTTCCTTGTCCCCCGGTCAATCTGGCGATGCGCCAGAGGGCCGTAACTTGCTGAAAAGGCTAGAAAACTGCGGTTGGGAAGGTGCCAGCGTCATCATGGATAAGGCCTACGAAGGCAATGATACTCGACAACTCGTTTTGGATTTAGGTATGACGCCTGTCGTACCTCCGAAGGTCAATCGACTGATACCTTGGGAGTACGACAAAGAGATGTATAAAAAGCGAAATGAAGTAGAGCGTCTGTTTCGCCGCTTGAAAGGTTTCCGAAGAATATTTAGTCGATTTGATAAGTTGGATGTCGTTTTTAAGTTCTTCATCAACTTTTCACTGATCGCTGACCGGCTAATTAGTGTTAACAGGCCCTAGAAAAAAGTAGCGTTATTACACACCCTCTGTTGACACNACTTGCTGAAGAGGCTAGAAAACTGCGGTTGGGAAGGTGCCAGCGTCATCATGGATAAGGCCTACGAAGGCAATGACACTCGACAACTCGTTTTGGATTTAGGTATGACGCCTGTCGTACCTCCGAAGGTCAATCGACTGACACCTTGGGAGTACGACAAAGAGATGTATAAAAAGCGAAATGAAGTAGAGCGTCTGTTTCGCCGCTTGAAAGGTTTCCGAAGAATATTTAGTCGATTTGACAAGTTGGATGTCGTTTTTAAGTTCTTCATCAACTTTTCACTGATCGCTGACCGGCTAATTAGTGTTAACAGGCCCTAGTGCAACAGGTGGCTTGATGCCGAAAATACCTGATTTGGTCTTTTTATGCCAAGACATTTCCTCGGTCAATTGCTGAATTTATCCACAACGCGCTGTATATAACTGACTAGTGATAGTGGTAAAGTTGCAACCGTTGGGGAAATATTGCGGGATAAGGCCGTTCTTATTTTCGCCTAATTCACGATCCCAGGAACTATAGGGATGCGCAAAGTAGAAATTGGTATCGAGTGCCTCGGCAATGACTTGGTGACAGGGAAATTCCCTGCCGTTGTCGGAGGTGATGGTATGGACATGACCCGCCCAAGGTCAGAGCAGCGTTATCACCGCGTCCTTGGCACCTTTGGTCTGTGGCGGGTAATTTGGCGATGAGTGCCAACCGCGATTTGCACTCTGTCAGTGAAACGATGACTTGCTTGTGATGCTTACCAATAATGGTATCGAGTTCCCAGTCACCAAGGCGGGTACAGTGCTCTACAATCTTCGGGCGCTCTTGATAGGTACCGAGATCCGGTGTGAGGAATATGGCCTCCGATCATAGCTGCCGTAATGTTTCCGGCGGGCTTCTAACAACGCAGATGGCGATGAGGTGTACCTCCCTGGCGTTTTTCTTCAAGTGCGTACAGGTAGATCCATTCGTGGCTGGTATAAACCTGTTCCTCCTGAGCCACCAAAAGCTAATTTGCTCGGGGCTCCAGCCCTCACGTAGCAGCCACTCAACCCGGTGCCAACTATCGGTGCGGGGCTGCCCCTTGGCCTAGCGGCGTATAATCGCTCACTGCTTGGCCCGTTTGGACCGATAACCTTTCAAGCCGCGGTTGCGCCTTGATTCCCGACTGACTGTGGACTTTTGAACGCAATGAAAACGACGATCGCTGTCTGGCTAAGTTCGGCTTTCATTAGGGCGTAAATTTGGTATCGTTATTCTTGGGTAAGCTGTGTGTAGTGTCTCATCTGTGCTTCTCACTCTTGCGGGAACGAAAAGCGGAGATGCTATCGAAACTTGCTCTTCATTCCGGCCGATTGAGTTGCATTTACTCGTTGAATCTAGGAAATAATAATGAGTGCTATTATTAGAATAAAGTGCTATGCAAAATATCTGTGACAAAAGTAAAAGATAAAAATGGCTGTAGCAGAAATGCCACAGCCAGTCATAAAAAATTGATGATGTTTAGAAACCTTTGTAGAGGCTAAATCCCACAATGCGCGGGTCCAAGGTAAATACATTAGTACTTAGGCCCGTATCATCACTATTGGTAAAGAAATCAGTAATGGGTGTATCATCAAATACGTTCTTGACGTATAGCTGCATTTCCAGATTCCATACCGGCTGAATAAAGCTCGCTGATATATTAAGATTACTCCAGTCCTCTAGTCGATCATACTCGGTATTGTAAACCCGGGCATAGCTTTCGGACTGGCGGTAATAGTCCGCACGCAGCTTTAATTCCCAATCACGTACCGGAATCTTATGTTCGAGTCCAAGATTAGTAGTAAAGCGTGGTGCATTGGGCAGCTCGTTACCACTTAAGTCAGCAGTAAAACCTCTACCGCCGTTGGGTGCGTCGTTTAGTGGATTATATGAATAACCTAGATTATAAATTAAATCCAGGCGCCTAAATACGCCCTCTACGTCTTCTGAATATGCACCCCCGCGTAATGATCCAGCGCAAACCTGGCTGAGATCGGCACTTGAAACTCCAGCATTAAGAAGATCTTCAATTAACTGGCGTGGCGCAATACAGTTGGAAGGTACCTGAATATTGGGGCGTACCAATATCCAGTCTTCATTGCCTTGGGTGCGGTCCATTACATCAATAGATTCTTCACCATCAGCGATCCGAGTTTTTAAATAGCCAAGATTAAAATCCAGGCGAGTATTTGGGGTTAACTGCCAGGCGCTTTCCAGCTCAAGTCCCCAGGTTTCGGTATCGAAATTTTCGTTAAAGGAAATCCGATCGACAATCTGTGAGACCTGGTAATCCTCATAGTCATAGTAGAAGGCAGTGGCATTGAGAGTCAGACTGCCATCCATCAGAATATTCTTAGCCCCCAATTCAAAGGCATTAACAAACTCTGGTTTAAAAGTATTGGCTAATGGCTGATATTGCACTACTCTCGGGTCGATATCCACCCGCGGTGGATTACTTCCGCCCCCCTTGTAGCCGTGGGCGTAGGAGGCATAAAATAGTGTCTCATCGGTAAAGGGGGTATCAGCGCGCCAATCCAGCACCAGCCGGCCCGTATATTCCTGCCATTCCTGCTCGATGTCTTCGCCCCGAGGATAGCCGCGCCGAACTTTGCCTCCCGAAGCGCCACCGGGTTGTTCTCCCGTAATGGTATTAATTTCCGTACCCAGTAATAATTGGCTGGGGACGGGCGTAGCGGTTTTCTTATCTTCGGTATAACGTAGACCGGCAGTAAGCTTGACGTCGTCTGTCATCTGCCAATAAATTTCACCAAACAGGGCGCGGGAGCGGGTCTTGACCAGGTTGCGGCTTAAAAAGTAGTTATGACCTTCGTCATCGACCTCCTCCAGGGAGTTATAGTCCACATAGAAGCATTCTTTGGTAACGGTTTCATCGCAGGGGCCTCCGGTAAGAGGCTTCCAAAAGTCGTCAAACCCCAACACTTCGTCTTTTTCAAAATGGACGTTATAAATCATCTCAGCGATATAGGTGAAGGTATTGTTAAAGACGTAGTAGTCATCCTGGGATTCAAAATCCAGCGTATTGGCACCCAATGAAAAATTAAAAGGGCCATCGAAGGAAGATTGCAGGCGTAACTCATGGCTCATCTGGCGGTTATCGGATTGGCTGATATCCACTGCGATCATACGGTCGGAAGGACCTAACTGCGGATCGGTATAGATACCTCCTGGAGTGGGGCCGGGTTCAATACGTGGACGGCCGAATAAACCAATCAGACCTTCGGAGTCGTTAAAGATGGGATCAGAAACGTAGCGATTGTAGTCCTGAGAACTATAGTAGTCGTCCTTGGCATAGGTGGATTGGGTAAAAAGACGCAGGGAATCTCCTAATGCCAGCTCTAAATTTAATTGCGCCACATCGTTTTCAGCGCGAAAAACCGGATCGTAGCTAGTATTGATCTCGCGCAAATCTCGGGATTGCTCGACGCTACCATAAGGGTCAACCCCAGTTTTTATAAATGGAACCAGCAAGCCTTCTTCATTGCGCCCGAGTCCCGCAAAAGGTCGGTCGAATACACGAATAAAGGCGAGGCTGTTTCCATTGGGAGCACCAAATGCATCGTTTTCGTATAAGGATCCGGGCAGGCAGCCCTGGCTAAAGCTTGCTTGCAAATTTTCTGGTACCTCTATTTCTCCGACCATATCGAGACCAGGATCGCGCGTGCAAAGTTGCTTGCCGGTGCGGGAGCGACTATCGTCCTCCTCAAAATGCTGCCAGATCAGATTGGCGCTAAAGGCTTCAGAAGGCTGCCATTCCAAAATTGTACGAGTGGAGTAGAGATCCCTGTCATTGACATTATTTTCCGTGAAGGTGTTATAGTCGTATCCGTCTCGCTTGGTCATGGCACCGGAAATGCGCAGTGCCAGACTGTCCCCCATAGGTAGATTGAACATACCGCTGGTACGTCGGGTATTGTAGCTGCCCACCTCCAGCTTGATATCTGATTCAAACTGATCTGAAGGCATTTTCGGTAGCATATTGACTACCCCGGCGGTGGCGTTGCGGCCGTATAGGGTGCCCTGGGGACCACGCAGTACCTCCACTCGCTGGACGTCGAAGAATTCCTGTTCGTAGAGGCGGTTGCGGATCATGGGGGAGTTGTTAAAACTCACTGCCACTGCCGGGTCTGTGCTAGCCGAGATAGCCTTGGTTCCCACACCGCGAATGGAGAAGTTATAGGTACTGAAGTTGGCTTTGGAAAAGTTGACATTGGGCACGACGCGCACCAGTTCGTCGCCGCGCTCGATTTTCAAGTCCTGCATACCGTCGCCGGTGATGGCGGATACGGCGATGGGCACGTCCTGAATGCTTTCCTCGATTTTCTGCGCGGTGACGGTGATCTCCTCGATGGCCTGGCCGCTGGGCGCGTCGGCATCGCTCTGGGCCAGAACCGGCGCGGCGGCCATGGCCAGGCAAGCCATAGCGGCACGGCGCCAGAGGGGCCTGTGGTTCATTTGATTGGCTTGTCGAATCGCCTGCGCGATTAATTTTTGCGGTTTACAAAAATCCAACACCATAATTATGTCTCTCTCTAATTATTTTTCTGTCAGTCAGAAGTTGTTGAGTTCCCGGGCAGGGTGCCGGGTTGGCGGGAGAAATGCTCCCCCTGCCAGGGCCGACTGTGAACACCACTGATAGGCTCGCGACCGCAAGCCGTGCCCCGCTTGGCGGCCGGAAGCGGGTGTTCCTCCGGGCACCGTTAACTAAAGACGTAAAAGAAGCCTTCTCGGGGGGATTGAAGTTATTGATTTTTCGCGATTTTTTGATAATTTCGGTGACTGGTTGGGCAGACTCTATGGTCTGTTTTGGCGCCAAATATTGATCGAATATTTTTTGTGTGATGAGTTCCTGGTCAATTTGTAGAAATTCGCGCCTGTTTTTTTGTGAAAGTTGGTGAAAAGATGTGAGGCCAAGAGGGTTAGACTGGCCACCAAATAGTACATATGTCCAAGTTGGTTTTATCGTGACTCCGGGTACCAGGGCTGAATGAAAGCAGAAAACTAAGGATTGATGCTGTGAAAATCTGGATTTAGTTACCGGTGTCCTTGCCGCTGTCCCAGTGAAGAAATACTGAATAAGGTGTCTTGGCGGAAGAGTGTAAATTTAATCTATATCAAGTGCTTTTGCGTTGAATAAGCTTGAAGGTTCCTGGACTGGTAACAAATTGACTGCGATTTTGGGGTCTGGTCCTAAAATGTCAGCATTAATAGCAATATCAGCAACCGTGCCTCCAAGAAGATCCTGTTAAGAATGGTAGTAGACGGCACCTTGAATCAAGCCTGGGCTTCGCACAATAGCTATCGCCATAAAGATGACACTAACGAGCCCCCTGCGGGCGGTGGTCGCAACCGCGAAGCGAACTTCCACGGTTAAAAGCGCAGTAACGTTACCCGCGAGTCGAAGACGAAAGTGATGCGCGGATGGCCAGGAAAGGCACTGGTTAAAAAGGCCAAGCTGTCCTACGTGGGTCATACTGTGATGGAAAACCGTAACGGTCTGATTGTTAGGGCCTGTTGACATTAGCGGAGTTCGCCCTGTTGTGACAGAGAAGCTGGAAAACGATATTTCCGAATGCTAGGTCCCGTTCGTTGAATTTGGTAAAAAAGGGTGTTTATATTCCCTTTTCCCAAACCAACAAAGGCATGCAGGAATGGAACAGGTCGCCCAGAAACCTGCAAGGACGGAAGAGGTCGCCCGCAGTGGGCACGAGCAGTGGTCTTCGGACATGGTCTTCGTGCTGGCCGCGCTCGGCAGCGCCGTCGGCCTGGGTAATATCTGGCGATTCCCCTATGTTGCGGGGGAGAACGGCGGCGGTGCCTTTATCGCCGTCTACCTGCTATTCGTGCTGGGCATAGGGCTGCCGGCGCTAATCGCAACCATTATGGTTGGTCGCCGCGGGCAGGCGAGTCCCGATCACTGCTTCGAGCGCATTGCCGCCACCGAAGGGCTCAGCCGGCGTTGGCGGCAACTCGGCTGGCTGCTGGTCCTGACCACATTCCTGTTACTGACATTTTTCAGCGTGGTCGCGGGCTGGATCTTCGATTATCTGTTCAAGGCATTGAGCGGCCGCTTTGCCGGCCTGGAAGCAGGCACCTCGGCGGCGCTGTTCGATGCGCTGAAAGCCGACCCGCTGCGCCAGGCCCTGTGGCACGGCGCCTTTATGAGCTGCACGTTAGTGGTGGTTGCGTTCGGCATCCGCCGCGGTATCGAGGTTGCGGTCAAGTGGATGATGCCGGGGCTCGCCCTGCTGCTGGTGGTGCTGGTGGTGCATTCGATGTCGGTCGGCGACGGCGCGGCAGCGGCGCGTTTTCTGTTCCAGCCGGATTTCTCCGAACTCGACGCCGACGTGCTGCTGCTTGCTGTTGGCCAGGCCCTGATCAGCCTCAGCGTCGGCGGTGCGGGCATGGTCGTCTATGGCTCTTACCTGCGGCGCGAAGCATCGATTCCGCGCACCGCGAGCGTTATCGCCGGCGCGGATACCCTGGTCGCACTCCTGACCGGGCTGGTGATATTTCCGATCGTGTTCGCATTCGGTCTCGAACCTTCTGGCGGGCCCGGAATGATCTTCGTAACGCTGCCCGTCGCTTTCGGACAGATCCCGGGAGGCGCGCTCTTCGGCACCCTGTTTTTCGTGCTGTTGCTGCTCGCGGCTCTGACGTCGGCTTTTTCCATGTTCGAGCCGGCCGTCTCCTGGCTTGAACAGCATCGCGGCCTCTCGCGTAAGCGCGCTGCGCTCAGTGCCGGGGCCGTGGCCTGGTTTGTGGGATTGTCGACGGTGTTTTCGTTCAATATCTGGTCCCATGTGCGGCCGCTCGCGTGGATACCGCCCTGGCGGGACATGTCGATTTTCCAGGGACTGGAGCACCTGGTCGCTAATCTCGCCTCGCCACTCGGTGCGCTGCTGGTATCGATTTTCGTCGCCTGGAAGGTTGGTGAGCGGTTGCGCCGCGAAGAGTTCGGCAGCACCGACGGCATGCTGTATCCAACCTGGAGGCTGCTCGCCCGCTACTTTGTGCCGGCCGCTATCGCGGCGATCTTTATCGCCAGCCTTTTCTGAACAAAAATGGAGGCCATATGCCGCTGATCCCCCCTCTCTCCCCCGACGACAATGAAGAAGTCGCCAAGCTCGCCGCCTTCTTCAATGAGACTCTCGGCTTCTGTCCCAACAGCGTCCTCACGATGCAACGGCGCCCGGAGATCGCCAAAGCCTTTATCAATCTCAACAAGGCGGTGATGGAGAACCACGGGCGCGTCACCAGTGGCCTGAAACGAATGATCGGCTATGTCGCCAGCCATGCCGCTGGCTGCCAATACTGCCAGGCCCACACCATCCGGGCCGCCCAGCGTTACGGCGAGCCGGACGAGAAACTCGAGCAGATCTGGGAATACCCCCAAAGCCCGTTGTTTACCGACGCCGAACGCACGGCACTCGACTTCGCCATCGCGGCCTCCTCGGTACCGAACGGTGTCAACGAGGAGATTGACGAACAACTAAGGAAATATTGGGACGATGGCGAAATCGTCGAAATTCTGGCTGTGGTTGCACTGTTTGGTTATCTGAACCGCTGGAACGACTCGATGGGTACGGAGCTGGAGACGCCCGCTGCGAAGTCGGGGCAGCGCTACCTCGCCGAAACGGGTTGGAATCCTGGCAAGCACGGCTGACGCTGCAGGCACTGTGCCCGCTAAAAGGCCCGATCCTCCAGTTGCTCTGCCCAGACATACTCGAGCAAGCGCCGGATCATGCTCTGCTACTGAAAAAAGCGGATAGATCCAGCTGAAAAACTAAGACAAATCAAACCGCTAGTTAATAGAAGATTCATATTTTAACTGAAACATTGGGCTAGGGCGCTTCGAAGCTGTAGATACCACCTCCTAAGGAGTTGAATACGATGCTGGTCCCGTCGCGGGACCACTCAGGGTGGTTTGCGTCATAGGACGGATCGGTGAGGGGTGTGACCACGCCGCCCGAGGCGGGAATCAGAAATACCTGGTAGCTGGAACCACCGCGGTTGGATTCAAACACTATGGAGGCGCCATCCGGCGACCAGTTGGGCGACCGCCCCTGATCGGGGTCGAGCTGGATGGGGCCGGAGGGACTGTCTGGCTCAACGATCCAGATCTGGTTGTGCTGCTGGTTGAAGCTGCCCTGGTTGCCGGCGAAGGCGATCTGGCTGCCATCGGGCGAGACTGTCGGGCGCCCGGCATAGACCTGGGAGGCGTCGGTAACGGCTCCGGCGTAAACCGGGTCTGTGGAACCTGGAGAATAGTCGCTCAGATCGATCACCAGGATAACCGGCGCAGGTCCGCTGGCGGTCTTGGTGTAGTTGACCGCAGCCAGGGCGAAGATACCCTGGTTTTCGTACCAGGAGGGATAGAGGATCTGTGTATAGGGGTCGCCAGACACTATGTCCACCACATTCAGCCGGTAGACCTGATTTGCCGGGTCCGATGGGCTGACGATGTACAGGTAGGATTCACCACCCGCCGTGCCGCTGAAGGCTATCCAGTTGGGGTTCCAGGACCAGTCGGGGCGCGAGGCGTTGACACCGCTGAGGGAGGTAAGGGCTGTAGCGGTGGGGTGGGGGTTCGACTTGGTTGGCGTGGCGACGATCCACAATTGCCCGCTGTCGGTAAAGACGATCTGTGATCCGTCGGTGGAATAAGATGGCCAGGCACCGGTGGGCCAGTTTTGGAAGGGTGTTTTATAGGACATGTTTCCTCTTCCCGGTAATCTGTGATTCTTTTCTTTCAGGATGGTCTGATAAATTGCCTGAGCGTGTGGAGTTTTGGGCTCCTTAACCCATCAACTTGCTGAGTTACCGGGTGAATATACTAAAAACTCTATACATGGAAATACCAGGGGTATACCCAAAAATGGTCGCGTAAAACTCCCTCGGTCTATCCATAACCGTTGCTACGGAGTATCAAGTGCAGTGCAAGATGGCTGCGGAGGGTCGTATGAAAAGGGGGCATTGCGCCCCCTATAACAACATTCCCGATACAAACGCAGGTACTTTAATCCGGCTTTGTTAGATATTAACCTGCATATCAGATTTAGCCAGGCTCAGATATTCAAGCAGCTGACACTGTTGGCCCAGGAAATAATAGCGTTTTCGGACCCTACACCGAACCGGTTGAGTATCCCGGTGCAGCCGCCGATACCAGAACACATGATGGCACAGTCACTCTGGCCATTGCAGTGGTTTGCGCTCCAGTTATGGCCAAGTTCGTGAGCCGTGAGTGCCACACGGGCGGCGAAGTTACTAGTGAATCTGGACTGGGACAGACCGTAACCGATATTGAAATTGCAAACAGCGCTGAGGTATGCGATACCGATCACATTGCCGTCAATATTTTTTCCGGTCATTAAATGGGCTGTATCCCGGGGCACCCCCGCTTGAGTGGTAAGCCACTCATTGCGGAATTGGGAGAGCAGTCCAGTTGGGCTTGTGGAGGAGTAGGGGTCGGCTCCGGTGCGCACTATGATTTGACCGATATTGTACCCAATGTCAGTCTCATTCAGGTAGATCGACTCCACCGCATTCATGACGCTTTCGATATCTGAGACGGTGGCGGCTACAGAACTACCGTTCAGGTTGTAAAACTCGGTATCGGCATCGAACGCGACGTCCGCGAAACGGGTAACCAGGCGGCTCTGCTTCACACTGCCGGGGCCCCCGTGCAGGAAATGCGTAAATGGCTCCTCATCGGCACCGCAGGCCCAATCCCCTGGCAGAATATCGCTGCTGCGATACACCACATGGAGATTAGAGCCTACATTCGCTGCGGCGTCGGATAGTGGCTGTACGGCCCAGATTTCACCGGACATCTGGATCCAGGCCTTGAGCTGGCCCGTTTCACTCAGGGATGCTGCAACACTGGCATCCTTGACTCCCCTCAAACTGCCCTGGTAGGTACGTATGGGCGGCGCTGCCACTTGGCGTTTTACGCCGTTACCGTCGACCGTGTATACCTCCAGGTCGGGGCTGCGCACCGAGTGGGGGGACAGCAACATCTGTACTGGCCTGCCGTCCAATATCAGGTCCACACGCAAATCAGCCGCCCCCGAGCGAGCATCTGAACTGACTTCGGTTCCGATGCGCTGGACACTATACTGATCGAGGTTCAGGTTTACTTTCAAGGTTTCGGACACCGCTGCTTCGAGTTCAGCCTGCACACTTTGCTCGAGCCCCGCCTGTGCAAAGGCGATACTGCTGAAAGCGCCGATTGTTACCAGTGCTATGTATCTTGCCATTTTTATACTTGCTTTTAGCATTTTAATTCCCTCCATATCTTTTGTATTAGTGTTGTTTAAAGCAATTTTTAACTTCTCCCTCCATGAAGCGGACTAGGGGACCAATGGCACAAAGGCCTGACATGACCTGCGACTTCACTATCAACTGCGCAAGAAAACGCCGAATTTCTTCCCGAACTGAATAGGAGCCGCTGCTGCTATGACTGAGCAAGGCATTTGGAGTTGTCGTGCTTTGCGAGTCGAGGTCGGTTGCGTCACTCACCGGAAGTGAGCACTCGGAACTGGCCTCTGTAAGCGGAGGATAAAACAGGGCCGTTCCATAGCCATCGACTGCCAAGTCGGATCTCTCGTACCATTTTAAATTTTTAATGTCAACGAACGATCTGAAAATTTGAAAAGCTGACGGGCTAATTACTTTTAAGCAGTAAACAGGCGCCATTAACAAAAAAAATTCCAAATGCTTATTGCCAGCTAATAGTGGAGTGGCAGAGCGTTCGCAGTCATTGATGGAGACGTTGGGCCCAGCCGAATGGGAAGTTTTCATTCGTGACTACGCTGTGGGTCGATATGAAAAGACATGGGGGTTTTATGTTTGTTCAATTTCGGGGCAAGTCAGCATAGAAAAATTTTTATTATTGGCAGAGTAATATCCAATACGGGAGTTTGCTCAGTCGATTGATGTGGGAGGCACATGCAAAAAAATATGGACGATTCAGAGTAGGGCTGTTGCCGGTTCTGACAATAATCATTGTACTTTTGGCAGACAGTAGTTGCTGGCGAATCATGTAGTGAGAGGAGGGGGAAAAGCCTTATTTGGGTGCATAGCAAAAGGCTGTTACGCACCTGGCAGCCGCCAAATAGGCTTATTCATCAGAAATGACGGGGACTGAACGGTCAACTGGACAATGAACCAATGACTTTTCAGTCATTAAAAGCTGGTAAGTGAGGTAGCCTAAAGTCCTCATAAATAAGTAGGAGATAGAAGGACATAAGAGCGGCCCTAGTCGAATAATTTTTGCAATTTGGGAAAGATTGGCGCGAAAATTATCGCAAAAAATAGAATTTTCATTTATTAAAAAATCCGTTAGCGCTATTCTGGCGCAGTAAACTTTAAGTAATAAAAAATTTATAAGGAAAGGCGGTTGCAGGGCTGATTATTGTGCCATTCGTGGGCAGCCGTGATTGATATTGTAACTTGCTCTATTTCAGCTTTACCTTGTTTCGGAAGCAGGCTCTGAAGATCGAATAGAGCATCAGCACTAACACTTGGGCCCAACAGGCAAGGATTAGCAGTCGGCAGTAAATATATGAAAGACCCCGCCACTAATAAGGATTTATTCGCAAATACCAATAGTGACTCCAGCAATACCGTCTGAAGGACCGGAATTTTTATCGTAACCGGGTCGTAAAGAAGCGCAAAAAGCCCTCTTTAACGCACCCTATTAACCTGAATTCGCCATTGTTCATAGAAGGGGGTCGCTTTGTCTGAGGATATCTACCGCGTGTTGAAAGCGTGCGCCGAAGATCCTGAGCGGAATCCTTCGGTACTACCGCTAGTTGTCCCCGGATGTGCGATTTTTACTCAAATCGAAGGTCTGCCTGATCTATGAGAGAAAATTGTGAAAGGGTTATTACTAACTGGGTGGACGAATACGGTTCTGGTCTGCGCCGCTACTTTGCCCCGCGGGTGAATATCGCTGATGTGGATGACTTGGTGCAGGAGGTTTTCTTTCACTTGCATCTACACATAAGGCAGCGTGAGACAAAGATCAACAATCCACAGAGTTATATCTTTACCATTGCCAGGAACCTATTGGTCAGTCGCAGTCGCTATAATAAGGCACGTCGTGGAAGTTTTCACGATTCACTGGAATGTGAAATGGAAACACCGGACTCTATTTCACCGGAACGTGCTGTGATTGGCATGCAGGAATATCACCGTGCAGTGAAGGCGATTGTAGGTTTGCCACCACGCGCACGTACAGCTTTTGAATTTCACCGCTTCGAGGAGATGACCTATCAGGACATCGCCGAACGTATGAATATCTCCAAAGAGTCCGTAAAAGAATTGATTCAACGCGCTCTGATACGGATCAGGAGTGCTATGGAAGATGAAGTTCAGTCCAAGAAAACAGATAATCATGTTCCCATATCCGCGTTAAGTGGAACTGCTGATTAATGCTTAATTTATCTTTGGTTTATTAGAAATCACATTAATATTATGGGCACCACGCAAATCGAAGAAGCTATTTGTAAGCATAAAACAATAAGCCCTGACAGACAGGTTTGGGGGATTCTACCGGAGGATTGGCGAAGAAAATCTGCTGAACGATATGAAAACTGCTATTCGATCGGATGCTTTGGTCGATGCAATAGAGCCTTTTACGATAATCTACGGGTGCTGGTAGTCATTAGCAGGTTGTTGAAAAAGACATCCTGCCTGTTTCAAAACACGAAAAGAGAAAAATGTAATTTTCACTTTTCTCTCAAAATCAGCGACTTTGGCATCGTCGATTTTGACGGAACATCCATATTCCTGTACCAGGCGTCGAAATTCTTCGAATTTCAACAGCCTGCCAGGATAATAGTCTGAAAGTCAACCGGGAAATTATTATTGACGCCATCACCAGTAATGCACCAAGCGCTACCAAGAACAGGAGGAGGAAATGTGATCTGGATCTGCGTTACACCACGAGTGGCGTTTAGTGTTATTCGGTACAAGGACTCAGATTGCTGGGAGCATAAAAAAGACGAAGCTGATTCACCATATCACGACCACATCTGCTGATGTTTACGAGTGAGTTGTACTTGGGGAACGCTGCACGATGGGTGGCGATATTTGTGCCTGGAGTGATTTAGTTTATGTAGGTAAGTGCGAACGTCAAGGTCAAATGCGTGCCAATGCGTAGCATAACTTTCTGGATGAAGCGAAAGCTTGTTCACCACGATGTGGTACAAAGCATAGACGAAGAACGCGCATCACCCCTTTGCATCCTGTGCATTGGTGAACTCTGTGATACTGAAATGGCGCTACCGGGGCAAAACCTGTGTGGCATGAAACCCATATTTCACCTGCCGCACAGCCACTGGGCAGTAATTCCCAGATTTGATTGGTTGATAAGGCTTCAATAGGGGTAAAAGTGGACGATAAAGGTGGAATAATTCGAAGAATTTGTTGATTCTATGCTCATGCAGCTTAGTTATACTGATCTCGATTAATTAGTTATTAGAGGATACCCGTTCAGCAGTTAATAAAGAATTTGGCGACATAATTTATGCATAACCTGCCAAAAATTGCTGTTTTGTAATAAAGCTTAAAAAACTGTTGTACTATGAACAGCCTATTCTTTGTTAGATCCTATCGTTGGAAAAATGACTAACAAGGGTAGCCTATAACTACTAAACTAGACAATCCAATAATAAAGGGGACTTCCTATATGATTTGCTCTAATTTTAGTAAAGGTCTGCTTGCAATGGCCATTAGTGGCCTGGTATCAACCACGGCTGTCTCAGAGGACTATACGACTGGAACATTGCGGGGAACGGTCCAAGATCAGTCTGGCAGCCCAGTCGCAAATGCGGAAGTGTTGATAACATCTGATAAGGGTGTTCGCCGTACGACTATTACGGATAGCGAAGGCAGTCTCCGTATTCCGCAGCTGCCAGTAGGCCAATATAAAATCTCTATTTCTCAAGATGGATACAATGCACTAACTGCTGAAAATGTTGCCATTCAAATTGGTAAGGCTGCCGCTTATACATTTACTATGGAATCCCTTGATAACACTATTGAGGAAGTTTACGTAACAGGTGTTAAACAGGGATCTTGGGACTTTAATTCAACTACTACTGGAATAACGGTGGATGTCGGTGAGATTTTTGCACGCACGCCGATTGCCCGTGATGCAACCTCAGTAGCATTATTGGCGCCAGGAACAAGTTCTGGTGACTCCGCATTCTCTACAGGTGTATACGGTGGATCCGGAAATGTCGCCTCCTTTGCAGGTTCCTCTGTTGGTGAGAATGTATACTATGTAAATGGTATGAATATCACGAATTTCCGAAATTTCGTTGGGGGATCGACCATTCCTTTTGAACTTTTTGATCAAATTGAAGTTAAAACGGGTGGTTACCAGGCAGAGTTTGGCCGCTCAACTGGGGGAGTGTTAAATGCGGTAACTAAATCTGGTTCAAATGATTTTCATTTTGGGGCAAATATGTTTTATGAACCAGAAAGTTTTTATGAAACATCCCCGGCGACCTATACCTCAGCGAACCAACATGATGAACGCAGTAAAGCGGATTACAATATCTGGGCTTCTGGGGCTATCATTGAGGATAAATTGTTTTTCTTCGGACTGTATAATCCTCGTGATATTCGCTCCTTTGACTGTTTTACCGGTAGTTGTG
This sequence comes from Microbulbifer sp. TYP-18, assembly GCF_040932045.1. NCBI lineage: Bacteria > Pseudomonadati > Pseudomonadota > Gammaproteobacteria > Cellvibrionales > Microbulbiferaceae > Microbulbifer > Microbulbifer sp. TYP-18. Next base: position 25,423 of record NZ_JBFRBC010000003.1, read on the forward strand.
AAGAGGAGACTCAGACTGATCCATTCTATGCAGTTAAGTTAGACTATGTTCCCCTTGAGGGGCATCGTTTCGAATATACATTATTTTCAGATGATCAGACACGTAACGTAAAGACTTGGCGTTTTACTGATGCAGGCAACGACCGTATAGGAAGTGCCAGTTTGCTTGGTAGCGCACCGCTCACGGAGCTACAAGGTGAGCGCCTAGTAGACAGCAAGTATGTGAATGGCGGTGAAAATCAAATTTTCAAGTATACTGCTGCGTTAGCGGATTGGGTAACTATTTCGGCGCTGTATGGAGAAAACCAATATAGTCGTGAAAACTTTTCGGATTCAGAGCCTCCATTACTTCGTGATAGACGCAGTAGCACGCCTGGTATCAATGGGAGTACTTTCGATATTGGGTCCTGGTCTGTAGGTCTATTGGAGCGTGGTGAAGATGAGCGTAAAAATTATCGCTTTGACGCAGATTTTTATTTTGATGCTATGGGTGAACACCATATTCGCGTAGGAATGGATAAAGAGGACTTGAGTTCCAGTACCGAGGCCCATTACTCTGGTAATCTACGAGCGCGACTAGAATATAATGATGCTTATACCTCCGGCATGCGTTGGCGTACTCGCCAATATTATAATGAGGGGGCGTTCAATACTATTCAAACAGCTTTCTATTTACAGGATAGTTGGCAGGTGCTTGACAATCTGATTCTCAACTTGGGGATTAGAAATGAGACTTTCGATAACAGAAATATCGAAGGTGACACGTATGTAGAAATAAAGAATCAGTTAGCTCCAAGGCTAGGATTTTCCTGGGATCCATTCCGGGATGGAAATACCAGAGTCTTCGGTAGTTATGGTCATTATTATTTGCCTATAGCTTCCAACACTAATATGAGATTAGCAGGTCGGGAAACCTATTTCCAGGAGTATTTTGAAGCAGTTGACGCTGATGGCGATGGTGAGCCGGATTACGATGCAAACGGATTTCCTGTATTTGGTGCAGTGGAGCCAAGGCTCTATTTCGCCGATGGCACAATGCCTTTCGGCGATGCTACACACGACGCGGATCTTGACCCATTTTATCAGTCCGAATATATTCTAGGTTTTGAGCACACCTTCTTTGATGAGTGGACTTTTGGCATGCGATATATTCATCGTAATCTTGAAGGTCTGATTGAGGATGTAGCTATTGATGCTGCTGTCATCGAGTGGGCCAATGAAAATGGCTATGGAGACGATCCCGCTTTAGAAACCTACTCTGGGTTTCACCAGTATGTACTAATAAACCCTGGGAAAGATGTGCGTGTTGCATTAGTCGAAGATTTTGGTAACGACGGAATAATTGATTGGGCTGATTTATCTGCCGAGCAACTCGGATATCCGGAAGGAGAGAGAACTTATGATGCAATTGATCTGACTCTTGAACGGATCTGGGACGGTCAATGGTATTTGTCAGCTAATTATACCTGGTCTAAAAGTGAAGGAAATTACGAGGGCGCGGTTAAATCTGAAAACGGCCAAGACGATGCGGGTCTTACACAAGACTTTGATCAACCAGGCTTAACCGATGGTGCCTTTGGTCCATTACCAAATGATCGCCGGCACCGGTTGAAGGTACGGGGTGCCTATGCCATTAATGACCAACTGAGTATAGGCACAAATCTGAACGTTGAAGCTCCACGAAAAATGGGATGTGTAGGTGAACATCCGAGTGATTACTTCGCCTGGGCTTATGGGGCGGCTTCTTGGTACTGTGGAGGCGAACTGACTCCGCGAGGTTCTCAAATTGAAACCGACTGGAATAGCACAGTTGACCTTAGCCTGATGTGGTCTCCAGAACTTGGTGATATACTCGGTAATGGTGATCTAACTTTGCGTATGGATGTTTTTAATATTTTTAACTCCGATGCTGTTATCGATCGTCGTGAGTTTGGTGATGTTGGATTTTCTACAGATTTGCCTTTTGGTGGAACAGACTTACCCGAGCCTGACCTCGATTATGGAAAACCCACGAGATACCAAACACCTCGGCATGTGAGGCTTAGTGCTACTTATAATTTCTAGTATATTTAGACGCATGTAAAGTAGCTTAATTTAATTTATCAAAGCTGTGGCTGTGAAGTCGGCCACAGCTTTTTTGTTATAGAATTAAAATCAAAACTATAAATGTCTTTTGCGCTATTTATAAGTATATTATTTCTATTTTGGCAGATTATGCTAGTGATAAAAAATGTACAATCTTATTTCTGAATTTAATAAAGCTATAAAATTTCTTGAATCTGATGATTCAAATCAAGCTGAAAATATTTTACTGGAGCTTTACAGAAAGTCTCCAGGTAATAAGGGAATAGGGCGGGCATTGGGATTTGCCTATATGCAGTCTAATAAAATTGAGGAATTATTAAAACATTTATCTGAACTTGTAAATGCAACAGACCAAGACCCAATATGCATACTCGACTATGCTAAGGCTCTTAGATTAAATAGAAACTATGACCAGGCTATTCAACAACTTACAGAAGTACTGGCAAGGGTTGAAACACTTACACCTGGCTGGTTTCTTTTGGGAGATATCTTGGTTGAACATGAAAGATTCGAACAGGCCTGTAAAGTTTATAGAAAGGCAGAGTTAAACGATCCATTCAGTATTCAAATAGAACAAGTTAAAAAGTGTCTTCAATCTTCAGATTCCACAAAGGCTAAACGTATTCTGACACATATTTTAGAGCAAGATCCAAAACATATTGAAGCACTATCTGGTATGGCAGTATTAGCCATGCAAGCAGGAAAGAATATACAAGCAGAAAAGTACTTCAACGAGATATTGACGAGAACGACCTATTGGCCGACTCTACTTTTGGGATTGTCTCAGCTTTTTTTAACGACTTCGCGGGCCGAAGCGGCTAGTGAAACGTTGCGAACTTTGCTTAAGGTAAATCCACAGTCAGTTATAGCCTGGAATATGCTTGGAGCTGCAAGAGAACTGTTAATGCAACATGAGCAAGCCATATCTGCCTACCAACAATCATTAAAAATAAATTCTAATCAGCCTCAAGTTAACGTATCTATTGGCAACGTATATCGAATTATAGGAAATCGCTATTTGTGTGAACAGTTTTATAAATATGCGCTTAAATATGCAGGTGCTAATGGTGAAGCTTACTGGGCCTTGAGTAATTTAAAAGATTATATTTTTTCTGAATATGAATTTAATTTAATGGAAAAGGAATTTTTTGCAGCCAATAAATCTCTTCATCAAGCAGCCCCATTATCCTTCGCTTTTGCAAAAGCAGTTGAAGATCGCAAACAATACCAAAAAGCTTTCACCTTATACAAACAAGCTAACAACTTGCAAAAAATTTATTCTACATTTGACGTGGATACATATAATAAAGAAATTGATAGTTTAAAATGTATATTTGACAAAGAATTTATTTTTAGAAATAAAAGAAACAAAATTTTTCAAGTTAATCCAATTTTCATTGTTGGAATGCCCAGGTCAGGGTCAACACTTATCGAACAGATGCTTTCTAATCACTCTAAGATAGATGCTACGATGGAGTTGCCTTTTATTGGACAATATGTAAAAGAAATTAATGAAAAACTATCAAGTATTGGTGAATATCCGGAATCCCTACGTTATATAGAGCCAGATTTGTTTGATGATATGCTTGTTCGTTACGTCAAGGATTCTAAAGTATATACTAATGGCGCATTATATTTTATTGATAAAATGTCAAGTAATTTTGCACATGTAGGCCTAATAAAAATCTTGTTTCCATCAGCCAAGATAATTGACATGAGAAGACATCCAATGGATACTTGCTTGAGTATCTTCAAGCAGCGATTTATTCAGGGCCATTCCTATAGCTATGATCTTAATGATATAGCATGTTATTATATCGGGTACTGTTCGTTGATGAGCCATTGGCGTAATATATTCCAAGAACAAATCCAAACTGTATACTATGAAAATCTTGTCCACAGGCCAAATCATTCTATAAGAAACTTATTATTTCAGATCGGTTTGGATTTCGATTCTGAATGTCTTTATCCACAAAACAATAAGCGGCCAATTCGAACTGCAAGTTCTGAACAAGTGAGAAAGGGCTTATATAAAGATGGTATTTCTTATTGGCGGAATTTTAATACGGAACTTAAAGGATTAAAGAGTCACCTTAATTATTACATACAAGAATATGAAGAACAGTTACAATTGGAATAAATTTTTCTGTGGTCGACATGATATTTATTTAGTAAAAATCTGAAAAGTATTAATATTATTTATATAAAATTATGGATGTCAATTGTCTTGTAAAAAAAATATTAAATACGGTAGCTCATGGCGATCGAAAATATGCATTAACGTTACTTTATAGGCTAATAAATGATTGTAGGTTGACGGATAAATCAAAGCTATCAGTTGCCCGCATTGCTATAATGTTAGGTGAATTTTCTATAGGAAAATATTTAGCATCAAGTTATATAAGTTCTGAAGAAACGTTTAAAGACAAAATAATTGAAGCACTTTCTTTACTTGCTGAGTGTGGCGACTATACTAGTGCATTAAATTATATTCAAACCAAAAAATATATAGAAAATCAAACCACAAAAATTTTGCATTTTACTGGAACTATCTTACAACAATTGGGGCAGTATAAAATTGCTGAAAAGTATTTAGTCAAGGCACTCGACGCTTGTGATTCGTTAAATGGACCGACTTGGTTAACTTTATCAGCACAAATAGATTTTTCAAATAACGAATTATTTTTTGAAAAAATTATTAATTCAGAAAACAAAATTAAAAAATTAAATAATGAATATCAAGCTTCATATTTTTACGCCCTTGGAAAAGCATTATTAGACCGAAATCAATTTGATTCCGCATTTAATAAATTTAATGTAGCCTCAAAGTTGTCTAATAAATTAGTTCCTATTAAAAAGCAGAATGAGGCTGAATACATAGATAAGCTAATTTTAAATTATGCTGATAATACATTTCTTCCGGACTTCCAAGAAGTGTCAGTACCAAAAAATCCTATCTTCATAATTGGACTTCCTAGATCTGGGACTACTCTTCTTGAGCAAATTTTGGTAACCCACAATGAAATCAATACTGGAGGAGAGTTTGGCGGCATACGTATCGCGACTTTGCATCTCGGCAAAGCATCAGACATAAGCTCTCAAAGGATTAAACAACTGAATTCAACTAATACAAAATTAAGAACGATAACTCAAATATATACTCATGTAACTAAAGAAAGATTTAATTCTTATTGTGGAATTGTTGATAAGTCGATAAATAATATCTATTACTTGGGCATTATTGCGGCCGCTTTTCCAAAATCTCCGATTATTATGATAAAGAGAAATCCTGCTGATGTCGCATGGTCCTGCTTTCGCACCTGTTTCAATCAAGGTATGGCCTGGAGTAACTCTTTACATGATATCGCTGAACATTTCAATAATATTGATCGCTTAACGACTCATTGGCTAAACCTTATTGGAAATCGAGTCTTAGAAGTAAGCTATGAGAACCTGATCGTCGATCCTTTGAAAGAAATATCAGCTATTTTAATGGCATGTGGCCTTGAGATGGATAACAATGTACTCAGATTCTATGAAAATAATAGGGTTATAACAACCTCTAGTACTGTTCAGGTAAGAAAACCTCTTTATACTTCTTCAATTGCATCACATGAATCTGTAGCACATAGAATGCATGATTTTTTTAATGTATATAAGGGGTGAAATACATATACCGCGGTTTCGGAAAATAAGTTCAATTGGATAAGTTGAGGCGGCAGCTGGTAGGCTCGCACTTCTTCCAACTACGAGATAAAGCGGTGATGAGTTGCCGCCAGCTGAACAAAGAAGAAAGATACCAGATTTACGTATTATTAAACGCAGAGCATAATCAGAGGAAGCTTGCGGATTTGTTGACATACTCACGTTCAACGATCAGTCGGAAATTGAAGCGAAATAGTGGCTTGATAAGTTATAGGTCAGCCCAGGCACAGCGCTTCAGTGATACTCGAAGAACAGAGGCTCACAAGGAAGTCACGGATGAAGAGGTGCAAGCGGTGATGAATCGACTCAACGATCGTCCGAGAAAGACGAGGGGTTGTCGATCGCCAAACTAACTATTGATGGGGCAGCGAGCAGATTTACTCGCTACGTAACGAAATTGCAGTTATTACTTGAAACCGCGATCAATTATTTTTGCCCTATCCCGAAGTAAGTTAACTATTTCCGATCGTCATTCTTATAAGGGTTTTATCTTTTTTGAAAAAATGATGGTATAGTGCTGCTGCTACATGTGCCAAGATCAGAAGCCATACAATCCATTCACCAAATAGGTTTGTATGGATGAAATCAATTGGCTGTTCAAATTCTTCGAAAGAAATTCCCATTCCTTGAGTCACTAGAACCTCATACAGCTTGGTGGTTTCAAACTTTGGGATATCGAACAGGAAGAAATATTCTGTATCTACGGAGGTGCCTATATATCCTGTAATAGGCATAATAATCATGATCGCATATAAGGCATAATGGCCGACGTGGGTAGCCAGGTGTTCAAGCCTGGTGCCCGGCTCTAAATCCGGAGTTTTGTTAGTCATACGCCAAAGAATTCTTAGGGCTATAAAAGCTGCTAAGGTTATGCCAATTGACAGGTGGAGCTGAAGTGCAATCCAGTTTTCCGGGGTTTCTTCCGCTGTAAACCAGTGCCGGTAATAGACGCTCACATAGGAACCAAGAAAAAATATAGCGATTGTCCAGTGTAACCACTTCGCAATCGAACCGTAACTATTTGCTGTATTTCTAGTGTCCATTAAATCCTCCTTGATTTTAAAGTACTGTCACAACTATATAAAAACTACCGTTGTTGATATATTACTATTTGGCTATTTAATTTGATTTTAGAATGGCTCGCTCTAATAGGAAAAAAAGGTCCTCAAAATCTTTTTTTATGTTTTTATTGCCCCATTCATCGGAATGAATGGGATGGTGGTAGCGATAGGTGGCATGAAACAGACATCTGGCTGTGATAGCACAATCTTTTATTTCGAAGGAGCCATCTTCTACGCCATCTAAAAGTATTTTTTCCACTTGCTGTATCATCAGTTCTAGATGTTCGAATATAATATGCTTGGGAATAGTTTGCGCAAGTAAAGCATAAGATGCAAACATTTCAGGATCTTCAGTGGCTTTTTCTCGCTTTATATCCATCAGCGCTTTAAACCAATCGTGCAGTCGTTTCTTTGGGCTGGAGGTTTTATTTGAAATTTCTGCCAACGGTACCATGGCTCTCTCCAGCCAGCGGCTGGTGATGGCCTCGTGAAGTGCGGATTTTGTATCGAAATGTCTATAGACAGCGCCATGACTGACGTTTAGTGAGCGGGCGATGTCCACGACAGTAATTTTTCGCGGCCCAAACTTTCGTAACACATCTTCAGCAGCATCTAATATTTTTTCCCGTGTAAGTATTTTTTTAACCATTTCAAACTATTTCCGAATCGCCTTTTCACATAAGTCCCAATCGTTTTGGGTTGGCAGTTGATAATTCCAGTAGGGGGTCTGGCCATCTGTAAATGAATAGAGGGCTCCCGCAAAACTGCTTCCTCTAATCAGATCTTTATCAGCGGGCCCTATGGATCGATGGCCAGGAGATCCCTTGCCAGCCGACTGAATAAGTGTTTTAGGCCATAGTTCAGACGTGGTCGCCGGATATTTTTGTGGCTTATTGGTCACTTAGGCTGCCTTTCCGATTTGTTTTGCTGCGGTGCTTAATTTAGTGGTCAGGGCTCCTGAACACAAATCAACAGGTGCCGGACCTGGGCTGGCTTTGACCGGTATTTCCAGGGGCTACCGGAGTGCCTGCGCCTCCGCTTCGAAACTGGGACTGCCCCATTCATTCCGGGCAGATACTTGCTTCATCCCTTCAGATGGCCTTCCTTGACCAGCAGATAAGTAACAAGTATTGTTAATTGTCACTCCAATGTCAATCGGATAGACTGCATTGAGTGATCGGCGCGGCAGCTGCCGGCGTAGGTTGTTGCGGAGTCCGCCTTACGGAGTGAACGGAGTAAGTTAATGTCTATTGATCTCACGGCCAGAGCCCCTGCTTCCAGCGGTTCTGGCCGCCTTCTCGCCTGTATCCTTGGCCAGAAGAGAAAAAATCGTCGCTGCCCCGGGATGCCGCGCCTCCAAGGCAAGAGGGCACTTGTTACTGGGGGAGCCGCGGGTGTGGGTGAGTATGTTTCGCGGGGACTGCTGGAGCGTGGAGCCGAGGTGATTACCCTGGCCCGGGGTCTTTCACAGGGTAGCGGTACGATACCGGAGGCTGAAGCCCTGAACACGGACCTGGCGGATCCCGCTAGTATCATCACCGCCGTTGATAGTTTGGGCGATATGCCCTTTGACCTGGTGATATGCAATGCTGGTCTGGTGTTGCAAAGCCCTGAGTCCACGGTAACCGGGGTGGAAAAGACTTTTGGCGTCAATGTTCTGGGCCACCACCTGTTGTACCGGCTGCTGATCGAGCGGGATTTATTGACAAAAAACGCCAGGGTCGTATTGACCACCGGTGAGGCTTATGTCCTGGCAGAGGACTGCTCTGCTGATGCTCCCTTTGATTCCACACAGAAAGCCTATGCCCGCAGTAAACTGGGGAACCTCTGGCAAGTTGCAGAACTGAAAAACCGCTATCCGCAGCTTCATCCGATCGCTGTTCATCCGGGTGTGGTTGCGAGTGGCCTCGGGGGGGCCAAAACCGGCTTTCTGGCCCGCTTGAGAAGTCTACTTCTGATTTCCGAGGAGGCTGGCGCTCAAGCTTCGCTGATAGGTGCGACTCAGGATCTGCCCCGTGGTGCTTACTGGCATAACACCCTGGGCCTTGTGGAGTTTCGAGCGGACGACCCGGCCCTCGATGCCAAGGGCTCAGCACACCTTTGGAATCAGCTGGAGACCCTTGCGGCTCCTTTTCTGGCTCAATCTGAGCGGACTGCCTCCTCGACAAAAGTATTACGAAGCAGGTCCTGCTGATATGAAAATAATTGTGATTCCAGTGGCTGTCATTCTATTGGCGCTTGCTATCTTACTGGTCTCGTGTGCCACGAGTTATGCGGATAAGAGAAATAGGTCTCCAAATTTCCAGGGTGGCGAATTCAAAAATACAAACCCTATCAAAATGCATTCTTTCTGGAAAATAGCATGGACGGCTCTGACTACTGATATTGACCGAGCTGCCTGGCCCAAATGGGTTGATACCAAGGCTGATAACGCTCCCCGAGCACTGGTTCGCGACGGTGATATTCGTATCACTTTTATCAATCACGCGACCTTTCTTATTCAAGCGGGGGGCTTCAACATATTGACCGATCCGGTTTTTTCACAGCGAACCAGCCCGGTTTCTTTTGCCGGGCCGAAGCGCGTTCATAAGCCGGGTATAGAGATGGACGAATTGCCCTCTGTGGATGTCATTATCATCAGCCATGATCACTATGACCACTTGGATTTGGATTCGGTTAACCAGTTGATGAAAAGAGACAACCCCAGGGTATACCTGGGGCTTGGTGTCGGGCGTCGCCTGGCAGCTTCTGGAAATGTGGTTGAGATGGACTGGTGGGAAAGTGCTCAGGTTGCAGAGAACTTCGAGCTCTGGTTCCTGGACGTGCAGCATTTTTCCGGCCGGTCACTAACGGATCGAAACTCGACGCTATGGGGCGGCTTTCTTTTGCAACTTGGGGACAAGAAAATCTATTTTGGCGGTGACAGCGGTTATGCCGACCACTACAAACGTACCTACGAGCGTTTTGGCCCAGTGGACATCGCGTTTCTGCCCATAGGGGCTTATGCCCCCAGAAGCATGTTCAAGTCGGTCCACCTGGATCCTTTTGAGGCGGTGCAGGCACATATCGATTTGCAGGCTGACCTGTCGATTGGTATGCATTACGGCACCTTCCAGATCAGCGCGGAATCGCGCAGGGAGCCCATTGAGCTGCTTGAGCAGGCCAGGCGACAAGCTAATGTGGATTCCTCGGCCTTTATAACCCTGGAGGTTGGAACGCCGTTTGAATTAACCACCAGCAATGAAGCTGCGGCAGTAAGTTTTTGATGGTTAGTTTTGGCTAATGTTTTCCTGTGGGAGCAGATCAGGGAGAGAGGTGCGGGACCATCGGCAAGGTACTGATATCGGTAGGCCTTGCTGGAACAGTTTGGCTCAATCCACTTGGTAATTGGTACTACTAATTGTATTCACTCTGTGCTTACTAACAAGAAATAGTTTCCATATGACCGAAACTGCTGCTGGATGTATGTGTTGTGAGTGGGAGGGCTCTGATCTGCTGGAGGTCGCGCAGTTCAACCCGGATTTTTCCCACCGGCTCAGATGCTGTGTTTATAATCGAGGGGAGAGACAATGACAGACATAGATACGGATAAAGCTATGCGTTTTCTCATATTCATGGTTTTAGGGTTGGTGGGGCTGTCGACAGGATGCTCCTCGCCGTCACCACAGACACTGGTGCAGTCAGCTCTTGCGGGTACGCACCTGGGCTGGCAGCAGGCGCCGGAAAACCAGTTGTCCTTCTCACTGGCCACAGCGACGGGTATTGCGCGTGTGGCGCTTCGTCCTCTGCCACCGAATCTGGAGGTGCTCACTCTCAGTCTGCCGGGTATGGATGCGGTTGAAGGTGTGCAATGGCGGGGAGAGGACGGCAATGAGGCGATGCTGCTGAATAACGGTCGCGGTGAGGACGGGGTGCTTTTGCAACAGCTCCGCCGGGGATTTCGTTTGCAGATTTCGGGCGGGGCGTTGGAATTGGTGCGTGGGGGAGGCCAGCTCACCGTAATCGACCGCTATCGCAACTGAATATTATTAGTGTCAACAGGCCCTAACCCGACAACTCAAGAAGTTGCCGCGTTAATCACGGGCCGGGGATACGTCGCTGTCCCCCTGTGCGAAATCCAGCTGCTTTGGCCTGATCAGGTACAGTTTTGGCCAGAACTTCCCGGTTATCCAAAGCCCTTTGCGCTGTTCGTCCCAGGCTATGCCATTGGCCACTACGTCCGGATGCCTGGACGGGGGTGCCAGTGCGGAGATATCCAACTGGGCCCTGACCAGCCCCGTTTGAGGGTCTATGGCAATAATGCGGGTATCCTGCCAGATGTTGGCCCAGATCAGCCCCCGGGCAAACTCCAGTTCATTGAGTTGACTCCACTGCCGGCCGCCGCCGCGGACCTTCAGCCGACGCTTGATAGCGAAGGTCTGCGGATCCCGGAATGTCAGCTCGTCGCTGCCATTGCTCATGATCAGATCCCTGCCGTCACTGGTCAGACCCCAGCCTTCCCCCGCATAGTGGCGAACCCCAAGGGGGGTCAGATCCTCACGGCGGAACAGCAACAGTTCACCGGCCCGGTAGGTCAACAGATAGACCTTATTACCCAGTACCGTGAGACCCTCTGCGAAACGGTCTTCGGCCAGCCACTTCCGTCTTAGGGGATTGGCGGTGGGGTCGGTATACTCGGCAATCCAGGAACGGCCGTAGAGGCCACTGCTCTCCCACCAGCGTGCGCCATCGAAAAACAGGCCCTGGGTAAAATGATCGGCCGGGCGGTTGCGCTCGGCGATGATCTCGAAAGGGGTATCAGTCAGACCGCTGTCGGCCCAGGCCGCCGCGACCTGCAGTCCCAGCAGGGCGAGCAGCGCACAGCGCAGATTATTGAACTCGGATAAAAGTAGGCGCGATGACCCGAATAAAGACATTTATTACCCTGACGTTGCTGGGGGGGCTGGCGGTGGTGCTGCCCATTGCCATTTTCATTTTGTTGTTCCAATGGCTGTTTGGCCAGGTCAGTGAACTGGTTGCACCTGCGGTTCACTGGCTGGAATCCCACAGCCGGGTCAAGGATACCTTTGCCCGGCTGCTGGTGATAGTGCTGATCTTGGGGGGATGCTTCGCCATCGGCCTGCTGGTCAAGACCGGTACAGGCCGCTGGCTGCACAGGCACATGGATCACTGGCTGGGCCGGCTGGCGCCGGGATACAGCACTATCAGAGAGCTGGTGGTGCAGTTTATTGGCGGTACTGGCGACAGTGTGCTGTCCGGGCCAGTGGCGCGGGTCAGGATTTTGGGTGCCGACAATCCCCTCTCGGTGACGGCGATAGTCACTTCGCGCCACGAGAATGGCGATTTCACCGTCTATGTACCCACGGCGCCGGTGCCAACCTCCGGTTTTGTCTATCACGTCAGCGCCGACTGTGTAGAAATATTGCCGCAGGTCACGGTGGAGGCGGCAATGAAGTCGGTGATTGCTTGCGGCGCCGGCAGTAATCTTTTATTGAAACCGGGTCGCGAATCAGGCGTGTAGCTGCTTGATTTGTCGTGGAGGGCTTTTCAACAAACCGCCAGACCTCAGGACCTGTGCCTGCCCAGCGCGCGCACGGCGAAACGCGCCGGGTGGAGGGCCTTGACCAGTGCGCTGTCCACCGGCGGCGCACCGCCATCGATCCACGCTGCCACCAGTTCCGCCGCCAGTGGTGCGTAGGTAAAACCGCGGGAACCCAGGCCGGCGAGAACGAATAGCCCGCGCTGATAGTGGGTGCGGGTGGGGATCAGGGCTTTGCGGTTTTGGCGCAGGTGGGCATAGGTTTCGGCCAGCGCTTCCCAGTCCGGCACCGGGCCGGCGATAGGCAGGTAGTCCGGGGTCGCCGCGCGCACCGCAGCGCGACCGGTAACTTCCCGCCCGGTGAGTTCGGCGGCCAGGTCCGGGTGCAGCCCTTTCAGCACGGCGAGGTTTTCCCCGTGTTCCGCCTGGCGCAGGTCGGTGGAGCTGTCTTTGAGCTTGAAGGTGGCGCCAAAACTCTGCCGGCCACGATAGGCGGGGGTTAGATAGCAGTCCGCGCACAGGACTGTGTGCACCTCGGCAGCGGCTGCGTCGGCAATACTGACCTGGCCGCGAATGGGCTGCAGCGGCAGCGGGGCTGTCTGGTGCAGCTGGCGCAGACCGGTGGCGCTGCAGACGATCACCGCATCCCAACCGCTGGTCCCCTGGTCGGTTTCCAGGTTCCAGGTGTCGCCGCTCTGTGCCAGGGACTGAACGCTGGTGTTGCAGTGTACCCGCACCTTGTCGTGCTGCAGCAGCAGGCCACACAGGATACGCGGTTGCAACCAGCCGCACATGGGGAAAAACAGCCCCGGACAACCCAGTTCAATACCTGCCAGTGCACTGGCTTCGCGGGCGTTCACCGGCCTCGCCAGTGTCTGCCCCCGATAGGCAGCGAGCCGCTCAGCAACCTGCCGCTGCAATATTTGTTCACGGTCGCTGCGGGCCAGTTGCAGCAGCCCGCAGCTATGCAGGGCGGTGGGGCAGCGGTCGCGGTAGTAGCGCTGGGCGAACATCAGCGCGTGCAGATTGAAGTCGCCGTTGGGGCCTGGCTGCGGCGACAGCTTGGCATACAGAATACCCTGTTCATTGCCCGAGGCCCCGTGCCCGGGTTGGGGGCCGCACTCGAAGACTTCCACTCTGCAGCCGCGTTCTGCCAGAGCGCGGGCGCAGGCGGCACCTGCAATCCCGGCGCCGACCACGGCTACTTTTATTCCACTGCCCAGGGGCGGGTAGTCCGGCTGGTGCCATGGAGTGTTGCTGAAGGACTCTCCCGGCGGCTTTTCCCCAGCTTTCAGCTGGCCGCGCAACATGTCCCGTTTGCGACCAAATCCCGCTACTTTCTGTACCGCGAAACCCGTATCCTGCAGGCCGCGTTTAACCGAGCCGGCGCTGGTGAAGGTGGCAAAACTGGCCCCGGGTTTGCTGAGTTCAGCGATTTGGCGGAACAGCTCCGGGGTCCACATGGCGGGATTTTTGGCCGGCGCGAAACCGTCCAGAAACCAGGCATCGACAGAGGCGTCGTAGGCCGGGTGTTCGGTGCGCAGGGCGGCGAAGGCCGCGCTGGCGTCGCCGATGACGAAGGTCAGGCTGATGCTGTCGAAGTGTAAACGGTGTACTCCGGGAGCCAGCAGGGGGGGATACTGCTCGCGCAGGCGTTCGGCGTACTCCTGCAGCTGTGGCCAGAGGTCCAAAGCGCGGTCCAGATCCCGCGGGTGCAGAGGATATTTTTCCACCGAGACGAAGTGCAGGCGAGCACCGGCGGGCGCCGTTTCATGCCACAGGGCGCAAGCGGCGAGGAAGTTCAGCCCGGTGCCAAACCCGGTTTCGCCGATGGTGAATGTGGCCCCGCCGGCCAACGAGCGCCAGCGTGCGGGCAGGTCATTTTGCTGTAAAAAGACATAGCGGGTCTCCGCCAGGCCGGAAGCACTGGAAAAGTAGACATCGCCAAAGGTGCGGGATACCGGCTGGCTGTCTTGGCGCCACTCCACCTGCGCCTGGTGGTCGTCGCTGTTCACTGCCGCAGACCAAACTCTGCCATGACCTGCGCGCACCAGCGGGAGATACGCGCATCGCTCAGCTCAAATTCGTTTTCCTCGTCCAGGGCCAGTCCCACAAAGTGGCCGCCGTCCTCAGTCAGTCCCTTGGACTCTTCAAACTTATAGTCCTCCGCGGGCCAGTAGCCCACGGCTCTGGCTCCCAGCGCAACTACTTGCGCGTGCAGATAACCCAGGGCGTCCTGGAACCACTGCGGATAGCCTTCCTGGTCCCCGAGGCCAAAGAGGGCCACGGTTTTGCCGCGCAGGTCGAGCCCGGCCAGGTCTTCCCAGATGGACTCCCAGTCCTCCTGTAGTTCGCCATAGTCCCAGGTAGGTATGCCGAAGATCAGGAAGTCGTACTGCAGTACGAGGGAGATGGGGTCCGTGGCGACATTGTGGAGCTGGATCCAATCGGGGCCTATGCACTGGCGAATCTTTTCCGCCGCCATTTCCGTGTAACAGGTGCTGGAGCCGTAAAAGAGTCCTATCCGGGCGCTGTTCATGGTCACTGCTATCCGGCGCCCTGGAAGCCTAGCTGCCGCCAGGCTTCGTAAACCACCACTGCGGCGGCGTTGGCCAGGTTGATGCTGCGGCTGTGCGGCCGCATGGGAATGCGCAGGGTATGCGCCGGCCCGGTGCGGGCGATAAACTCCGCCGGCAGGCCCCGGGTTTCAGGCCCGAAGACGATGGCGTCATCCCCCCGGAAGCGAAAATCGGTGTGGCTGCGGCTGCCTTTGGTGGAGAGAGCCACTATTCTGGCGGGCTGCTGCGAGTCCAGGAACGCCTGCCAGTCCCGGTGCCGCACCACCCGGCTGTACTCACTGTAGTCCAGGCCGGCGCGCCGCAGGCGCTTGTCGTCCATGGCAAAACCCAGCGGTTCGATCAGGTGCAGCCCGGCCCCGGTGTTGGCGCACAGGCGGATGATGTTGCCGGTATTGGGGGCTATTTCCGGTTGGTAGAGAACAATCTTGAACATTGCCTGGGAAGTGTACAAAGCGGGGCGCTGAGCCATAATTTGGAGCGGCACCGGGGGATGGAACCCGGTTAGCCAGGGCGCCTATTATTCCACAGTTGCGCTACTCAGTCAGTATGTTCATCTGCGGCCAGGTCACAGTCGATGTCCACTCCCAACTCATCGGCGATTTCATCCAGTTCGTCGCGCAGGCCGTCCAGGTCCGTATCCTTTGCGACGCGGATTCTGCACTGGGCGGTGAACAGGGGTTCGCCACTCCAGGGCGTGCTGTCACAGGCGGTGTCGAGCTGCTCGACGTTGATCCGGCGTGCGGCCAGGGTGCGCGCGACTTCTCTGACGATACCGGGGCGGTCATTGCCCACCAGCCGAAGCTGCAGTGAGCGCATGGCGCTGGCGGGTACCGCTTGGGAATCCTCGATCACCAGCTTGTAGCCTTCGTCTGTCAGTGCGCCGAGGGCATCCTTCAGGCCCTGAGAGGATTCGCTGGCGACGCTCACACGGAGAATACCGGCAAATTTCCCCGCAAATTGCGCCATGCGGCAGTCTTCCCAGTTGCCGCCATGGTCAGTCACGGCAGCGGAAAGCTTTTCCACTATGCCGGGTTTGTCATCGCTGATCAGGGAAATCACGAGATGCTGTTGCATGAAGTATTCCTTTGCTGCGGAGATGGGGGTTACACTGAGATGCATTGTAGTCACTGCTGGCGCAATTGATAACGGTTTCTCATGATCCCGCGGGTCTGTGCGCCGGCAGAGCAGCCAACAACTACGCGTAATTAATTACATTTTTGGTATCCACTGCCGGTTTGACCGAGCGCTTTGCGATGGAGAATGGTATGAAGGTGCATGCGGATCTGTGTCTCATTCCGATCGGCGTGGGGGTTTCGGTGGGGACCTACGTGGCCGAATGCCAGCGTATCCTGCGCGAGGCGGGCCTAAGCCACCGGATGCATGCCTATGGTACCAATATCGAAGGCGACTGGGATCAGGTGATGGCGGCGATCAAGCGCTGCCATGAGCGAGTGCATGAAATGGGCGCGCCGCGCATTACCACCAGCCTGAAATTGGGAACCAGAACTGACCGGGAGCAGTCCCTAGAGGATAAGCTCGATAGCGTCCGGGCACAGTTGGACCAATAACTTGTCTGTGAGCGCCCGCAGCCCGAACGTATCACCGGCAGGAGGCAACAGAGTTTTTCGACCGCTGGATTAAAAACGACAACTAGAGAGGAGAGTGTATGAGGACTAAACATTGGCTGGCGGCCTTTGCCGGCGTTGTCAGCGCCATAGCCTACGCCGGGGCAGTACAGGCTGAGGATCTCAAATCCGTCATCGACGGCAAGCAGCGTACAGAGGCCTATGTGGCCCGGGACCGCTACCGCCACCCGGAGGAAACGCTGAAGTTTCTGGGCATCAAACCGGATATGACGGTGGTGGAGATTACTCCCGGTGGTGGCTGGTATACAGAAATTCTCGCCCCCTACCTCAAGGAAGGCGGCCGTCTCTATGCGGCGCATTTTCCTGCGCAAAGCGAGTCCAATTACTACCGCCGTTCCCTGAAGGCATTCAAGGAAAAAATGGCGGCGGACGAGGGTAGCTATAGCGAGGTGGTTCTGACGGAATTCAATCCCCGGGCCGGCGTCGAGATAGCGCCACAAGGCAGCGCGGATGCGGTGGTGACATTTCGCAATGTGCACAACTGGATGCGTCACGAGGGCGATGCGGACAAGGCCTTCGCATCTTTCTACAAGGCGCTCAAGCCCGGCGGCATCCTCGGTGTGGTGGAGCACAGGGCGAAGCCGGGCACCAGCCAGGAGGGTATGATCGAGAGTGGTTATGTGACCCAGGACTATGTCATCAAGCTGGCCCAGAAAGCCGGTTTTGAGCTGGAGGCCACCAGTGAGGTCAACGCCAACCCCCAGGATACCGCCGACCACCCGCGCGGTGTATGGACGCTGCCGCCATCGCTGCGACTGAAGGACCAGGACAAGGCCAAATATCTGGCGATCGGCGAGAGCGACAGGATGACGCTGCGTTTCCGCAAGCCTGAAAACTGAAGTTAACCCATCTGGGATTTGCCTTTCTGACGGCCCGGGGTAAAACCGGGGCCGTCATTGTTTTTCAACAGTCTGTTGTTCCGAACAACGATCTTGAAGCCGTCAATCAAGCGTATAACCGCTTGATTGACGCGGACGGACATGGGTCGCAAACCCGGGTTAAGGAAAGCCAGGGGAGGCTTTTTCAACAATCTGTCAGGTTCCATAATATGATCATTCCTTTTACTGAACTGGCCCCCGATACCCTGCGCAACCTGTTGGAGGAGTATGCAACCCGGGAGGGCACCGAGTATGGGGAGCGCGAGATCGGTCTCGACCAAAAGGTGACGAGCCTGCGCCGCCAGTTGGAATCCGGTGAGGTGGTGATCTGGTTCGAGCCGGGCGAGGAGTCCGTCAATCTGGTGCTGGCGCGGGAGCTTGATGGTCTATGAAACCTTTGATTAGATCAGTACTGCCTCAGCGGAGACTGACCAGTGTCAACAGGCCCTAACTCTGCCGTGCACGGCGAGGTATTGCTGTACGACCGGCCGCAGTGTGTGGCGCGCGCTCGCTTCCTGTTTGCCCACGGTGCCGGGGCGCCCATGGACAGTGAGTTTATGCGGGTGATCAGCGCCGGCCTCAGTGCCCAAGGCGTCGAGGTCTGGCGCTTTGAGTTTCCCTATATGGCCGCGCGGCGAAGCGGCGGTCCCAAGCGCCCGCCGAATACCATGTCGCAGTTGCTGGACAGTTTGCGCGGGGTTTTGGAGCGTGCGGATACCAGTGCAGTAGGGATACCACTCCTGATAGGCGGCAAGTCACTGGGGGGCAGGGTTGCCAGTCTGCTGGCCGACGAACTGTACGCTGAGGAGCGGATTGCGGGACTGGTGTGTTTTGGGTATCCGTTCCACCCCCGCGGCAAGCCGGACCAGTTGCGTACCGCACACTTGCGGGCACTGAATTGTCCCACCCTGGTCCTGCAGGGCAGCCGCGATCCCCTGGGTAGCAGGGGAGAGGTGGCCGGTTACGACCTGAGTGCAGCCCTGGGTTTTCGGTGGCTGGAGGATGGAGACCACGATTTCCGGCCGCGGATCGCCAGTGGATTCTCCCAGGGGGAGCACTGGCAGACGGCAGTTGAGGCAGCGGCCGGGTTTATGCTGTCGGTGACGCCGGTCACTTAGTGTCAACAGGCCCCGGCCAGCTCCAGTATGGTGATGCGCTCTTCCCTGCACAGCATGGGTTGTAGCGCTGCCATCTGGGCGCGTCGCTCCTCGCTGGTGTACCAGTGCTGCCAGTGCAGATCCGACTGCCATTGGGGCAGGGTGAAGCGCCGCAGGTGATTGTCCTTGTCGGTAAAGGTCTGACCGTCGACGAACCCCACGGTGCGATAGGCATTGGTGAGCAGCTTGTGCGCGGCGTCCTCATAGGTGCTGCCCATTTCCGAAGTGATTTCCCGCTCAATCAACACGTAGATCATGGTTGGTCCCGCACAGTCTTTGAGTGGATTCTAGCGCGGCTCCACTCTGGGCATGTAGGCAAATTGGCCGCCAGCTTCCCCGTTTAGGCCGCTGTGGTTGTCGATATGTCCGACAGGCGGCAAACGATCCTGTGAAGGCGGGTGACGGCGGTATTCAAATCATCGAAAATACACCGATGAAGTTTGACCATACCCTCGACACCCGGGGTCTGCTGTGTCCCGAACCCGTGATGATGCTCCACGCCGCCGTGCGCAAGCTGGGCGCGGGGGAAGTATTGCAGATGCGCGCCACCGACCCCTCAACCCAGCGGGACGTTGCCAAATTTTGCCAGTTCCTCGGTTACGAGCTGGTGCAGCATCTGGAGGAGGATGACGAGTTCATCTACTGGATTAAAAAGGCGGGGCCCGACGCCTGAGTCGCTGCTGCGAAGGTCAACTCCGCGTGGTCCCCCAGCTTTTCAAAAGTGGCAATCCAATCGAGGAATGATTATCGATTGGATTGCCGGTGTTACGGGACTCAGGGTGAGGTGACCAGCGCCGCAATTGCCGCCAGTGCTTCAGGGTCTTCGGATTTGATCTTGTTGGCGATATGGTGTTGAAAGAAATAGTGGAAGTCGGTGGTCCCCTGTGCCGGGTATAGACAGTGATCTCCCGGCAATACGGGGGTGGTTTCCACTGTGTCGTGATTGATCAGCATGCCGTGAATCTCGCCACTGCCGTACAGCCGCCAGCTGACCACTTCGGTCAGGGTGAGATTTTCCCGTTGCTCGTCCATAAACACCGCGTGGGTACCTATGGTGTCGGGAATCTCCTGCATCACTTCTTCGGCCTTGCCTTTCTCGAACTCGAAATATTCCGCCGCAGTTTCCAATTCGACGATTTTGTGAATGGGGGCTTCGTGAAAAATCTCCTCGATGCCTGGGTCGAAGTAGCCCTCGAAACGCCCGTCCAAAGGGTCCTTGATTTCCGGACAGGCCACGATGGAGTTCAACCAGGGCACAAGGCCGACGACGTCGCCGTTGGCTTTGAGTCCCCAGCAGAGAATTTTCAGAGTGTAGAGATCCGAACCGTTTGAGCTGTTTGAGTAGAGCATTTCCAAGCCATCAAGCTCCGGCGCCAGGCGAATAACCCGCCTGTTCGCAGAAGTTTCGATCGGCTCGCCGGTGAAGAGGTCAACCACGTTGCGGTAGCTGTGGTCGGTCATAGAGCACCTCCTTGCAGGGCCGGTTGTGGTGCAGGAGGGGGTTGGACGACTTATTCCCCTCCTCGGGGAACCGGCGCTAGGGCATGGCCCTATACCGGCATCCCTGTGTCTAAAGGTATATGCTGATATATGGAAATACAACCAGTGATTGCAGTTTTCTCCTCGTCGCTTTGCAGTGGCCGGGCACATTGATATAGTCCGCGCCTTGCAGTCAGTGCGGGGTCGCAGTGTCAGTCCAGCTCAATACCAGCCGCGGGTGGAACCAGTTGACCACGGCGGATCGCATAGCGGCGGTGTTCGATCGCTGCTTTGCCGCGCCAGACTGTTTCAATACGCGCTTGTGCGGCGGCGCCGCCGAGCCTTTTTATCGCCCGGCGGGGGCGGGGTGCAGCTATCACAGGATCGAGTTCACGCGGGATTACCCGGCCAGCGCCCGGCACGAGGCCGCCCACTGGTGCGTGGCGGGCGCCCGCCGCCGCCAGCTGCCGGACTATGGCTACTGGTACCAGCCGGATGGCCGCTCCGGGGAGCAACAGGCTTTGTTCGAGCAGGTGGAGGTGAAACCCCAGGCACTGGAGTGGATCTTTGCCCGCGCCTGCGGTGCAGGGTTTCGCGCCAGTGCCGATAACCTGGCATCCGGTCTTGGCCCGAGTCGGTCTTTCCGGCAAGCCCTCTGGCATCAGGTCCAGTCCTACTGCCGCCAGGGGGGCAATGGGCGCGCGGAGCAGTTCGCATACGCTTTGGCCCGCGCTTTCCACCGCCCTGACCCGCTGCAGGGCGGCCAATACCGGTTGACGGAGCTGCTGTGAGTGAGGATCGCCCCAGTTACCTGGTAGACGCGTCCGTCTATATCTTCCGCTATTATTTTGCCCTGCCGTCCAACTGGGTCAGCCGCGATGGCTACGCCACCGAAGCTGTCTACGGCTTCAGCAATTTCCTGCTGGATCTGCTGGGGCGCCGACCCCGGCGTATAGCCTGCGCTTTCGATGAATCCCTTGGCAGTTGCTTTCGCAACCAGCTCTATCCACTTTACAAGTGCAGCCGGGCTCTGCCGGACGAGGCACTGGCCTATCAGCTCCAGGCCTGCCGGGAGATGGCCGCGGCACTGGGAATTGCCTGTTTCGCCAGCGAGCTCTACGAGGCAGACGATATTCTCGCGACGCTGACGCGCCGCTACCGGCGCTATCACCCCATTGTTATCAGCCGCGACAAGGATCTGGGACAACTGCTGGACCGGGGGGCGGCTTCCCTGTGGGATTTTGCCGCTAACCGACACCTGGATAGGGCGGCGATACAGGCCAGGTTTGGGGTACTTCCGGGCCAGATCGCGGATTTTCTCGCCCTGGTGGGAGACAGCAGTGACGATATTCCCGGGGTGCCGGGGGTAGGCGCCAAAACGGCGGCCGCCCTGTTGGGCGAATTCGCCAGTGTCGAAATTCTGCTGTCGGCACTGGAGCGGGTAGCGGAGCTGCCCCTGCGCGGTGCCAGGGGCATTGCCCGCAGATTGCACGATCACAGCGATCAGGTGCTACTGGCCAAGCGGCTGGCGTCGCTGGAAGAGTCAGTGCCACTGTCGCTGGAACCCCAGGGTATCAAGTGGCGCGGCGCCGACGTGAATCTGGCGGTGGCCCTGGCGGGGGAATTCGGTATTGGTGGCCTCAAGGCTAAAATCCAACGGACCCTGACCGAGACAACCGGAGAATTGGCGTGACCCGCTCCGCACCACAGCTGAACATTGTCGCTGATGAAAATATTCCTGCCCTGGAGCACTATTTTGGTGGGCTGGGCAGCATTCAGCGGCTGCCTGGCCGCCCTCTGTGCCGCGCACAGCTGGCCCAGGCCGACGTACTGCTGGTGCGTTCAGTGACGCGGGTGGACGAGCAATTATTGCAGGGTACACCGGTGAAGTTTGTGGGCAGTTGCACCATAGGCACCGATCACCTGGATACCGACTGGCTGGAACGCAACGGCATTGCCTGGAGCGCCGCGCCGGGCGCCAACGCCAACTCAGTGGTGGAATATGTGTTTTGCGCGCTGGCGGCTCTCGGGTGCGACTGGCGCGAGCGCCGCTTTGGAATCGTCGGGTGCGGCAATGTGGGCGGACTCCTGCAGCGCCGCCTGCATCGGCTGGGTGTCCAGTGCGCAGTCTATGATCCCTGGTTGCCGGACAACCCGGACTCGACCCCACTGGAGCGGGTGCTGCGACAGGATGTGGTGTGCCTGCATGCGCCGCTGGTAACTGGGGGGCCGCACCCCAGCCGGCACCTGCTGGGAGAGCGGCAACTGGCCAGTCTTCCGGACGGGGCGGTACTGATCAGTGCCGGGCGGGGTGCGGTGGTGGACAACAGTGCGTTGCTGGGCTTTTTACGCGGTGGTGGCCGTGTGACTACGGTGCTGGATGTCTGGGAGGGTGAGCCCGCCATAAACACGGCGCTGCTGGAGCTGGTGGATATAGGCACGCCACACATCGCCGGCTACAGTCTCGATGGCAAACTGGCCGGTACACGTATGATTCGCGCGGCAATGGGGCTGGCCCTGCTCGGCGAGGGCAACTCGGGGCAGGCCACCAGCGAAGAGGGGCAGGCCCATACTATCGCAGTCGGGCCCGGTGCCGAAAAGGGCGGCTTCGGGCAACTGGCTGACCTGCTGTTGCAGATTTACGATCCGCGCAGTGACGACACCCGGCTGCGTCAGGCGGCCAGGGGGGCGCTGCCGATGGCACAGGCGTTTGACCTGCTGCGGCGGGAATACCCGCAGCGGCACGAGTTCCACCACTACTGCATTGACGATGCCCGGCTGGATAAGGCCCAGCGGGCGCAACTGGCAGCTCTGGGGTTGTATGAAGCTGAGTAAACTCGGACTTGTCGTCAATCCCTGGGCCGGCGTGGGCGGGCCTGCGGGGCTAAAAGGCAGCGATGGCGCCGACACTGTGGCGCGGGCGCTGGCAGAGGGCGTGGAGCCGCGGGCGAATGCGCGCGCGGCGGTGACGCTGGCTGCGCTTCGGGAAAATGTGGAGCGCGTGGAAATCCTGTGTTTCGGCGGCGATATGGGAGAGAGCGTGGCGCGGGACAGTGGACTGGCTGTCCGCGTCGTGGGTTGCGCTGCGTCGCAACCCTCCACTGCCGCGGATACGGAGCGAGCGGCGCGGGAGATCCGTGCCGCCGGGGCGGATTTGATCGTGTTTGTGGGCGGCGATGGTACTGCGCGCAATATGGTTAACGCCCTCGGCGACGATTTCCCCGTACTGGGAATTCCCGCCGGAGTAAAAATGCATTCAGCGTGTTTTGCCATTTCGCCAACGGCGGCCGGTGAGGTATTGCGGCGGTTACTGGCCGGCAGACTCGTCGATCTGCACGAGCGGGAGGTGCGGGATATCGATGAGGGCGCCTTCCGCGAGGGCCGGGTGAGTACCCGCTATTACGGCGAGTTGCTGGTGCCGGAGGAGGGCCATTTCCTGCAGGCGGTGAAAAACGCCGGGCGGGAGGTGGAGGAGCTGGCGGTGGCGGATATCGCCGCGGAGGTGGTGGAGGGACTGGAGCCGGGCACACTGTATCTGGTGGGGCCGGGCTCCACCACTCTGGCAATTCTCAATGAACTGGGCCTGGAGGGAACCCTGCTGGGGGTGGATCTGCTCTGTGATGGCCAGCTGATCGCCCGCGATGTGAGTGCGAAGAGGATCCAGGCGGCACTGGCCAGCCACCGGGGGCCGGCGCGCCTCATAGTCACGGCGATCGGTGGTCAGGGGCACCTGATCGGCCGCGGTAACCAGCAGTTTTCCCCGGAGGTACTGCGCGCCCTGGGACGCGACAATGTCACAGTGGTGGCCACTAAAACCAAAGTTACCGGACTTCAGGGCCGCCCCCTGCTGGTGGACAGTGGTGACCCGCAGCTGGATGAGCAATGGAGCGGATTTATCCGGGTGATCACCGGCTATCGCGATGCGATTCTCTATCCGCTCAGCAATGGTGATTTATAGTGACGGACTGGACGCAACTGCTGGAGCAGGCGGCGGGTAAACTGGTTGAATCCACAACCAATTCTGCACCTCTATCGGTACCTGACAGCCGGCGCCTGTTCCACGGCCGCGGGCGCTGTTTTGCCGGGTTGGAACAGGTTTGCTTGGACAGTTTTTTCCCCGTACTGCTGGTGACTCTGTTCGAACCCTACGCGAACGAGAGTGAACTGTGTGAGGCGCTGTGGGAAATGGTCGCTGGACACGGCTATACCGGCGTCGCCGTGCAGCGCCGTTATCGACCGGGGGCGCCGGTTGAGTGGGTCTGCGGGCGGCCACTGGCGACACCCGTGGCGCGCCGCGGTGAATTGCGTTTCCCGCTGACTTTTGCACGGCAAAATGTGGGTTTCTTTCTCGATATAGAACCGGGCCGGCGCTGGCTGGAGGAGCAGGTGCGGGCCGGCAACGGAGAGCTGAAACTGCTGAACCTGTTCGCCTTTACCTGTGCCTTTTCGGTGGTGGCGCGGGCGGTCGGTGAACTGGGTATCGTGAATGTGGATGTGAACCCCGGAGTGCTCAACCGCGGCCGCGAAAACCACCTCTATAACAAGCTGCCGCTAAAGGGTATCAAGTTTCTGCAGCTGGATGCCTTGCGGCAGTTCAATCGCTTCGACCGGCGTGGCCCCTTTCAGCTGGCAGTGGTGGACCCACCCACACGGCAGAAAGGGCGCTTCGATGTGAACGAGAATTACGATCATTTGCTGCGGCTGCTGCCCGACAGCCTGGCGCCGGAGGCGGAGCTGCTGGTGGTGCTGAACTCTCCGCGCCACAGTGAGGCGCAGTTTCGCGATTTGATCGAACAGGCCGACAAGCGCTATCGGATAGTGACCCGCCTGCCGCAGAACCCCGATTTTCCCGACCGGGATGAGGATGCGGCCTTGAAAATGCTACACGTCAGTTTTCGTCATTATTAAGCGGTAAGCCACTCGACAAGCCCTTCTCTGTTGAATGGCCGGTTAAAAAATAACCCTAAGGCCTCACAGCTTGCTGAACCTCAGCATCAGCTGTTGCATCAGTTCCTGCAATTGTGGCGAGGAGCCGTCGCGGACGGCGCGGGCCAGCAGTTCGGCGTTGCTCAGACCGCTGTCATCCAGAGCCACCAGCAGCAAAAAGCCCCGGTGGCTCAATACCGCCTCTTCCACCGCCTCCTGGCGCACCAGCTGTGCAAACTGAATATAACCGCTCTGCTGCAGCCAGGTTATGGCGCCCAGACAGGCCAGGTGGCGGGGCGAGTGGAGGCCGAACTCGTCGGCTTGGTCGGGACCGGCAATATCCTCTACATACACCGTTGCGGGTACGGGAAACTGGTTGAACAATGTCAACAGGATTCCGCCGGCATCGCGAAAAAAATCGTTGATGTGCAAATCATTCAGCATTGGCGATCACTGTCCGGCCTTCAGGCGGAATAGCTTTCTAGAAACTGCCCCAAACGCAAAATAGCTTCGGAAAGATCTTCGGCGCGGGGAAGAAAAACGATACGCAGGTGATCAGGCGCGTCCCAGTGAAAGGCACTGCCCTGAACCAGCAGAATCTTTTCCTGGCGCAGGAACTCCAGCACCAGGTGCTCGTCACTCTTGATCCGGTGATGGTCCAGATGCAGGCGGGGAAACAGATATATCGCCCCCCGGGGTTTGACACAACTGACGCCGGGAATCTCGTTCAACATCCGGTAGGCCAGATTGCGCTGCTGCCGCAAGCGGCCGCCCGGCAGCACCAGATCGTTGATGCTCTGGTAGCCCCCCAGAGCGGTTTGCACCGCAAACATAGCCGGTACATTGCCGCACAGCCGCATGGAGGCGAGGATATCCATTCCTTGGATAAACCCCTTGGCTCGCTGCTTGGCTCCGCTCACCACCATCCAGCCGGAGCGGAAACCGGCCAGCCGATAGGATTTGGACAGGCCGTTGAAGCTCAGGCACAGCACATCCTCAGCGAGGCGGGCGATGGGGGTGAACTGGGCATCGTCGTAGAGTATTTTGCTGTAGATCTCATCGGCGAAAATAACCAGGTTGTGGGCGCGGGCCAGGGCTACGATTTCCCTCAGCAGCGCCTCCGGGTAGACTGCACCGGTGGGATTGTTGGGGTTGATGACCACTATGCCCCGCGTGCGCGGGGTGATCTTGGATTTGATATCGGCGATATCCGGCAGCCATTCGGCCTGTTCGTCGCACCGGTAGAGTACCGGTGTCGCTCCGGTCAGGTTGGTGGCCGCCATCCACAGGGGGTAATTGGGCATCGGCAGCAGCAGCTCATCACCGGCATTCAGCAGCGCCTGGGTGGCCATGGAGATCATTTCGGATACGCCGTTACCCAGGTAGATGTCATCTATATCCACATCCGCGATGCCCAGGTTCTGGCATTCCTGCATAATGGCCTTGCGCGCGGCGAACAGGCCCTTGGACTCGACATAGCCCTGTGCATGGGCGAGATTGTGGATCACGTCCTGGATGATTTCATCCGGGGCATTGAAACCGAAGGGTGACGGATTGCCAATGTTCAGTTTGAGGATACGGTGGCCTTCCTCTTCCATGCGCTGCGCCTGCTCCATAACGGGGCCGCGAATCTCGTAGCAGACGCCGTGGAGCTTGTCCGATTTAAGAATGTCCTTCATGGTATGAGTGTAACCCTCGGGGCGGAATACTGTGGGTGCGCCGGTTAGCCGCTCCTACAGAGAGGCGATAAAGAGGACAGAGTATGTCAAAAGAGAAAGACGATAACTACTGGCGCGACAGGCTGACGCCGGAAGAATTTCATGTTCTGCGTGAGGCGGGCACCGAGCGGCCCTTCAGCGGTGAATACTGGGACTGCTTCGCCGACGGTGTCTACCGCTGCCGGGGCTGTGGCCAGACGCTGTTCCACTCGGATGCCAAGTTCGAGTCCGGCTGTGGCTGGCCCAGCTTCGACGCCGAGGCCCAGAGCGGGGTTGTGGCGGAGCGCGCGGACAACAGTCTCGGCATGCAGCGCACGGAGATTGTCTGCGCAAACTGCGGCGGCCACCTGGGCCATGTGTTTCCGGATGGGCCTACGGACACGGGGCTGCGCTACTGCGTCAATTCGCTCTCGGTCAGGCTGGAAGCGGAAGGAGAGGAGGGCGGCCAATGAAACACGCTCACTGGAGCCGCTGGCTGGTGCGGGTACAGCTGTTGCTGTTGACCGTCATCGTCCTGGCAGGTCTCGCGTTGCGCCTGGACCTGCTGGGCTTCCGGGTGGTTTTTCAAGTGTTCAAATACGCCGGTGTGGCGGCTCTGGCGGTGGCATTGATCAGTCTGCTGGTATTTGTCTGGGGAATGGTGAAACGTCACGCCGACAGCCGCCGCGCGGCGATATGGGGCGTATTGCTGGGCCTGCTGCCGGTGGCGCTACCGCTGCTGACAGTGGGGAAGGACAACTTCGATGTCCCCCCCATTCACGATATCAGTACGGATTTGCACAATCCGCCGCAGTATGAGGAAGTGTTGACCCTGCGCAGGGAGGGTGACAACAGTGCGGCCTACGGCGGCGAGGCATTGGCCGAAGCCCAGCGGGGAGCGGATATCTATGCGGACATGCTGCCCTTGCAGGTGGACCTGCCGGTGGCGAGGGTCACGGAACTGGCGGCGGAGGTGGCCGCTGAACTGGGCTGGCGGATTGTGGCCGAGGACCCGGAGCGGGGACACCTGGAAGCTGTCGACCGGACCCTGCTGTTGGGATTCAGGGACGACGTAGTGGTGCGGGTCACGCCATCCGGTGAGGGCTCCCGGGTGGATGTGCGCTCCAGTTCCCGGGTTGGTGTCAGCGACCTGGGCGCCAATGCCCAGCGTATCCGCACTTTTCTGCGGGAACTGGAGGAACAGGTTGCGGAGCGGCAATAATCCCTGTGACCCCCTCGTTTCCACGGGTTTTATGGCAGTTCTGGGAAACTGGTAAGTGCCTGACTATAAAAGGAAAAAGCACCAAAAAAGTTTTCGGCTAGGTGTTGACAGCCCCCTGGGTGCTACATAGAATGCGCCCCACTTCTGACGCAGAGTGAAGCCATAAGGCGCCAGGCAATGCCGATGAAGTGAATCTGGGTCCCCTTCGTCTAGAGGCCTAGGACACCGCCCTTTCACGGCGGTAACAGGGGTTCGACTCCCCTAGGGGACGCCACTGCGGGAATAGCTCAGTTGGTAGAGCGCAACCTTGCCAAGGTTGAGGTCGCCGGTTCGAATCCGGTTTCCCGCTCCAATTGATGACAAAGCGGTTCCCAATGTCACCGGGTCCAGGAAGGTACTGTTCGCAGTTGTACCTGAACTATGTGGCAGCTCTCGGCGAAGGTCGGGATGCTAGTTTTTGTCCCCATCGTCTAGAGGCCTAGGACACCGCCCTTTCACGGCGGTAACAGGGGTTCGACTCCCCTTGGGGATGCCAAACAGGGCCCGGCAGCGCTGCTGCCGGGCCGGCTCAAACTGCGGGAATAGCTCAGTTGGTAGAGCGCAACCTTGCCAAGGTTGAGGTCGCCGGTTCGAACCCGGTTTCCCGCTCCAGATAAAAAAGCCGCTCAAGTCAGCGGCTTTTTTATTGCTCGTTGAACTGGCGCAGTCCCCGCGCAAGCATGCCCACCGCTTCCCCCTGGTGCCTTGCCGGGTTAATAGTCACTACCTGAGGGCCTGTTCACACTAACTGAGATAGCCCTGCTGCCACTGGTTTTGTGGCCTGCAAGGCAGGAATTGCGCAGTGTGGTGGGTCCACATAAGCAATTTCTAACACCGCAGGGCGCGAAACCAGGAGCAGCCCTTCGGGTTGTGTCGGAAAAGGCGCCACTCTTCGTTGCTCGTCGCTCATTTGGAACAACCAAACCGCGCTCCTCTTGCCTCGATTGGCACCTTTTCTGTCACAACAGGGCCAACTCCGTTAGTGTGAACAGGCCCTAACAATATGCCCTGGGCTAAGCTGCTGCGTTGAGTTGACTCAGGTCAACCGTTGCTTGGCGGTGGACCTGCCGGTGGGGGTATACAGCCAGTGTTCGAGACGGCTAGCGTGGCCGACGTACAAGGGCGCGGTGGCTTGCGCTGGTCCGCTTGCAATCATCGACATAAGCGCGTTGAATAGGCGCCCCCGTTCCCAGGAGGTGGTAATGACCGCGGCGCTTTCCATCAGCAATCTCGAGAAAACATACGACAATGGCTTCAGGGCGCTGAATGGAATCAGTTTCGAGGTAAAACCCGGAGACTTCTTTGCCCTACTGGGACCCAATGGTGCCGGTAAATCCACCACCATTGGGATTATCTGTTCCCTGGTGCGCAAGACCGCCGGCAGCGTCGCCATTTTCGGCGTCGATATCGACCGGGATTTCGCTCGCGCCAAGCAGCTGCTGGGCGTGGTGCCGCAGGAATTCAATTTCAGCCAGTTCGAGAAAGTCTTCGACATCGTCTGTACCCAGGGCGGCTTTTACGGTATGTCCCGTAAACTGGCGCAGGAGCGCACAAAAAAATACCTGCAGCAACTGGGCCTGTGGGAAAAGCGTGATACCCAGGCACGTATGTTGTCCGGGGGCATGAAGCGCCGGCTGATGATTGCCCGGGCGCTGATCCATGAACCCAAGCTGTTGATCCTGGACGAACCCACCGCCGGTGTGGATATCGAGTTGCGCCGCTCCATGTGGGCTTTCCTGCAGGAGATCAACGCCGGGGGCACTACCATTATCCTCACCACCCACTATCTGGAAGAGGCGGAGAGCCTCTGCCGAAATATCGCCATCATCGACCGGGGGGACATTGTCGAGAATACCTCCATCAAGTCGCTGTTGAAGACCCTGAGCCGGGAGACCTTTATTCTGGATATCCGCGATGCCATGCCCACCTGTCCGGACCTGGGGGGCTTCGAGGGCTGGTTGAAGGATGAGCACTGTCTCGAGGTGACAGTGGCGAAAGGGCAGTCCCTGAACGACCTGTTTACCCGCCTGGGAGAGCAGGGTGTGGCGGTGGTCAGTATGCGCAACCGGGCCAACCGCCTGGAGGAACTGTTTGTTTCGCTGCTGGCGGAAGATAGGACGGGGGAATAGGACCATGCGGACTCTGGCTATCTGGACTTCCTTTTGCACTATTCTGCGCCGCGAAGTGCGCCGGTTTATGCGTATCTGGCCGCAGACGCTGGTGCCGCCGGTGATTACCATGTCCTTGTATTTTGTCATCTTTGGCTCGCTGATCGGCAGGCGCATCGGCGAGATGGGTGGCTTCAGTTATATGGAATTCGTGGTACCGGGGCTGATCATGATGGCGGTGATCACCAATTCCTACTCCAATGTCGCCTCCTCGTTTTACAGCGCAAAATTTCAGCGCAACGTGGAGGAGTTACTGGTCTCGCCCACGCCCAACTGGGTGATCATGGCGGGCTATGTGCTCGGCGGTGTTTCGCGGGGCCTGATAGTGGGTTGTGTCGTCACCCTGATAGCGCTTTCCTTTACCAACCTCCAGGTGCAGCACCTGGGCCTGACCATCGCGATTGTCTTCCTGGCAGCGATATTGTTTTCCCTGGCGGGGTTTATCAATGCGATGTTTGCCAACAGTTTTGATGATATTTCGATTATTCCGACATTTGTGCTGACGCCCCTGACCTATCTCGGTGGTGTGTTTTACTCTATCGACATGCTGTCGCCCTTTTGGCAGGGGCTATCCAAACTCAATCCGGTTTTGTATATGGTGAATGCCTTTCGCTACGGTGTACTGGGCGTTTCTGACATCAATGTGGCCTGGGCGTTTGCCGGTGTGTCGGCGTGTATCGCCGGCGTATTCGCCTGGGGATTGCACCTGATGCGTCACGGCAGGCGGTTGCGCAACTGACGGTTAGCGTTATGGACAGAGATGACTGGCAAAAGCTGCCGCTGGGCAGGGAAACCAGCTACGAGGCCAGCTACAATCCGCAGCTGTTGTGCCCATTGGAGAGGCAGGTTTCCCGCGCACTTTTGCGGGTCCGCGATGATGAGCTGCCGTTTTTTGGTGTGGACGAATGGTGGGGCTTCGAGCTTTCCTGGCTGAATCCCAAGGGGCTGCCCCAAGTGGCCGTGGGACGTTTCACTTTTCCGGCCGAGAGCCCGTCGATGGTGGAGTCCAAGTCCTTCAAGCTGTACCTCAACTCCTTCAACCAGACCCAGTTCGACTCTGCCCGGGTGGTGCAGGACATATTGGTAAGGGATCTGAGTACTGCCTGCGGCGCCGACGTGGGTGTGGCCCTGTTCGGCGTTGAGGACGCCACACTGGCCGTGCATCAGCCCCGGGGTTGTTGCCTGGATACGCTGGATATCGAAACCCGTCGATACCAACCGGATGCGGCCCTGTTGAAGCTTGAGCAGTCGCGCGGGGAAGTGGAAGAAACCCTATACAGCCACCTGCTGCGCAGCAATTGTCCGGTTACCGGGCAACCCGACTGGGCGACTGTCAGTATCAGCTACAGGGGGCCGGCGTTGCAACGCGAAAGCCTCCTCGCCTATATCGTCTCGTTCCGCGACCACCAGGACTTTCACGAACACTGTGTAGAGAGGATTTTCTGTGACCTGCAGGGACTGGCGGAATTTGACCATCTGACCGTCTGCGCACGCTACACCCGTCGCGGTGGTTTGGACATCAACCCCCTGCGCAGTACGCTACCGGATGCGCAACTGCCGCCGCGTTACGGACGCCAATAGGCCGGCCCCCGCTGCGGAAGTCCTTGCTCTATCGAAAAGGTGGGAATTGGTGGCTGCGCTGTTTTTCCGGCACATCCGTGAGCAGCGGAAACCGGATCAGATAATGACTTTGCTTTTGAGGGTCTTGAGGGCTTTTTCCAGGGACTGGACCACCTTGTCCTTGTCATAGTTGCGGATCTTGTCCAGGTCCATATGCATGGAGAATCCGGGGGCGTGATCCTCCACATAGCTCTGCTGTCCACCGAGGTTTTTGCGCAAGTCGGCGACCTGATACACCTTTACCGGATTGCTGAAGCCTTTTACGTTGATAAAACCTTTGTCCCGGCACATCACCGAGTGTTTGGTCAGTGCCCAGGTCTCGTGGCTGATCAGGATTTCACCCGGGTCAGCCGCACCTTCCAGGCGCGCGGCCAGATTGACGTGAGTGCCCATCACCGTATAAGACTGGTGGTTGGCCGTACCGAAAATCCCCACAGTGCAATAGCCGGTATTGATCCCGATCCGAACCTGAAGAGGACGGGAGATACCTTTGCTGTACCATTCCTGCTTCATTTCACTGACGCGCTTGCGCATGGCCAGGGCCATGGCGACACAGCGCAACGCATCGGACTTGCCGCCTTTGCTCTGGTCGTCGCCGAACACCACCATCACCGCATCCCCGATAAACTTATCGATGGTGCCGCCATACTGACCTGCGATGCGGGCCATCTCTGACAGATAGCTGTTGAGCAGATCGGTCAGAGTCTCCGCTTCCAGCTCTTCGCTCAGCTGGCTGAAATCCTTGATGTCGGAAAAGAAAACCGTCAGCAGCTTGCGTTCCGTGACAAGCTGGTTCTCTTGTCCCGTGGTGACTGCCCGCCACAGGCGTTGCGGCAGGTATTTGGACAGTTTATAGGTGCGCAACTTCCCCACCCGGTGCTCCTCCGCCAGCTCCAGGTTCACCCTTTTCAGTTCGGCCATCTGTTTGTAGTTGCGAAATGCGTAAGCGCAGAAATAGGTAAACACGCCAATCAGGCTGGCGGCACTGATAGTCAGGTCCGCATTCACCACCAGCGCCGGCCGGTGAATCAGGTAACCGGCCCCGACACCCAGCAACAGACCTGTATTGTGCTCAAACCAGCTGCGCCCGCCGCCCATGGTCAGGGCGTTGAACTGCACCATGGTGATGAACAGCAGGGTGGGCAACAGCGTGAAGTTGGCCAGCGCAATGGCGACGCCGATAAGTGTGGCGTCGCAGAATGAGAGCCAGCGCTGCATCTTCGCATGGCTCTCCTCGGTGCGGCGCACGGAGAGGCGGTAGGCCACGAAGATATAGATCAGCAACACCGCGGCTGTGCCCAGGGTGAGCAGTTTGTCCGCGTCCCAGGGCATCGACCAATTGACGGTATTGATCAGGGTCCCGGCTGCGGCAAAGCAGATCAGGGAGCGGAAATAGATGGGGTAGCGAGAGTGATCGTTGCGCCCGCGAACTTCCCCAGGCTGGTCGTCCTGCATTGATTGTTATTTATCCGGTTGTGCAGATAGTGTGCTGTTTGCCGGTACTGGCCTCACAGGTCATCCGATCCGTCGCCGGGTCTCTGGTCGCTGCACCCGGCAGTGGGTAAGTGTAACGCCCCGTACCGAATTATGTGAAGCCTGTATTGTCTTTGGATGACTTGAGCCCGGGAGTCATCGGCGGAGGTCGGTTTGTTAGCGGGCTGTTGAAAAAGGAGTTTTCATGGGCCCGCTTCCCCAACAGGGGTGTTCCGGTCGCAAATGAAGCGTGTAGCTGCCTGATTTGAAGGGGAGGGCTTGCGGAACTGCGCTGCAAAGACGGGCTGAGAAAAGCCAGGGAGGGCTTTCTCAACAACCTGTTAGAATCCGCCAACGAATCACAGTTGGGAGAAATTGATGGATGCCCTGACCGCTTTGCATGACCGTGTTTCCATTGGCCTGCTGACCGAGCCGGGCCCGTCAGAGGAACAGCGGCACAACATCTTTCGCGCCGCCCTGCGGGCTGCCGACCACGCTAATCTGCGCCCCTGGCGTTTTATGCTGGTAGAGGGCACGGCCAGGGAGCGGCTCGGTGAGATACTGTTGCAGGCCAGCACTCAGGCGAGTGAGGAACCGCTGACAGAGCAGCAGCAGGGGAGAATTCTGGCCATGCCGCTGCGGGCGCCATTGATCCTGGTGGCGATTACCCGTCTGTGTGAACACCCCAAGGTTCCCCACCGGGAGCAGCATATGTCCACTGCCGGCGCGGTGCAGGCCATGCTCACCGCCGCCTTTGCCCAGGGCGTCGGCGCCTACTGGCGTACCGGGGCGCTGGCCTCCAGTCCCCTGGTCACCGCGGGACTGAACCTGGCGGAGAACGAGCGAATCGATGGCTTTATCTACTGTGGAACCCCGCAGAAGCCTCCCCGCAGGGCGCCGGCTCTGGAGGTGGGCGACTTTTTCAGCCACTGGGACCCTCGCTGATCCCGGCCGCCCCTGGCGCTGTCCTTTATCGCCGTCCGGGCTTGCGCCGCGGCTTCTGTTTGTGTAGAGTGCGCCCTCGCTGGGCAGGGCTATGTTGCTGATTGGCAAGGTAATTTTACCCGGTGACAAGCAGCTGCATTAGACATCGACTGGCTCCTCGCGAGAGGACCCGGAATCCGGCCAAGGCTGGACAGGTGTACGAGCCGGCAGCGGCAATCAATATGGGTGAGGTGTCCGAGTGGTCGAAGGAGCACGCCTGGAAAGTGTGTATGTCGAAAGGCATCGAGGGTTCGAATCCCTCCCTCACCGCCATCTAATTGTCCGGTAAAGTCCGGGACCATCCAAAAGGCCGCTAACCATAAGGGTTTGCGGCTTTTTTTGTTCTATAGCCGTTGACAAAAGACTTGTAAAATCCAGCCGTTTTAGGAACACTGTTGGGAACACCGCTTCGGCACCTCCAACCCTGGTGTTCCCAAAATGGCCAAACAAGCAAAACCGCTGACAAATACAGAGATCAAACAGGCCAAGCCAAAAGACAAGGAATACAACCTTGTTGATGGTGACGGTTTAAAGCTCCGGATTAAACCTAACGGCTCAAAACTGTGGCTGTTCAACTACTACAAGCCCCATACCAAGCAGCGGGTTAACATCGGCTTTGGTGTTTAATCCCTCAAGAATGGTTCTTAGTGCCGTTGTTCGTTATTAATGAAGTGGTTGAGAAAATTGTCGACGGAACGATAAGTTCCTACCGGTACAACTTTGAATCTGCCAAGCTGACTGAAGCATCGGAATAGCGAAAAGAAAATGCTCCGGGGAACGGAATCCATATGAGAATTAAGAAGATTCAAAAAATAACAGGCCTCGGCATATTCAAGGATTTTTCCTGGAATGACAATCTTCCCGAATTCGCAGATTTCAATCTCGTCTATGGCTGGAATTACAGCGGGAAAACAACCCTTTCACGTATTTTCGATGGTCTGGGAAAGCCGGAACTGATTCCTCAGCTTGATGGCACATTTGAAGTGCTGGATAGTGAAGATAACACCCTTCGTTCTGCAAACGTCACCGACCCTCAGAATTGCAAAGTCTTCAACCGAGATTTTATCGAGCGGAATTTTCGGCAAGAACATAATGCCCCAGCGGTTTTTATTGTCGGTGACGATGCAGCCAAGATTCGTGATCGAATTTCCACACTAGAAGCCAGAAGGGGCAGCGTAGCTAGGGCTGTTACAAAATACGCAGGAGAGAAAACTGCTTGGGAACACCGAGTCAATGATGGTTTAAAGCGTGATGCTGCACGTAGCATCGGAGAGCTGGTATCAGAGCGAACATTTAGGCGTCCTGACCTGGATAGAATACTTGAACAGATTAAGGGTTCTCTAGATGATCATCTTCTCAGTGAAGCTGAATTTGATGCGTTAAAAGCCACTGCAAGCAGCAGCGATGAGTTCGGAGAACAGAACAGCTTCACGATTCCCAATATTGATCTCCCAGCATTAGTTGAAGAAGTCGGTAACTTGATCGGCCAAACAGCTTCAAACAATGCAATCGAAAGGCTGAAAGATGATGCTAACCTTGAAGCTTGGGTTAGAACTGGTCGCAACCTTCACTCACCAGGGGATGAGTGCGCTTTTTGTGGCAACAGGATTGAGGATGAACGCTTCGAGCAGTTGCAAGGACATTTTTCGATAGAATACGAGGCGCTTGTTAAGGCTGTGCAGGACAAGACCGCCGCATTACGAACGATGGAAATCAAGGCTGTATTGCCTGATAGTGGACAGCTCATTCATTCGGTACGCGAAGAGTACTCTGAGGTTATATCTCCAATTTCAGCTTTTATTAAAAGTGCCAATAGGCTTACCCCGCTGTTAATCGATGCACTGGAAGGTAAGGTTTCGAGTATTGAGTCTGAACAGGAACTACCTCAAGCAGTTTCTGACGCTCTTGCGAGTGTCACTGTATATAAGTATATCGACAAGCATAAAGAGATTGATGATCTACTAAAGATTCACAACGAGAAGATCGGTGACATGGAAGCTACAAAACAGGATGCCAACAGCAAGCTGAAAAAGCATTCTGCCGCCCGATTCTATCTTGACAACAACATCGCCGACGAAGAGAGAAAGTATGCTGGGATCAAAGCTAATCAATCCAGAGCGGCTGCAACTCGAACGGCCATTAATGCCCAGATTGAAGAAAAAGAAGATGAGATTAAGGAGCATTCGGTAGCGGTGGCAAGGCTCAATGAGCTTATTGCGATACTGTTAACGGGCAGCAATATCAGTGCAGTGCAGCTTAGCGAAGCTGAATTTGAATTTAGACGTGGTACAGAGCAAGCAGTCAACTTGAGTGATGGTGAGCGAACGGCTATTGCTTTCTCGTACTTTCTCTTAACTCTGGAAGATGGTGGTAACGAACTGGGCAACACTCTGGTCTTTGTGGATGATCCAATATCTAGCCTGGATTCAAATCACATCTATGCGGTTTATGCCCTGATAATTGACAGACTAAAGGGCCAGTGCAAACAGCTATTCGTTTCAACACACAACTATGAATTTCTTAACCTGCTGAAAGACGAAACTCTCAACAACAAGAGAAATTTCAAGGCGGGTTTCGCTGGTTTTCTGGCTCAACGCGCGCATGACGACCAGGGAGAGCCATTTGCAGAACTGATCGAAATGCCGAAGGCGTTGAGGAAATTCAAGTCTGAATATCAGTTCCTGTTTTCACTGCTTCATCAACTGGTGGTTTCGAATGATACTACACTGCATGAAGCCTACACATCTCCAACAGTGTTGAGGAAATTCCTAGAAACGTACCTAGGTTTCAGGAAACCAGTAGCTGGAAGATGGTCGGACAAGCTTGATTTGTTATTTGATGTTGAGGCAGAGCGTACGGAAGTGGCGAAGTTTGCTGACGATGCCTCTCACTTGCAGAGTCTTAAGCAGGCTGTCGAACATAGTGAATTCATAGCTTCCGCAAAGGGAATTGTGAAGAAGGTGATGGATTCTTTGGAGCATAAAGATAATGCTCACTATGAAGGACTGAAGACCGCCATTGAGGATTGATCATGAGGGATAAGAGATTGTCGGATTTGACCGAGAAGGAGCTCTTACAACTCCAGGCGTCAGTTATTGATGAACTGAAAGCTCGTGGCGTTGTCAGGACAAAAAACAACCCCTGGGTGACTACACTGAATGGTTGGTGGCGAAAGCACTGGATTTAGAACTAGCCACGAACTCGGCTGCTGGCTACGATGCCACAGATGCCGATGGAATTCGATATCAAATCAAGGGGCGTCGTGTCACTCCTGAAAATCAGTCACGGCAGTTGAGCGCCATTCGTAATCTGGGTGAAAATGACTTCGACTTGCTCGCAGCCGTAGTTTTTGATGAAAAATATTCAATCATCGATGCCGTTATCATTCCGCATGAACTCGTTGGCGAATATGCCTCCTACCGGAAGCATGTGAATGCCCACATCCTTCATTTGCGCGAAGCAATTTTGGAAGATTCTAGGGTGAGCGATTTTCGAGATCGGATAATTCTCTGAACAAGTTTGATTGCAATAACCTGTTGGAGTAAAACCTTCTTTAAGCATTATGCAGCTCACCAAAACCGATTTCATCCAATTTTTAAACTGCTCAAAATCCCTCTGGCTTCTGAAGAAAGACCCGGATTATTTTCCTCATGGTGAATTTTCTACCTTCATGCAGAAGCTTGTTCGTGAAGGCTACGAGGTTGAGCTGTATGTACGTCAATTCTTTGAGAATGCCGATGGCCGCAATATAAGTTTCCAAACGGAATTCACGACTGACGAAGGCTTGTATGCCCGTTTAGACGCATTTGAAAATATGGGCGATGGAACCACCGCTCTTTATGAGATAAAGTCATCAACCAGCGTTAAGACTGATAGCAAGCATAACCACCTTAAGGACGCTTGCTTCCAGAAGATTTGTGCCGACCGCGCAGGTCAGAAAATTGACCGCGTATTTCTGATTCATGTGAATGGTGACTACATTCGAGATGGTGATATCGACCCTGGCGATATGCTTGTCTTCGCCGACATTACCGAAGCCGTCAATGAGATAGTGGCAGAGACCAGTTCAGAGATCGATGCCGCACTCGCATTTCTTGAGGCCGATCATGATATGGCCGGTTGCTCATGCGCTGAGAAAACGCGTGCAAACCAATGTGATACCTTCTCGGTATTTAATACTGATGTTCCCACACCGTCTATAGTTTGCCGAGGTTGCGGGCGAATAAAATACGCGAGCTTAGGTCAATGGGTGTTGTCGAGCTCCAGGACGTTCCTGAGGATTACTCGTTGTCGGACAATCAGCGTCTTGTTGTTGACTCGGCTAAAGTCGGTGGGCCTCTGGTAGATAAAGCGGCTATCAGTAATTTTCTATCTGATCTAACATTCCCGCTTTATTTTTTCGACTATGAAACTTTTTCCTCCGCCGTGCCACTGCTTGACGGCACCAGCCCACATCAACACTTTCCCGTACAGTATTCGTTGCATACCTTAGATAGCAACGGATCGTTAGATCACAAAGAGTACCTGGAGCGTGAGGCCCGATTACCTGATCGCTTGGTCGAGCAGATGCAGGAAGACATCGACCCCAACGGCAGTATCGTTTCCTGGCATAGGTCGTTTGAGCAATCGCGCAATCGAGAGCTTGCCGAGCGTTATCCAGAAAAAGCAGCTTTTCTAAACGACCTCAACGACCGAATGGTGGATCTGGAAGACATCTTCAAGTCCGATTACGTTGATGCCCGGTTTGACGGTTCTACGTCGATTAAAAAAGTGCTGCCTGTTGTTTGCCCTCATCTCGATTACAAGGAACTCGAAGTTCAGGACGGAGCTTCAGCAATGGAAGCCTGGCAACAAATGGTCAATGCGAAGCCTGAGGAGGCAGAGAAAATCGCGAATGACCTACTGAAATATTGCGAACGCGACACGTTTGCTATGGTTGAAATCTACCGCTT
Organism: Microbulbifer sp. TYP-18; assembly: GCF_040932045.1. Lineage (NCBI taxonomy): Bacteria > Pseudomonadati > Pseudomonadota > Gammaproteobacteria > Cellvibrionales > Microbulbiferaceae > Microbulbifer > Microbulbifer sp. TYP-18. The sequence goes on from NZ_JBFRBC010000003.1 coordinate 64,632, forward strand.
TCTGGTCGGATTGACCAGTTAGTCAGGCATTGGTCGCATTCCAAACTGCCCACTTACATCGAATTGATGGAGGATAAGCGGTGAATTTGTAGTTTAGGAACACTGTAAGGAACACCGGAATATAACTACTTTTATAAAACGTATAATTATCAATGGCTTATAGATTCTGTTCTACTTCCTCCCTCTTAATATAATTTCCTGACTTATAAGAAATTTAGTTCCTTAGTCTCCCATTTGGTCCCCCACTTGGCTGTTAGCGGCACTGTGGTTCGTTTCTCACATTTTCACCAAACTGAATAGCGAGCAGCAGTGGCCGTATCATGGATACCTGTGAAAAAGGCTCGGTCCAAAGTGTGGCTGCAAGGCTGCGCCAAACCGATCCACTGGCCTACAACTGAGGCATGGACGCCTATGCACCCGCCGCACGATTTAAAGAATGGACCGCACTCCTTCTCTACCTAACACATCGCCGAAAAAGCCCTCCCTGGCTTTTCTCAACAGGGGTTTGCGGCACATGTCCGCAAACCCTCCACGACAAATCAAGCAGTTACATGCTTGATTTGCGACCCGAACACCCCTGTTGGGGGACTGCAGGCCCATGAAAACTCCTTTTTCAACAGCCTGCTAATGACAGAATTTGACCAACGGGGCGAACCGCACAATAGAACCCAGGTCAGCAAGTAGGCACTCTTCTACATCAACGCCTGAGCGCTTCGGAATATGAATGGCCAACTTATCAGCCTAAATCAAGCGCGTACTATCCTGGGGTGCGGTAAAGCGGAATAGGACCATGAGTGACTAAGGCGCTGGAAGCGATTTCAATGCCGCCTGGACCCTCTCTCACAAGGGCGCCTAGGCCCGGTGGCCGAGTTCGTGGAGGGTTATTGGAGGAGTTGTCAAAACATGGATTGACAAGTTTGTCCCAGGGAGGTATACAAATCTAGCACGCGGTTTTTGCGCATTGCAGAAAAATGACCCGCCAAATGGCGGGCTTTTTTATGCATGAAGCTACGATACAAAAGGCTTTGTAAATGGCTGTCCCGGCATAGGAATAACGCTGCATTTCGCGCAGAATAGTGAGTGTCGGAGTCATAGTGCGATAGACCGTAGAACCGCACTATGGAGTGAATCTCAAGAGGCGCAAACAGGTTGATGCCACCTTTGGCTGGTGTAAGCAGTATGGTGAGTTGCTTGACTCGTTTTGTTACTGTGGCCACACAATCTCTTGGGGATGCGGAATATGTCGGATGGCTTTTAGCGCAGGTTGGGAAATTTTTAGAGATCCCTTTAAATGGAACTTTTTGTTTAGCAGCTAAGAAATACCATTGTGAAAATCTTTTTTCTGACATTGATTGTTTTTATAAGTGGCCTGATTTTTGGTTGGAATGGCCATCAATATTGGAGTAGCTTCATGCTCCCAGAAACTGAGATGAAAGACCAGGAGCGCTCCATATTGGCTGCGTCGAATTGGGGAAATTTAACTAAAACTGGAATTTCCACCAATCTTCCCTTAACTACCCCGATGAAAGAGTTTAAAAAAACGCTTTCAAGCTGGAATATCGCAAAAATAATTGATCAGTACAATAGGTTATTGCTCATTGATGATAAACATGAGCGGTATGCGTATCTATCGATGGGAAAATTTTTTCAGCAAGGTTTTGATCAGGGCGAATACCTGAAATTAATACCATTGCTAAATTCTTACTTACAGATAAATGACGATGACCAATATGCGATATATCTCCTCGCGGAAAGCTATAAATTAACTGGCGATTTGGTGGCAGCTATTAAGGCGTATTATCGTCTAGAGCACTACACTTATGAGGTTGATAAAATTGAAGACATCAAGAGAATAATTAAAACTTTGGTTCAAGCTTATCATAAAAAAATAGATCCTGAGAATAGTGGCAAAGTATTGTGGCCACAGATGCTGGAGTTTTATGAAGAATTGGCATTGCTAGATCCAAATGATTACAGCTACTTGTATCGACAGGCAGAAATCCATTATTTACTAAATGATTACCCCCGTTCGCTGGAATTGCTGGATTACCTTCTTGGTGATCTTGCATGGGGTAAAGTGGCGCAGCAGCTAAAAACTAAGATTTCCAGTAAATTGAAAGCTAAAGAAGGAATAGATCTTAGAAAAGTGAATGGTCATTTCATTGTTTCCGGCGTTCTTGGGGGCCGCCATAAGGTGGAATTATTGATTGATACTGGAGCAACGATTTCAGTTATATCTAGCCAGTTTTTTCAGCAGTTAAATGCTAATTATCAACCCGAATTTCTCAGTAAAACTGTAATGAATACAGCCAATGGGCAAGTGGTCGTACCTGTCTATCGTTTTGATCAATTTTCTATTGATGGTAGAGTCATAAATGATATTGAATTTGCAGTCATGAGTTTGCCGGGGGTGGAAGAATCACAAGGTTTATTAGGCATGAATTATTTGAAAAACTTTCGTTTTAATATTGATCAGGAGAATAGTTTGTTATTTTTGGATTTAAAGTAAAGGCTCTAAGAAACGGTTCAGTGTTCTATCTCTATTCCCAGATCTTGCTTATGGGCTGCTGAGCATTGTATTGGAAGAGGGCTTTACCGGTATTGGTGTGAGGCAGAGGGGTGCTCTGCCATGGCTGCGTGATGACGACTAGTAGTCCAGACTTGAATCGACCGAGCACTTTCTAGAAAGATCAGTAACCATTAAATCAAATCTGAACTACTGCAGTTAAAGCCTACTAGCCTTAAAGTGCCTGTCATCCTCAGGTGTTCTGGAGTACTCGCCTTGATCTTGGACAAGTCTGAAATCTTTATTCATTAATATCCTTACTCTTGTGTCGCTCGTTGATGCTGACAGGCCGTCTTCACCAGAGTCTTTTAGGTCAGTTGGGGAAAACGCATGGCTCCATAGGTAATGCCATTTAGCTGCGATGTGTTTTTCTGTTTGCTGCCATGCCCAAAAGTACCATGGTTTTAGTTCAACAAACGCGACTTTGTTAAGGAGCCCTATGTTTTCATCCCCTATGAATATCGTACTTGTTGCTGCAGAAGATCGGTATGCATCGATAGCAATATTATTCGCTTTGAGTTTATCAACAATATCTCTTGTTACTTCGCCCGGCCAGCGATCATTTAGGTATGATTTAGCGCCATTGGAATGAAATGGATCAAGTAGTGAAACTCGGTCTGGCAATAAATTACTGTTGATTGAATTTGCATTAACGCTATCGGTTAAGTCTTCAGCCACAGTAAGTGCCATCTGGCTTCCCAGTGAATGGCCTGCTATCACAAATCTTGAACCACTAAAAGAGCTCATTACCGAAGCTATTTCATCCGACATAAGCTCACTCATTGAGCTCAATGTTGAGTAGTTTTGATAAATTCCATTCGATAGCAGATATCTCATATTCTTGGGGCCATTGGGTACCCAAATTTTAGCTTCTGCATATTTTACTTCTAACTCATCAGCAAATTGGTTCCAGTAGAATATTCCTACATTGTATCCTTCATTTAGCCAACTAACGGCAGTATCGACATTAGGGCCACCATAGTCACCACCGTAAAAATTCTCACGGTAGTTGTCTACAGTGGTGCCAGGTTGCCAGCCGTGTACATAAATTAAAGTGGGTTTGGTGGGATCATAATGGCTGGAACAACTGCCGGAAGAGGCTTTACAGTAATTATTGTTATAACTAAACCAGTACAGGCCAAAGTCGAGTTGTGAAAAGATTGAGCTAGGAAAAGCAAAGGCAAAGCTACTGAGTAGTGTTAAAAATAAAGCATATATAAAGCGCATTGCTGCCTCCAATTATTGATTTATTTTTATTAAATAGCGAATTTATTTTAAGTTCGTAATTTATGGTTTGAACCGCGGAAATACTATTAACCCTGCCCACAAAAGTTTGATTAAGCATGTACTTTTGTGTATTGAGTTAACCATATAACCGTATCGTATTGGTTTGTCGACTACAAGTAAGTATGGTGCCTCATTAGAAGGCGCTTGAATGCATTACCTGGCGCCGCATTAAACATTTTCTATATTTTTAGAGGCTGGACAAAAAGTAGTCTGCATTTATTAACAGCGCGCTGTATAATAGATTTTCTTTGGTAAAGTGCAGCAGAAGTGACCAAAAGAAGCCCTAAAGCAGTCGATTCGTCCATCTGGATTACCATCCGATATAAATATAAACAAACGGATTGATTAGATTCCCTCATAGTTGAAGAATCGAAGCAATCCGAAGTCTGTCTGTCAGATCAAATAAAAATTTTTAAAATGGAGCTTATGATTTTTTGAAAATTGCTTAATGGCGATACAATAAATTGCTCCGTATTGATTTCCCTTTTTTTGGCATTTTCCATCGTCAGAAGTTCATGTAATAACCGCAGTTGTTCTATGGATAAGGCCAGTCCTGTCTCGTTCGGCTGGTAGGTGCTACCGACGGGATAAATCTCTCCAGGAGTTTTTGACATTTCGATATGTCCACCCAAAACAGCGGATATGTTGTGATTTTGGCTGAATTCCACCAGTCGCTTTATACTTTCTAAGTATTTTTTCCAATTTCTGACATAAAGTCGTCCGGGATACAGGGTATCCCCCGTCAATAACCACTGGGTTTTCGAATCATAGATTGCTATGCTTTGTTCCTGATGCCCGGGGCTTGGTATAATCGTAAGTATTCGTCCGCCAAGGTCAATTTCCCGGGTTATATTCGGCCAATTTCCAGGTCCAATGAATTTATTCATAGCTGGACCATTGGCTTCAATCAGCTCTACATTTGGTTGATTCGTAAACTGGCTATCTGCTGCCATATGGTCGCGATGGCCGTGAGAGTGCATGACCAATATGTTTAAAGGCTCTAAATTCTCTTCCAGGCGGTAATTTTCAGCCAGATCCATTATGGTCTGATACAGCGGAAAAGCCTGCGGATCACTTGTTGCACCTGTATCCAATACCAATACTGTTTTGTTCCCAAAGAGAACGTATATGAATGGGGCTTCATAATGGGTGCATTTACTTTGACGTAATATAAAACTCCCAGTATCAAATTTGAATTGATCGATAGCGGGGCCTTGGTAGTCGATACAATCACTGGCGCCGTGAATCCACTGCTTGTTATTGATCCGTTCAATCGTTTGATTGATTGGTTTATTGGTGTTGTCGCCTGTTGTCGGTGTTTCATTGATCTGGGCGAATAGCGGAAAAGATATGCACATGCATCCTATAATAAAAAGTATATGTGTTTTCATGCTGATTTCCCTGCAATTCTGGTTTTTGATAGCGGCTTCGAATATGGTTGTTCCTGCCTTCTTGGTTTCCAAAAGCTTGTTTACAAAAGACGTCCGGCAGCTCTGAATAGAGTCACTGTGAATATTATCGGATTACCTGTCGGAGTCAATTTGGTGGTTGATTCTTAAGGGGGTATATGCAAGGGCTGATATTTCCAGCGAAAAGAGTGTGAATTTGATCAATTAAGTGGGGTTTACAATCTTTCTGGAAGACTTTAAAATCCACATTGGTACTAAGGTGCCAATTTTTAGTGTTTTTTGGCAGAAGGTGCCAAGCTCTATTCGTCATTGTACTGATTCATGGAGTCAGGGCTCCAGAGGTGTCTTTCGAAGGAAGTGCTCTTAGTGGGCGGCCCGAATCAATAAAAATTATATACAACAACTGCATCCAAAAATTCTTTTGATGCGTCTTACTCTGGATCGGCAGTTGCCGTTCCCAGTCGATAAAAAGCAGGAACTTAACGATGGAAGTCATAACTAGAATTCTTATTGGTACCCTTATGCTGTCTGTCAGTGTCGCCAGTTGGGGCGGTGAAGCAGATAAGAAGGATGCCAAAGTGAGCCGCGCAGCCGAGGTCATGTTGTTTGGGGTATTCCACTTTGCCAACCCCGGGCAGGATGTCGTAAAGTCGGAAGTAATTGATGTTTCGACAGCGGAAAATCAACAATACCTTGAAAGTCTGACGGAAAGGCTCGCCAAGCAGTCTCCCACTCATGTCATGCTTGAATGTGATCCCGAGCAGCAGGAGCAGTTTGACCAGTTATTCGGTTCCTATCTCAATGGCGAGCACAAACTCGACATCAACGAAAATCAGCAGCTGGGTTTTCGTATTGCCTCCAAGGCAGGTCTGGAGGGCGTAATTTGTTATGACGAGCGGAATGTACACTGGAATGGGACAGAGTTGATGGAGTATATGAGCGAAAAAGCTCCAGAACGCGGAAAACTTTTTCAGGAAAAAATTCAGAAATTCAGCGAGATTTCGACCTATCGACATAAGAATTTTTCACTTCAGCGTATGCTGAGGCAGGATAATGATCTATCCCAGGATCGTGAGAATATGAATCTCTATCTAATGACCAATGATATTGGTGCAGGTGATGGTTTTGCCGGCGCTGCGTCTTCTGTCAGTTGGTGGCACCGTAATTTCCGTATGTACGCCAATATTCAGGCGATTGCCCAGCCGGGCACCCGGGTTATCGCTATCGCCGGTAGTGGTCATACGGCCATTTTGAAAACCCTTTTGGCCACTGATCTCGAGCGCAAAGCCTGGGATGTGAACGACTATCTCTGAGGGATTGGCGGGTCCTTTGTCGTACTATTGCTCTTCTTTTGAATCCCGCTCAGTTATTAAGCCGGCGACTGAATAAGTTGCCGGGTTAATAGGTTGCAAGGATGTTCCATTTCCGCACGAAGACCGGCGCAAGCCCTTGGAAAGCAAGCTATTTCGGGTAATTGTCCAGGCCTTCAAGACCGCTAACTCAGTGGGTGAGGGGTCATCTATTGAATTGACGGCTTAGCATCTCAGAAGAAAGATTTAAGCGACAAGCAAGGGTATTAAGATATGGACTGTTGGAGCTTAAGTTCCCGGTGATCGCGCTTTGTGGATAAATGGAAAGTTTTTCTGGCTATTTCAGGATTTTTCTAATTCTGCTGTTGTATATATTCAGTTTGTGTCTCCACTATTTTTATTGTGTTTGTGAAATAAACAGGGGTGGGACATTGAGTTATTTTGGCTGCAACTTCCACTAAATCTACCAAGGCAAATAAGGAACTTGTAAAATGAATAAAATTAAACAATCGTTATGTACAGTGCTTCTGTTATCTCTTTCAATCAGCGGGATCAGTAATGCGCAGGAGGTGCGCGACTCCAATAGCGCGGAGGTGCTTGGAGCGGGGAGTCCGTTGATGGAGTGTTTTGTTGATACTGCATTGTACGATGAGTACGCGACGCCGGTCTGTTGGGGGTCGGAAACGCGACCGGAAAGATTGACAACCAACGCTAACTTCCGAATCCGGAATGTGCCCTCTGATTTCACCATATTGTGGTCGGATGACAGATGTTCTTCCGATAGAAACGTCTGCATTCTGAGAATCCGGGTTTACAGGCCTATCACACTGGAGGCTGTTGTCCTCGATAACAGCAATGGTACTTTCACTTCTGTTTCCGCGACAGCTTTTTATGAAACAGATCAATGATGCCCCTTTTGCGGTCGGCTCGGGTACTTTGTTGGCTGTGAGCGTTACGGCAAGCTGGTAGGTTGCCAGCCTGTTTCTCTACCATCTGCTGGTGGGCCACCAGGGTGGCCGGGCCATCAACAGTTCTCGCGGAAATTACTTGATGGCCCTATTAATGGTCAATAGTATAAGGTTATTAACCCGGCTACTAAATAAGTTACCGGGTTAATAATATGTTCTACTGATCGCGAAAGATGGCGATTTCGGCTGGCTGAGTATTGCTGCGGCTGGCGCGATACATACCGGGGGTGTTGAAGGTCAGCGCCATGTTGCCCTTGCGATCCAGAACGACAACCCCTCCGGTGCCGCCTGCTGCGGTGAGTACCTGGTTGATGACCTGGTTCGCGGCACTGGCCACGGACTGTTGCTGATACTCTACCCGGGCACAGATATCCGCTGCGACGTTAAAGCGGATGAAATACTCGCCATGGCCGGTGGCGGACACGGCACAGGAACGGTTGTCGGCAAAGGTGCCGGCACCGATCACTGGTGAATCGCCGATACGGCCGTAGCGCTTGGCGGTCATCCCGCCGGTGGAGGTGCCGGCGGCGAGATTGCCACGCTTATCCAGTGCCACTGCGCCCACGGTGCCGGCCTTGAACGACTGGGGCAATTGTTGCACGGCTGCGCGATAGTCCTTGTCGGCTTCCTGTTCCCGTCGCAGCTTTTCTTTGGCTTTGCGCAGTTGCTGCAGACGCTCGTTGGTGTCGAATGACTTATTGTCAACCATGGGTATCCCGCGGGAGCGGGCAAAAGCCTCAGCGCCTTCCCCCGCCAGCATAACGAAGGGTGAATCCTCCATCACCATGCGCGCCAGGTTGATGGGATTTTGAACTTGCTTGACCCCTGCAACCGCCCCTGCTGCTCGTGTACTGCCGTCCATAATAGAGGCGTCCAGTTCATGCTCGGCGTCGAAGGTATAGACTGCACCCTTGCCGGCATTGAACAGGGGTGAATCCTCCAGAATATTGATTGCGGTGACCACCGCATCCAGGCTGCTGCCACCCTGCTCGAGCACTGCGTAACCCCGCTCGAGCGCCTCGCCTAGCTTATCCCGGTAGGCTTTTTCACGCTCAGGGCTCATTTTGTCCCTCTCGATGGTGCCGGCACCACCGTGGATGGCCAGTGCGATGGGTCCTTGATCGGCAAATACACTGCCGCTTAACACCAGAAAGATGGCTGCAAGCATCAGGGATTTCTTCATGATTCCGCCCCGGTAGAAGACTTTAGTGAGGGCCTATTATGAGCCCGACAATCCAATCGGTCACCCCGGTCTCCTCGAATGACAATACTGAGGCATTGCGCGACAGCTTTAGCCTCCACCAAGCTCGCCCTGCGAAGCCTTGCGTCGATGCGATGCAGCTGTTTGAAGGGCAGTCAGCGTTCCTGCGCTTGACTGGCGAACTTGATGAAAGCCTGAGGTTGCACCGAATTAATGAGAGACTTCCATGGATGGGACTCAGCCTTGGGAGGCCGAGCGCCACTTCCGTGGGAGCGATGAAGAGGGGCCTCTCGGCTGGAGTTGGCGCCCCCGGCAGGACTCGAACCTGCAGTGCGGACTTAGGAGGTCCGTGGTTTATCCTGTTAACCGACGGGGGCGCTGAGGGGCCTTCTGATCCCATGGGGGCGACTGAAGGTGTATCGAACAAGTGGCCTATTCTAACCATAGATGAATTCTATGTCACTATGGGTAACACTCTGAAATTGTGGTTACCAATTGGTACCTGCCGAAGCTTTTTTTCGCCTAAGCCGCTGGATAGCGTAATTTTAACAAATTGGTCACTTTATGCGATTACTTTGACACCATTAATCGGCGGAGGAAAGGAGGATTTTTCACACCTGAAAAGCGGGCAATACCGGTAGCCAAAAAAAAGGTTACCGCGACGAAAATATGCTTGACCATGGCTGGCGCTGCTGGCTAATCTGCAATGGTCCAACAAAAATGACAAGAGTGGTTCCACACTCGCGGATCAAGATTTTGGAGTTTCGTATGAGCGGCAACGTTAGCGGAAAAGACTTTGATTTTGATCATGTAGACATCCCGCAAATTGCAACTGAAGCACTGCGGCAGGCTACTTCAGTACCTCCTCGCGACGCCCGTCGACTGGTGGAGGATAAATTGGAGGAAATGCGTCTCAGACGCGAATTGATGACTTATGAATTAGAGTTTTGATGCCGGCGGGAGCTTGACCGGCAATTGGGCAGCTTGCCGGATTAATGCAATTCCCGTGTGCCATGAGGTTAAGCGATCCGCTGATTTACCGGCTGGAGCGATCCTTTCTTTCATCATATTTGAGGCACTGCCTGTTTGCCCCGTCTATTAAAGGTCCGGTGATTTAATGGAATTGCCGAACCGCATAAAGGGAGGATGACGGGGACCGGCGCGTCGATTGTCATTACGTGGCGGGTGAATGACATTTGCCGGCTGTGGTGGCTGGTAGAGGAATCGCTGTCATTGCCATCGCTGAGGCTCTGCCTTGGCACGTCAGTGTTTCAGGTCGGCGATCCAGCAAACCGGCCTGTTGGATAGGCAGCGCCGGGAACTGATGGCAGCCGATTGCCAGGCTTTATGCGCTGTGATGCGGGGCAGTAGATAAGTCCCTACCAGGCTGTTGAAATTCGCAGAATTTCGACCGCCTGGTGCCGGAATATGGATGTTCCGGCAAAATCGACGACGCCTAAGTCGTTGATTTTGGGCGAAAAGTGAAAATCACATTTTTCGCTTTTCGTGTTTTGAAACAGGCAGGATGCCTTTTTCAACAACCTGCTAGTGGAGGTTTCTTCGGGGCTGGTTTTACGACTTGGCTAAACAGACTTCCCGCGGCTACTCAATCTGCGTGGAGATACTGTTCGGATGCCCGCTACATGGCAGAAGAGTGGCGGGTTGGGCTGGTATAGAGATAAATGGATTTTCGCTATGACAACTTGCGAGCATGGGTCGGCTCAGGTATTTACAGAGCTGTCGGATTGTGGGATGGAGCTCACAATCCGGGTCGCCGGTAGCTTCGACTTCAGCCTTCACCCCGATTTTCAGCGCGCCTATCAGAATTTTTCCCCCTCTCCCAAATGTTATTCGGTCGATCTTTCTGAAACATCGTATTTGGATAGCGCTGCACTGGGTATGTTGCTGCTATTGAGGGATCATTGCTATGGCGATGGTAGCCGGGCGGAGGCGCAAAGAGTTGAGCTGGTCAATCCCAGGCCACACGTTGCCAATATTCTCGCCGCGTCCAATTTTGACCGGATATTCACGATTCGCTAAACCCCGCCTTTATAGTTGCCCCGCCGGTTCCGGGGCCAGTTTCCGGGGCCTAACAGGCTGCTGAAAAAAGCCTTGCTCGGGGCCAGCTATCCCGAATAGGGGTGTTCAAGCCGCAAATCATGCATGTAGCCACTGGATTTGTTGCGCAGGGGTAGCCGACCCGCAGCGCAATCCCGGGCTGAGAAAAACCAGGGAGGCTTTTCAGCAATCTGCCAGTAACCTGGCAACAGCTGAAGGCCATGCAATTACCGCCAGGGCCAGTATAATGCGCTCAGTTTTTCATCAACTGTGGCACTGTGGGCCCTATGTCTGAAGCTCTAATCCCCCAAGCCTTGCTGGAAGTGTGCAATCTCGCCTGTGAGCGCGATGGCCGCACCCTGTTTGCGGGTGTTGATTTTGCGCTGGTTGCGGGCGCGGCGCTGCAGATTCAAGGAGCCAACGGAACCGGTAAGACGACCCTGCTGCGGACCCTGACCGGCAGTGTCAGCGGCTACCGGGGGGAAATTCGCTGGCGGGGCAGGTCCCTGCCGGGCGGCCTGCCGGCTCTGCGGGAATCACTGCTGTATATCGGTCACCGAGAGGGGGTCCGCCGTGGTTTGACCCCGCTGGAGAACCTGTCCTGGTATGGCGCTGATACCGCTGCAGCTTACCGGGCCCTGCAACAGCTGGGCCTGCAGGGATTTGAAGACAGCCTGTGCCAGCGGTTGTCCGCAGGGCAGAACCGCCGGGTGGCACTGGCGCGACTCTATTTGCCGCAACCGCCGCGGTTGTGGATTCTGGATGAGCCGCTTGCCGCCCTGGATGCGGACGGGGTGGCGAGCCTGGAGGCGCGGATGGCACGGCATCTCGCCGGAGGCGGCATGGTTCTGTTCACTTCACACCAACCGGTGGCGTTGGACGGATTACAGACGGTCGACCTGGCAGACTTCGCGCCCGCCGGAGACTTTGTGGAGGGCGCCTATGCCTTTGGCTGAAACCGGGCGGGTGGACCTGATGGCGGCGGCCGGCCCTGGGTCGAGCGAGATAGGGCACCGCGGGGCTGCAGGTTTTATTGCACTCACCCGCACGGAGTTGCTGCTGGCGCTGCGTAAGCGGGGGGATATCGCCAACCCGCTGCTGTTTTTTGTCACTGTACTGGCGCTGTTTCCCATCGGGGTGGGACCGGAACCGCAACTGCTGGCCCGCCTGGCGCCGGGCATCATCTGGGTGATGGCGCTGTTGGCCACACTCCTGTCCCAGGAGGGACTGTTTCGGAGCGACTTTGAGGACGGTTCTCTGGAGCAGCTGACCCTTTCCCCGCAGCCGCTTTACTTCGCCGTGTTGGCCAAGGTGTCGGTGCACTGGCTGGTCTCGGGGCTGCCACTGGCGCTGTTGTCGCCACTGCTGGGGTTGATGCTGAATCTGCGCGGCGGTGGTTACCTCGGCCTGCTCCTGTCCCTGTTGCTGGGCACCGCGAGTCTCAGCCTGATAGGTGCCGTGGGTGCGGCACTGACGGTCGCTCTGCGTCGTTCCGGGCTGCTGCTGGCACTGATTGTTATGCCGCTTTACGTGCCCGTGTTAATCTTCGGCACTGGCGCGGTACAGGCGGCTCTGGACGGTCACAGTTACGCGGCGCAATTGTCGATTCTGGCCGCGCTGCTGGCGGCGGCCGCGGCTCTGGCACCACTGGCTGCGGCCGGCGCGATCCGCGTCAGTACGGATTCTTGAAGGAGGCTCTGCTTGGCCTGGCAATGGTTTCACCGCTTGGGTTCGCCGCGCTGGTTTTATCAGAAAACCAGCGTCTGGCTGCCGTGGCTGGCGCTGGCCAGTATCGTCCTGCTGCTGGTGGGTTCAGTCTGGGGGCTGGGCTTTGCGCCGCCGGATATGAAGCAGGGCAATAGTTATCGCATTATTTTCATTCATGTACCCGCCTCTTTCCTGGCCCTCGCCGGCTATTACATCATGGCTGTGGGTGGCGCCATCGGCCTGATCTGGAAGATGAAACTGTCGTTTATCGTCATGCGCGCGGCCGCGCCCATCGGTGCTGTACTGACCTTCGTCGCTCTGTTTACCGGTGCTGTGTGGGGCAAGCCTACCTGGGGCGCCTACTGGGTGTGGGATGCGCGCATTACTTCGATGCTGATTCTGCTGTTCCTCTATATCGGGGTAATTGCATTGTCGCGGGCTTTTACCCGCGAGCAGATGGCGGACAAGGTCTGCGCTCTGCTGGCGCTTGTGGGTACAGTGAATATCCCGATTATCTATAAGTCAGTGGATTGGTGGTTTACGCTGCATCAGCCCGCCTCGATCAAGCTGACCGAGGCAAACAGTATTGATCCCAGTATGTTTTATCCGCTGTTGACGATGATTATTGGCTTTTACTGCTTTTATGTCTGGGTTCTGCTGGCCCACACGCGCACTCTGGTGCTACAGCGGGAATGGCGCACCAATTGGGCGCAGCAGGTACTGCGGGGTGAACACCTGAGCGGAACGAGACAAGAGGCCCGGTAATGCAATTTCAGTTCGCCAGTGCCGCCGAGTTTTTCTCCATGGGGGGGCACGGTGCTTTCGTCTGGATCGCGTACGCGGTGACCTTTGCGGCCATGACCGGGCTGGCAATTCAGCCATACCTGGGCCGTCGCAGGCTGGAGCGGGAGCTGGCCCGTCAGCAGCGCATACAGGCACACCGGCAGAGTCGTGTTCCCCCGCACACGAATACAGTGGCTGAATGACCATTGTGATAACAGCAAATTAAATTAGGGTTTGAAAGACTATGCATCCGGTTCGCCGACAGCGTCTGATTTTGGTCCTTCTTCTGATATGTCTTTCCGGTGCGGCGGTGGGCTTCGTGACCTACGCCATGCGCAACAATATGGACTACTTTTATGCCCCCAGCGCCTTTGCCGCCGGAGACGTCCCGGTGGACAGGCGTATTCGCGCAGGAGGTTGCGTGGTTCCCGGCAGCGTGGTGCATACGGCGGGCACACTGGACGTTCGTTTCGCCTTGACCGATGGCGATGCCGATCTGGTGGTGGTGTTCGACAGGATACTGCCGGACCTCTTTGCGGAGGGGGAGGCTGCGGTGGTGGCCGGACGGCTGCAGGACGACGGCACTTTGCGCGCGGACCAGGTGCTGGCGAAACACGATGAAAACTACACGCCGCCGGAAGTTGCCGAAACAGTTGCGGCTGAAGTCAGCTGTGTGGATGGAGCGCATATATGAGTCCGGAAATTGGTCATTTTGCGCTGCTTATCGGGCTGCTGTTGTCCGTGACCCTGGCGCTGGTGCCCCTGGCGGGAAGTTACGCCGGGCGCCCCTTGTGGATGCAGGCGGGGCGGCCGCTGGCGATGGGTGTACTGGTGTTTACCGCTATCTCCTATCTCTGTCTGACGCTGGCATTTATCCAGGGCGATTTCACCGTCAACTATGTGGCACAGAACTCAAACAGCCTTCTGCCTCTGTATTACAGGATCACCGCCGTATGGGGGGGGCACGAGGGATCCATCCTGTTGTGGTTGCTGATCCAGGCCGGCTGGGCGGTGGCGGTGGCGCGCTTCAGCGGCCCTTTGCCAGAGGAGTTTGTCGCGCGGGTTTTGTCCGTGCTGGGTATGGTATTGGTCGGTTTCTTCCTTTTTATTCTACTCACCTCCAATCCATTTGAACGGACTTTACCTTTCCCACCGCTGGAGGGAGCGGACCTGAATCCGCTGTTGCAGGATCCGGGCATGATCGTCCATCCCCCGCTGCTGTACATGGGCTATGTGGGCTTTTCGGTAGCGTTTGCGTTCGCGATCGCGGCACTGCTGGGGGGGCAGCTGGATGCGCTTTGGGCGCGCTGGGCGAGACCCTGGACTGCGGTGGCCTGGGCTTTTCTGACGGTGGGCATAGCGCTGGGCAGCTGGTGGGCCTACTACGAATTGGGCTGGGGTGGCTGGTGGTTCTGGGATCCGGTGGAGAATGCCTCCTTTATGCCCTGGCTGGTGGGCACGGCGTTGATGCATTCCCTGGCGGTGAGCGAAAAGCGGGGGCTGTTCAAGAGCTGGACCGTGCTGCTGGCGATTTTTGCCTTCAGTTTGAGTCTGCTGGGTACATTCCTGGTGCGCTCCGGCGTGCTGACCTCAGTGCATGCCTTTGCGACGGATCCGTTGCGGGGTGGATTTATCCTCGTGTTTTTGTGCCTGGTCGTAGGCTCGTCCCTGCTGTTGTTCGCGCTGCGCGCGCCGGCAGTGAGTGCAGGCAGCGTGTTTTCTTTCCGCTCGCTGGAAACTTTTCTGCTGGGAAACAATGTTTTGTTGATACTCGCAATGGGCGTCGTTCTGACCGGCACTTTATATCCATTGCTGGCGGATGCGCTCAATTGGGGCAAGATCAGCGTGGGCCCCCCCTTCTTCAATCTTTTTTTCGTGCCGGCGATGGCCGTATTGGGCCTATTGCTGGGGCTGGGTATCCACGCCAACTGGAAAAACAGCCGCTGGGGCAAGTTGCTGGCGGCCTGGCGTGTGCCTTTGATCGTCGCTGCGGTCGCCGCTGTGGCGCTGCCATTTGTACTGGGTGGGTTTCACTGGGGGGCGGCACTGGGTATTTTCGTCGGTGTCTGGGTCACTGCTTCCAGCTTGGCCGACATCGCCGCCAGAAGTCGCAACGCAGACAGTGTCCTTTCCGGACTCAAGCGGCAGAGGGCCAGTTACTTTGGCATGCATTTAGCACACATTGGCCTGGCGGTTACCATAGTCGGGGTAGCGTTGACCAGCGTATACAGCGTGGAAAAGGATCTGCGCATGTCTCCCGGCGACAGTTTTCAGATAGAGGGATACGACTTTCGCTTCGACGGCGTGCGTGCGGTGCGGGGTCCCAACTACAGTGCGGTCGAGGGTGTGATAGCGGTCAGTCGCGATGGCAAGGCTGTGGCGGAACTGAATCCGCAAAAGCGCAATTATTTTTCCGGTGGCAATGCCATGACCGAAGCTGCGATCGATTCGGCACTGGTTCGGGATCTGTACGTGGCTCTGGGCCAGTCACTGGATCCGCATAACCCCGGTGGGGACTGGTCGGTGCGCCTGCAGTACAAGGCATTTGTGGTATGGATATGGCTCGGAAGCCTGCTAATGGCCATCGGCGCTGGTATTGCGGTGGCGGACAAGCGCTACCGCAACGTCAAGATAAAACGCGCCGCAGCGGCTGCTGACGCGGCGCCAACCGGCTATATTGCGGAGACTTGACCGGCTATGGCTAGATTTAGACTGTTTCTGCCCCTGTTGGTTTTTGTTGCCCTGGCGGTGTTGTTCTGGCGCGGCCTGTCGCTCAACCCGCAGCATTTACCCTCAGTGTTGCTGGACAAGCCGGTACCGGAGTTTTCCCTGGCAACTGTGACGGACGCGGATGCAATTGTGCGGCGTGTCGACCTGCCCGCTAAGCCACTGTTGTTGAACGTATGGGCTACCTGGTGTATCGCCTGCCGGGTGGAGCATCCATTTCTCAACAAACTTGCCGGGCAGGGTGTGCCGATCGTCGGGGTCAACCTCAAGGATGATGTCCCAGAGGCGCGCAAATGGCTGGAGAAATTCCACAACCCCTATCTGTTCAGTATCGCGGACACCGAGGGCCGGCTGGCTCTGGACCTGGGCGTCTACGGCGCTCCGGAAACCTTTCTGGTGGATGCGCAGGGTACCATTCGCTGCAAGCACACAGGTGTGGTGGACGACCGCATCTGGCAGACCAAGTTGCAGCCGCTCTATGAGCGATTGCAGAGCCAGCCCTGGGAAGAATTTGCCGGTGAGTTATCAGATTCCCTGTTGTCCCGTTGTCAGTGAGAGCGAGGAAAAAAAGAGCCGGTTTATCTGCTGGTTCGGACCCGTCTCCAGCAAGGCGGTCTTTCAGCGGCAGCTCGCTCTTGCCCAGGCGCAGTCTCCCCACGCCAGTCACCACTGTACGGCCTTGATCCTCGGCGATCCGGCCAATCCCGAATCGATGCAGGCGGACGACGACGGTGAGCCATCCGGGAGCGCCGGCAAACCCATGCTGGAATTGCTGGTGCAACACCGGATAGGCGATGCCGGTGTTATCGTGACCCGTTTTTTCGGCGGCACCAAGCTCGGTGTCGGCGGGCTGATGCGGGCCTATCGCGGCTCTGTGAGTGGGGCGTTGCGCCAGGTTGAGTTGAAACCCTTCGTATCCCTGCGGGCGGTATCCGTTTGCTGCGACTTCGCTCTTGAATCCCGGGTGCGCTTTCTTCTGCAGCACTGTGGTGGACAATGTGTGGATGCGGTTTATAGCGACCGGGTGCAAATCGACATCCGCGTGCCGGAGAGCCAGTGGGCACAGTTGTATGAGCGGCTCACGGCGGCGGGGGCAGAGGTGGCAGCTCAATAAGTTGCCGGGTAAATAGTGACAGACAAATAAAGGCCGAGGAGCATTTGTGGGCGGAGGAGGGTCCCTTTATTTATTAGTCCCTGAAAATGTTCAGGTTTGTAGCCGCAGTCTGAGTTGGGGGTGGTAGGCAAAAAGCTGTTATACCGGGTCCGGTTCCCGGCCTGCTGGAAGGGGGATATGCAAGTGGAGAATGCAAAAAAGGCCCACGTTTTCACGTGAGCCTTGATTGTATGGCGGACCGGACGGGACTCGAACCCGCGACCTCCGGCGTGACAGGCCGGCATTCTAACCAACTGAACTACCGGTCCGCATCTCCTCACTTCCCAGTTATAACCTGCCAGGCAGGTGGGGGAGTGGTGGGTGGTACAGGGGTCGAACCTGTGACCTACGGCTTGTAAGGCCGCCGCTCTCCCAACTGAGCTAACCACCCCGCGTCAGGAGCTGCGTATCTTAATGAAAATTTTTGCTCCGTCAACGCTTTCCACAAAACATTTTTGTCTTTCAATAAGTTAACGCAACATGCCGCAAATCTCAGAGCGTGCCCGCAACCGCCTGCACTGCTATAATCGCACAAATTTTCAGCGGGTGACGACGGTGGATCCAACTTTGAAACCAGGCGGGTGGACGGCGTTTCTGCTGCTGACACTCTGTGCACTGGGCCTGTATCTGGCAACTATGGCAGGTGCACGCGCTGCGGTGGAAGTAGAGCAACTGCCCACCGCCGAACTGGAGGCGCGCTACCGGGAGTTGATTGAGGAAATGCGCTGCCCGAAATGTCAGAACCAGAATCTGGCGGATTCCGATTCGCCGGTGGCCCATGATCTGCGCCGGGAGATCCGCCGCCTGCTGGAGGAAGGCTTCAGCGATGGGGAAATCACGGATTATATGGTGGCGCGGTACGGTGATTTCGTCCTCTATCGGCCGCCATTGCAGCGCAATACCCTGGTGCTCTGGCTGGCGCCCGGTGTGTTCGCGGCGCTGGGATTGCTGGCGTTGGTGGTGATAGTGCTGCGCTCGCGCAGTGGCACCGGTGCCGGCCAGGACGATGCCGGCGGCGAACTGACGGAATCGGAAAGCCGGCGCCTGCGGCAATTACTGGGCGAGGAGATGGAGGATACCAACCTGGGCGGTGACGACGGCGGGAACAACTGATGCTTGGATTATGGTTTGGACTCCTCCTGCTGGCGCTGTTGCTGGTGGCGGTGTTGCTGTGGCCCACACTGCGGCGCAAAGATGGGGAGGCGGCTGGCACTGACGCAGGGGAAAGTCAGCGGTCGGCGCTGGCGGCGCTCTACCGGGAGCGGCGAGCGGAGTGGCGCGCGGCGCGCGACAGAGGCGCCATGGAGGAGAGCCAGCTGGCGCAGTTGGAGGCGGATGCCGCGCGCGATCTGCTGGCCGCCGAGGGGAATCCGGTTGGCGGTCACACCTCCAGTGGGGGGCGCTGGCTGTTGCTTGCACTGGCAATTCTGTTGCCGGTGCTTGCCCTGGGCTTTTACAGCCAGAGCGACCGCTATGGGGAATTGACCCTCTATCGGGATCTCGTCGCCAGCACCAATGCAGGCGCTGACGCCGAGGTGCAGGGGCGGATCACCGCAGCACTGGAGCAGCGCGCGGGTACCCATCCGGAGGACCTCACCAGTCGCTATGTGCTGGCTCAGCGGCTTCTGGCCCAGGGCGACCTGGCCGGCGCTGTGGCGTCCTACCGCTACGTAGTTGCACGCGAGCCGCAGGCGGCTGGAGTAAAGGCGGAACTGGCGCAGGCGCTATTCTTTGCCGGGGGCTCCAGGATCACCGAAGAGGTGTCGCATCTGGTGGGGGAAGTGCTGGCGGTGGAGCCGGACAATGGCACTGCCCTCGGGCTGGCCGGTATAGCGGCGTTTGAACGCCGGGAATTTCGCGCGGCGCGGGATTACTGGCGCCGGGCGCAGAAGCTTCTGGCTCCTGAGTCCGCAGCCGCCCAGGCGCTGGCCGCCGGTGTGGCGCGTGCTGAGGCGGAGCTGTCCCCGGGGAAGGGTGTCGCTGGGACTGTGACCGCCGGGGGCGACAACGCCTCCATCAGTGTTCATGTGAGTCTGGCCGAGGGTATTGTGGCGGCGCCGGAGACCCCGGTGTTTGTCTACGCCCGCGGTGCGGACAGCCCGATGCCGCTGGCAATAGTGCGCCTGCGCGCCGACCAGTTGCCTGCACAGGTAGTGTTGGACGAGTCGCGGGCCATGATGCCGGGGCGCTCACTGGAGGGGGCGGGGTCCGTGCAACTGGTAGCCCGCCTGGCCCTGCATGGCGATGCCCGCGCGGCACCCGGTGACTGGCAGGGCGGGGTGGAGTCCCTGGACAGGGCCGAGTGGGGCAAGCCGGTTTCCATCACCATCGACCGGGAGTTGTAGCGGTTATTCGCTGGCGAAGGTTTACACTGAAACCGCTGGGGTCGCCATGTACAATTGCCCACTGTGGGAGGCCGGGGTTCACCGTGCATAGAACAATTATCGAGTTGCAAATTACATGCGTCTGAAGTGCATCAAGCTGGCGGGTTTCAAATCCTTTGTAGACCCGACCACCGTTTATTTTCCCTCCAACCTGGGTGCCGTGGTGGGGCCCAATGGCTGTGGCAAGTCCAATATCATCGACGCGGTGCGCTGGGTTATGGGGGAATCTTCGGCCAAGAATTTGCGCGGCGACTCCATGACCGACGTCATCTTCAACGGCTCCAGTGGTCGAAAGCCGGTTGGTCAGGCATCCATCGAGCTGGTATTCGACAATTCCGCCGGCAAGCTGACCGGCCCCTGCGCCGGTTTCGCGGAGATCTCAGTGAAGCGCAAGGTCACCCGCGACGGCCAGAACAATTACTATCTGAACGGCGACAAGTGCCGCCGCCGCGACGTGACCGACCTGTTCCTCGGCACCGGTCTCGGCCCGCGCAGCTATGCCATTATCGAGCAGGGCATGATCTCGAAGCTGATCGAGGCCAAGCCGGAGGAGTTGCGGGTCTATATCGAGGAGGCGGCCGGTATCTCAAAATACAAGGAGCGCCGCCGGGATACCGAAAACCGCATGCGCCGCACCAAGGAAAATCTGGAGCGCCTGACCGATATTCGCGACGAACTTGAACGCCAGTTGTCGCGCCTGGAGCGACAGGCCGCCGCAGCGGAAAAGTACGCCCGCTTCAAGGAACAGGAGCGCAGCCACAAGGCCCGCTTACAGGGCCTCAAGTACCGCGATCTGAACGATCAGGCCAGCAGCCGGCAGCAGCAGATCGGCGAACTGGAACTCACCGTGGAGGAGCTGGTGACCCGCCAGGTGAGCTGTGACACCGAGATAGAGCAGAAGCGGGTCGGCTACCACGAGCTGTCCGACAGCTTCAACGAGGTACAGGGCAGGTTTTACGCCGTCGGCACCGATATTGCGCGCCTGGAGCAGAGTATTGCCCACGCGCGCGAGCGCAATGCCCGGCTGCATGATGACCTGCAGCAGACCGAGCAGGAGTTCAGGGATGCCGAGGCGGTGCTGGACACAGACCGCGGTAAAGCGGCCCAGTTTGAAGACGAGCTGGAAGTGATTGTGCCGGACCTGCACCTGGTACAGGCCGCCGCAGAGGAGTCGGCCCAGGCCCTGCTCGATGCCGAGGAGCTGATGCGCGACTGGCAAAACGACTGGGACCAGTTCAACCTGGGGGCCTCCGGTTCACGCCAGCAAGCAGAGGTGCAGCAGTCCCGTATCCAGCATCTGGAAACTTCCGCCCAGCGACTGCAGGATCGCGCCAACAAGCTGCAGTCCGAAAGAACCGATCTGGGCGACGGCGGCGATGACGGCGAGCTGGAGCAGCTGGGAGAGGAGCTGGCCGAACTGGAGCTGGAGACCGCCGCACGCCGCGACGCCGCGGCCGAGCAGGGTGAGATTCTGAACGAGATGCGCCGGCGGGATGGCGCTATCGCCACTGAGTTGGATCAGCTGCGCCTGCAGCTGCAGACCAGCCGCGGCCGCCAGGCGTCGCTGGAGGCTCTGCAACAGGCGGCGCTGGGTCAGGGTGAGGCGGTGGACAACTGGCTGCGGCGGGAGGCGCTGCAGCAACGGCCCCGCCTCGCCGACCAGATCGCCGCCAGCGCCGGCTGGGAGAGGGCGGTGGAGACGGTATTGGGACCGCGGCTGCAGGCAGTGTGTGTCGATCACCTGGACAGTCTCGGTGAGAGTCTCAACAGCCTGGAGGCCGGCCAGGCCATATTTGTCGACGAGGCCCAGGTAGAGTCTCTGCCGGCGGGCAGCTTGTCGCCGCTGGCAGATCTGCTTGAGGGGCCAGTGGCGGTGCAGAGTATCGTGGCGGGCATTTACACAACAGAGGATCTCAGCGGGGCCCTGGCGGCGCGAAGCCGCCTGCAGGCGCACGAATCAATAGTGACCAGGGACGGCCTGTGGCTGGGCCCAAACTGGCTGCGTGTCCAGCGCGGCAGTGATGCCGAGGCCGGGGTATTGGCGCGCAGGCAGGAACTGGAAACGCTGGAGCAGAGCATCGCTGAGTGTGAAGAGCAGATTGATGGCCTGTCGGCCCAGCGGGAGGAGTTGCGCCGCGAGGTCGGCGACCTGGAGGGCGGCATAGAGAGGTCGCGAAGCGAGGTGGAGCAGCTGGGTCGCCGGGAGGCTGAGCTGCGCAGCCAGTTGTCGGCGCGCCGTGTGCGCGCCGAACAGAAGAGTGAACGCCGCCTGCGGCTGGAGCAGGAGATCGCCGAGGTGCGCGAGCAGATGGAAGCGGAGGGCAAGTCCCTTTCGGACGCGCGCCTGCAGTTGCAGCAGGCGGTGGAGGCCATGAGCGAGGATACTGATCGCCGCGAAGTTCTTATGGCCAGTCGCGATGAATTGCGCGGAGCCCTGGATGGGGCGCGCCAACGGGCCCGCGAGGACAAGGACCGCACCCACGAGCTGGCCATGCGCGAGCAGTCGGTGCGCACGCAGTTGGTGTCACTGCAGCGCACTCTGGAGGTGATGGGAGAGCAGTTGGGGCGCCTCAGCTCCCGACGCGAACTGTTGCAGCAGCAGATGGCCGAGGCTCAGGATCCGACGGTGGACTTCCACAGCGAGCTGGAAGAGAAGCTGGCCCTGCGCCTGCAGGCCGAGGCCGAACTGGGCGAGGCGCGCAGCAAGCTGGAGGAAGTGGAAAGCGGGCTCCGGCAGCAGGAGCAGGAGCGCCACAAAATTGAATCCGCTCTGCAGGGGGTGCGCGCACAGTTGGAGCGGGAACGCCTGACTGCCCAGACCCTGGAGGTGCAGCGCAACGGCCTGGTGGAGCAGTTGCAGGAGTCCGATGTGGAGGTGGAGCAACTGCTGCGGGAACTGCCGGAAGACTTAACCATCTCCCAGGTGCAGGAAGAACTGGAGCAGGTGGCTGCGCGCATTTCCCGCCTCGGTGCCATAAACCTGGCCGCTATCGACGAGTACCAGCAGGAATCGGAGCGCAAACACTATCTCGACCGCCAGTACAGCGATCTGACAGATGCATTGGAGACGCTGGAAGGTGCGATCAAGAAAATTGACCGCGAGACCCGCACCCGCTTCAAGGAGACCTTTGATCGCGTCAACAGCGGTTTGCAGGAACTGTTCCCCAAAGTATTCGCCGGCGGCCACGCCTACCTGGAGTTGACCGGTGAGGATCTGCTGGACACTGGCATCGCCATTATGGCCCGCCCGCCCGGCAAGCGTAACAGCACTATTCACCTGCTGTCCGGCGGCGAAAAAGCGCTGACCGCAATCGCGCTGGTTTTTTCCATTTTCCGCCTCAACCCCGCGCCTTTCTGTATGCTGGATGAAGTGGATGCACCCTTGGACGATGCCAATGTGGGGCGTTACGCGCGCATGGTGGAGGAGATGGCCGAGCAGGTGCAGTTTATCTACATTAGTCATAATAAGATCGCGATGGAAATGGCCCATCAGCTGTTGGGTGTCACCATGCACGAGCCGGGGGTATCCCGTGTTGTATCAGTCGATGTGGAAGAGGCGGCTGAACTGGCATCTGCATAGGAGAGAGCGGGCAAATGGGCGACTGGCTGATCACAATTCTCTCGCTGGTACTGCTGGTGGCAGTGGCCGACGGTGTGCGCCGCGCGATTATCAGATACCGCGCCGCCATGCGGTCGTCGGATGATCCCGGTGCGGTGGCGCAGCGTGAGGTCTGCGAGCTTCGGGGGAAAGGGAGCCTGGGGCCTGGGCGCGCAGTACCGTCCGCAGTGGCGGAGACAGAGGATCCGGTGGATCCGGAGGAGGTGGCTAAGCGCCGGCAGATTGCCGCCGAGCTGCCGGGAAAAGTAAGGGTGGTTCAGCGCCGTGCCCTGGAGGATGCACTGCGGGTGAACCGCGAGGTCCAGGAGAATTTTCACTCCCTGCGCAGCCCCCTGGCGGGCAGCAACCCCCAGCGTGGGGAGCCGCAGCAGGCCGCGCTGGATCTGGACGAGCAGGTGCCGACACTGATGGACTCCATCGGCGCCGACCCGCAGCGGCTGGAGCCGCAGTTTGATGAGACTGTCGATCTCCAGTCACTGGAAGTGCCGGCTGCGGAGGGGGAGAGGGAACCTCTGGTACAGGAAGCGCCGCCCGAGCCTAGTGCACAGCGGCAGCCCCGGACCGCGGAGCCCCGGGAGCAGTCTGAGCTGGAGGAAGTGCTGGTTATCAATATAGCGGCACCGGAGGGGGACTGTTTTGAGGGCAACGACCTGCTGCGTGTCTTGTTGTCCAGCGGGATGCGCTTTGGCGATATGAATATCTTTCACTACCACCTGGGTGGCGACGACGGCCCAGTGGTGTTCAGCCTCGCCAATATGGTGGTGCCGGGGGTGTTCGATCTCGGTTTGATGGAGGAGTTCAGCACTCCGGGTGTGAGCCTGTTTCTGGCTCTGCCTATCGAAGGCGAGGCGATACGGGCGTTCGAGTTGATGCTGTCGGTAGCCGGTGAGATTGCCACCCAATTGGGTGGCGAGTTGAAGGATGAGAATCGCAGTGTGTTCACTGCTCAGACAGCGGAACACTATCGCCAGCGGGTAATGGAGTACCAGCGCCGCAAAGCCCTGGCCCGCGCTCAGAATTGAGTTAACCGGTCCCGGTAGCGCTGCTCCGGCCACGACGGTACTCAGCCCCGGATGGGACGATTCAGGGTGGGGCAGCTAATGGTGAGGGTTCCTGAATTTCTGTCATTTAGTGCATTTACCATGACCAAGAAACCGATTCCCCGGGCACGGCAAAAGCGCGCCGGGCAATTGCGCGATATTCTGCAGCGCGCCAATTACCAGTATTACGTGCTGGACACGCCGGACCTGCCCGATGCCGAATACGACCGCTGCCTGCGCGAATTGCAGCAGCTGGAGGCCGAGTATCCGGATCTGATCACCCCGGATTCCCCGACACAGCGGGTGGGTGCTGAGCCATTGCCGTCTTTTGCCCAGGTGCAGCACGAAGTACCCATGCTGTCGCTGGACAACGCCTTCGATGATGCGGAATTGCTGGAATTTGATCGGCGGGTGCGGGAGAGGCTCAGCAGCGATGGCCCGGTGGAATATGCCTGTGAACCGAAGCTGGATGGTATCGCCATCAGCCTGATGTATCGCAACGGTGTTTTGGAGCGGGCCGCGACCCGCGGCGACGGCACTGCCGGCGAGGACATCACCGCCAATGTGCGCACCATCGGCTCGGTGCCCCTGCGCCTGTTGCGGGATGGGGTGCCGGAATTGCTGGAGGTCCGCGGTGAAATTTATATGCCCCTGGCCGGATTCGCGCGCCTGAACGAACGGGCGCGCAGCGCCGGGGAGAAAACCTTCGTCAACCCGCGCAACGCCGCTGCGGGGAGTCTGCGCCAGCTCGATTCCCGTATCACCGCTCAGCGCCCGCTGGAGTTCTGTGTCTACGGAGTGGGACGGGAGCAGGGGGCCGGGCTGCCGGACAAGCACACGGAAATCCTGCTGCAGCTGCATCGCTGGGGATTTCGCATCAACAGTGAAATGAGCACCGCCGCCGATATTCAGGCCTGTATCGAATACTACCGGCGACTGACGGACATACGCGGGGAACTCCCCTACGACATAGATGGCATAGTGTTCAAGGTGAACAGTATCGCCCTGCAAAGGCGGCTGGGATTTGTCGCTCGCGCACCGCGCTGGGCCATGGCGTACAAGTTCCCCGCGCAGGAGGAAATGACCCAGTTGCTGGATGTGGAGTTTCAGGTGGGCCGTACCGGCGCCGTTACTCCGGTAGCGCGCCTGGCGCCGGTATTCGTCGGTGGTGTGACGGTTTCCAATGCGACTTTGCACAACCGCGATGAGATTGAGCGCCTGGGAGTAAAAATCGGCGATACAGTGATAGTGCGCCGCGCCGGGGACGTTATTCCGCAGGTGGTATCGGTGGTGGCGTCGAAACGCCCCAGGAATGTCCGCGATATCGTGTTTCCCGAACGCTGCCCGGTGTGTGATTCACCGGTTGAGTCGGTTCCAGGGGAAGCGGTGGCCAGGTGCAGCGGCGGCCTCATCTGCAGTGCCCAGCGCAAGCAGGCGATCAAGCACTTTGCCTCCCGCAAGGCAATGGATATCGATGGACTGGGGGACAAGCTGGTAGAGCAGCTGGTCGATGAGGGCCTGGTGCATTCGGTGTCCGGGCTGTACGGGTTGACGGTCCAGGAACTTGCGGAGCTGGAGCGGATGGGGGCCAAGTCCGCACAAAACCTGGTGGAGGCGCTGGAAAAGAGCAAATCGACCACGCTGCCAAAGTTTCTCTATGCCCTGGGTATTCGCGAAGTGGGGGAGGCCACCGCGCGCAATCTGGCGCGACACTTCGGCGAGCTGGAGGCCCTGATGGCGGCCGATGAAGACGCTTTGCAGGAAGTGGAGGACGTGGGCCCGGTGGTGGCTCACTTTGTGGATGAGTTCTTTCACCAGACCCATGCCCAGGAGGAGATCGAAGCGCTGCGCCAGGCGGGTGTCCACTGGCCGGCGGAGCAGACGGATGCCGGTGGCGAGCCGTTGTCCGGCCAGACCTGGGTGCTGACCGGCAAGCTGGAGCAGATGTCCCGCAGCGAGGCCAAAGACCATCTGCAGCGATTGGGTGCCAGGGTAGCCGGCAGCGTATCCGCCAACACCAGCTGTGTGGTTGCGGGCCCCGGCGCGGGTTCAAAACTCAACAAGGCGCGGGAACTGGATATTCCCCTGCTGGACGAAACGGAGTTTCTGGCGATGCTGCGCGACAGGGGGGTCGGAATCTGAATATGTGGCCACCTCCACCCAATTGAGTCCTTACCGGTATCCATTGCACAAAAAATACGCTTTTAGGCTTCCCGCCAGTAAAGGCGATACCGGCGGTAGAATTATCCGCATATGACCGGTAGAGTGACACTCTGGCATTCTTGGGCGAATTCGACAGCGTCCGGAAAAGGGGGAAGCGGTAGAAGTGGTGCAGAGCGATCAGGAATCCATTGTCTACGGATGCATCAAGGACAGCGACAGCCTGGCGGGTGGCTCTGAGCGGCGCCGTGTCAACCGCGATGCTGTGCTGAGCCTGCCCAGTGCCGACGATTGGCCCTTTTTATCCCGGGATATGTTTGCAATACCCACCATCAAGGTGAAGCGGTCCAGGTACCACACGGATGTGATTCATTTTGGCGCCTCTTACCGCGCAGTGGAATACGAGTGGAACCACTGGATCCAGAAATTTGAGCAACTGTTGCAAAAAATGTACTGGGTTTCCGCCACTGTGCACCTGGAAACAGAACTTTCCGGACTTCACTCTTTTTCCTGGGAGGCGGCCGGCCTCTATCACGAGCCGGGCACAGGGGTTATGCAGGTGCGTTGCGAGTGGACCCGGGAGGGGCGTGTCAGCGCCTGACATTGACTTTGGTCGGCGGGCGTCTCTTCTGTGTGCTGCCGACGACTGGCTTCTCGCCCTTGTGACGCAAACCGGTCATTGCCAGCCGTGGTTGCGTGTGTCAGGCTTTCCCTGTGCCCTGTTGCAGCAGGTCTCCAGCGGGTGTTTAAAAAAGCCTTTCCAGATTTTTTTCAGCCCGCATACCCTCCGCGACAAATCACGCAGTTACACGCATGATTCAGGGGCCGAACACCCTGTTTGGGACAGCAGACCGCTGGCAATGCCTTTTTCTGCAGCCTGCTAATCTTTAACAGGCAGGAGGGTGCGAACGGAGGCCTGCGACGCTTTAAGCGCACCGGATTCAATTTTCTCGAGGAGTACTTATGCGTCCTATTAGTATCAATGTCGTAAATTCATTAATTCTCGTCCTGGGTTCTCTCGCGATGCCCCTGGCGCTGGCCGATCAGCATCAAAAAGATGGCATGGACCAATTGATTTCCGAGGCTCCGGCCGACGCCAAGGTTTATATCATCTCGCCCCAGGACGGCGATACGGTGGGGAAGACCTTCACTGTGCGTTTTGGTTTGTCCGGCATGGGGGTGGCGCCCGCCGGTGTAGACACCAAGGGTACCGGACACCACCATTTGCTGATCGATGTCGATGAAATGCCGGACCTGACCAAGCCGCTGCCGGCCAGCGACCGCCTCATCCATTTCGGTGGTGGTCAGACGGAAACCGAGATTACGCTGCCGCCCGGAAAGCACACCCTGCAACTGGTGATGGGCAACTACCTGCATATTCCACACAAGAAGCCGGTGATGTCGAAAAAAATCACCGTTACTGTCAAGTAACCCTGAGCCTCAAGCCGGCGACCGCGAGGGTTGCCGATGCCGTCCGGCGAAGAGAGCTGCCGGGACTCCGCCCGGCGGAGGCACCAGCCAGTTGGAGTGAAGACCCATGGCGGGTAATTTTCGTATAGAAACAGATAGCCTGGGGGATGTGCAGGTAGCGGATAGCGCCTTTTACGGTGCTCAGACTCAGCGTGCGCTGGACAACTTTCCCGTCAGTGGGGAGAGGCTTCCAGTGGAGTTTATCCGAGCGATAGTGTTGATCAAAAAATCCGCCGCCGAGGTCAATGCGGAGTTGGGGCTGTTAACCCGGGAACAGGCCGCCGCGATAGTGACTGCCTGTGAGCGGGTGATGGAGTTTTCACCGCAGGAATACGCTCTTCAGTTCCCGCTCGATATTTATCAGACCGGCTCCGGTACCAGCACCAATATGAATGTCAATGAGGTGCTGGCATATATTGCGCAGCGGGACTGCGGCGTGACGGTGGGGGCCAACGATCACGTCAATATGAGCCAAAGCAGCAACGATGTGATTCCCACTGCGATACATGTGTCCGCCCTTTTGAGCGTGCGCGACAGCCTGCTGCCATCGCTGCGGCACCTGCAGGGTGAGCTGGAAAAAAAAGCGCGGGAACTGGAAGACGTAGTAAAAACCGGGCGCACGCACCTGATGGACGCGGTACCCATGACCCTGGGCCAGGAAATCGGGGCCTGGGCGGCGCAGGTCGCCCAGTGTCGCGAGAGGTTGCGATCAGTAATGCCCCGTCTGGCTCAACTCGCGCAGGGCGGTACTGCCATCGGCAGTGGCCTGAATGCGCCGGCGGACTTCGCCGAGCTGTTCGCACAAAGGCTGAGCGTCAATAGCATGCAGCAGTTCCGGCCCGCGGATAATGCTTTTGCCGCTATAGCGACGCAGGACACAGCGGTGGAGCTGTCGGGTCAGTTGCGGGTATTGGCGGTGACTGCAATGAAAATCGCCAACGACCTGCGCTGGATGAACAGTGGCCCCCTGGCCGGTTTTGCGGAAATAGAATTGCAGGCACTGCAGCCGGGCAGCAGTATTATGCCGGGCAAGGTAAACCCGGTAATCGCGGAATCGATGGCGATGGTGGCTGCCCGTGTTATGGGCAACGACACCACTATTGGTATCGCGGGGCAGAGCGGCAATTTCCAATTGAATGTGATGCTGCCGCTGATCGCCGCGACTTTGCTGGAAACTATTCACCTGCTGGCAAACAGCGCCGTTTTGCTGGCGGACAGGGCCATAGCGACCTTCACACCCAAGCGCGCCAATATAGAGCGCGCCCTGGCCCGCAACCCGGTCCTGGTGACCGCCCTGAACCCGGTGATCGGTTATCGGAGGGCTGCTGAAATCGCCAAGGAGGCCTATCGCAGTGGCCGGCCGATACTGGATGTGGCGGTGGAAATGACGGACATTCAACCGGCGGAGCTGGAGAGACTGCTGGATCCGGCGAATCTGGCGAAAGGCGGCATTATTTCCCGCAACTAAACACCTGACAGTGTGCGCCCCTTGGGCAGGCCCTAGGCGAATAGAAACAATCCCAGGGCAATGGCCCCGATCAATACCGCCAGGCATTCGAGCCAGGTAAACAAACGCTTTAGCATCGCGCGATCCTCGCGGCGGTACAGCAGTCGTTTGGTCATGGCAGCCTCCTGCGATGTTGACAGGAACCGGACGATCACTCACGATTCCGCGCCGCAAGGGCGCTCGCCGCCTTTACTCCAAGGGTAGTGCCGGGGTTCGCCGGTGGCCAGCGGTTCATATTTGGTGTTTTAGCGTTGAGAGGGTTCATGGCAAAAAAGAGATATCGCTCATTTATCACCAGCGTCCTCGCCTGTGCGGCCTTTGTCGCGGCGGCGATCTGGAGCTGGGACCTGCCGGTAGAGAGTGTCGTTGGCTACGGGGTTCTGTTACTAGTGCTGCTGCTGGTGATAGTGGTTGCGGCATTGGCAACGGCGGCCATCCTGACTTGGCTGCGCGACCGCAAAAAAAAGTAGATGCCCTTGCAGCAGGAGGATATTCGCATACCCATCGCCTACCTGGAGCGCCTGCTGCAGGAGGCGGCCCGGCACGGCTGTGATCGCACCGAATTGCTGGCCTCGGTGGGTATCGATGATACGGAGTTGCGGGGTGCGGCGGCTTTTTCGGCGCTGAAATACGGACAGCTATACCAGCGGGTTATGTGGCTGGCGCAGGACGAGTGGTTCGGTATGCTCAGCGGGGGCCGGGTCAGGCCGGGTTCTTTCCGTCTGCTGTGCCTGACGGTGGTGAACTCTGCGGCGGTGCGCCAGGCTATTACTCTGAGTGCCGAATTCATGGAGGTTTGTCGCGGTTTCAAGGTGAAACCGGTGTTTGAGCCGGGTTCCGAAGGCCGTGAGAAAGTGGTGATCGGCGGCATCAGTTCACTGGCGGAGGGCGAGTTCGAGCGGCTGCTGGCGGCGACCAGCCCCAGCGTAGTGCGCACCACACTGGCGGTCTGGCATCGCTTTTACTGTTGGCTGGTGGGTTGCGAGATACCTCTGGCACGACTGCACTTCTCTTTCCCCCGGCCGGAGGAATTCACCGCCCTGGCACAGAGCGATGCGGGCGAACTGTTGTTTGACCAGCCCGTCAATGCCCTGGAGTACGACAGCCGCTATCTCGACTATCCGATTGTGCAAAGCCCCCAGACTCTGGAGGACTTCATACGCACAGCGCCTTATCACCTGGTGATCAGCGATGGCAACGCCAACAGCATCAAAACCAAGGTCAAGACCATTCTCAACCGGGACGTCAGCGAGTCCATGCCCGCCGCCGAAGTCGTGGCGGAGCGGCTCAATGTTTCGGTCACCACCCTGCGGCGGCGGCTGCTGCAGGAGGGCACCTCCTACCAGAAACTCAAAGACGAATGTCGCATGGAAGCGGCTTTCCACTATCTGAGCTGTCCCGACCTTTCCAATAGCCAGATTGCGGCGATGCTGGGTTTTGACGAGTCCAGCGCGTTTTTCCGCGCTTTCAAGAAATGGACCGGAATCACCCCGGGAGAATACCGCCGGCGCGGGCTGATGGCAGCCGGGCGCCGGGGTGCCCCGGGGGAATAAATCCAGGCCGCTTTACCCGCCTCTATTTGTCACCACTTTGGACGCTTTTAGCCATAGCAGCTGCATGGGAATTGCTACTATTATGAACGAATCTTAAAGATCAGTCACAAGCCTGACCGCCCGGTTCTCCTGCAGTTGGTGGTTGGTGTAACAATGAGTTGAGGATCGCAGGATGACCGATATCAAGATTCCACTGCGGGATATCCGCTTCGTCATGCGCGAACTGCTGCACTGGGACGAGCACTGTGCGGCACTGGGTTATGAAGACGCCACTCCAGATGTTGTCGACGCGATTCTGGAAGAGGGTGCCAAATTTTGCGAAAACGTGCTGGCGCCACTCAATGCGGTGGGCGACCAGCAGGGCTGTACCTGGAAGGACGGCGAGGTCACCACACCGGCCGGGTTCAAGGAAGCCTACCAGCAGTTTGTGGAGGCCGGCTGGCCGGCGCTGGCACACCATGTGGACTACGGTGGTCAGGGTCTGCCGCCGTCCCTGGGTACCATCATGAGCGAGATGGTGGGTACCGCCAACTGGTCCTGGGGTATGTATCCGGGGCTGTCCCACGGCGCCATGAATACCCTCGAGGCCCATGGTACTGAAGAGCAAAAACAGACCTATCTGACGAAACTGGTGGAGGGGACCTGGACCGGTACCATGTGCCTGACCGAGTCCCACTGCGGCACGGATCTGGGTATGCTGCGCACCAAAGCCGAGCCCAATGCCGATGGCTCCTATGCCATCACCGGTACCAAGATCTTCATTTCTGCCGGCGAGCACGATATGGCGGAGAACATCGTCCATATCGTGTTGGCGCGACTGCCGGGGGCGCCAGAAGGCACCAAGGGTATTTCGCTGTTTATCGTGCCCAAGTTCCTGCCCCGGGACGATGGCACCATTGGTGAGCGCAATGGCGTTGTGTGCGGGGCCCTCGAGCACAAAATGGGCATCCACGGCAACTCCACCGCGGTGCTGAATTTTGACGCTGCCACCGGTTTTCTGATCGGTCCCCCCAACAAGGGACTGAACTGCATGTTTACTTTTATGAATACCGCGCGTCTGGGAACCGCCCTGCAGGGGTTGGCACACGCGGAACTGGGGTTCCAGAAGTCACTGGCCTACTCCCGGGACCGGTTGCAAATGCGCGCCCTGAGCGGGCCCAAGAATCCGGACGGCCCGGCGGATCCGATTATCGTGCACCCGGATGTGCGCCGCATGCTGTTTACCCAGAAGGCGTTTGCCGAGGGCGGGCGCATGTTGGTGGGTTTCTGTGCCAAGCAGGTGGATCGTTCACACAGGGGCTCCGAGGAGGAGCGGGCGGAGGCGGACCAGCTGTTGGCTTTCCTCACGCCGATCACCAAGGCATTTCTTACCGAGACCGGTTTTGAAGCCGCCAACCTGGGCCTGCAGTGTTTCGGTGGCCACGGCTATATCACCGAGTGGGGCATGGAACAGAATGTGCGCGACGCCCGCATCTCGACCATTTATGAGGGCACTACCGGGATTCAGGCCCTGGATCTGCTGGGCCGCAAGGTGCTGATGAGCCAGGGTGAAACGCTGCGCCGCTTCACCAAGATAGTACACAAATTCTGCCAGGCTGAAATCGATACAGAGGCCTTGGCTCCCTATGTCACCAGATTGCAGGAGCTGAATCGGCAGTGGGGTGATCTGACGATGCATGTGGGCGCCAAGGCTATGGAAAACCCGGAAGAGGTGGGCGCCGCTTCGGTAGATTACCTGATGTTCTCCGGTTACGCGGTACTGGCCTACCTGTGGGCCCACGCAGCCAAGGTGGCCGGTGAGAAGCTGGCCACCGGTGAGGGTGACGGGGATTTTTATCGCGCCAAGCTGGCTACAGCGCGCTTCTATTTCGACCGCATTCTGCCGCGTACCGGCGCGCACGCGGGTGCGATTACGAGTGGGGCCGACAACCTGATGGAACTCGATGTCGCTCACTTTGCTTTTTGAGTGGGCGGGGGCTTTTTGAGTGGTAGGGGAAAGCTGCAGGTGAGCGGCCGGCCTTGTTATCCCAGCGTCACCCCTCTCGAAGGCGTGGCGCAGCGCCGGTCGCGAAGCCTGGCCCAGTTGGAGTCCGTGTGAATCCGGCAAACCCGGCAAGCCATTTGGTCCTATAAAACATCGGCCGCTGTTCGCAGCAACTGCATCCAATCACCAGTTCACAAGGACGGACCCGGCTGATCCAGTGTATTTCGGTCGACTTGTTTGCGCCCCGGCACTCGGTTAAAGTTCCAGCAGCCGGTCGCTGCGAAGGAACAGTCATAGAGGGTTGCGGGTAAAGGGTTGGACAGTCTGCTCAGCGGATAGTGTTTTTACTCGAAGTGTTGGGTGCTGACGCCACCACCATCACCGCCGGATCGGGAGTGTGGCCCACCCATAGGAAACGGGACCATAGCGGCCAGTCAGGGTTGGAGCTGCGATCGCGCGCGCCGATAACCACAGGCGCTGCGGCGAGAGGCAAACAATAATCAAGCGAATCCAGGCGCCGGGATTCGTCTATAAAAGTAAAGGCGACAACAACAGGACTGGGAGAAGAAAGTTGGAACTCGATCGCAGCATTCTTGACGTATTTTCGGACGCCTGTGCAAAGTTCGGTGACAGACCGGCTTTCACTTGCCTTGGCCACACTCTTTCAATTGCTGAAGTCGATCGGCTCAGTGCCAAATTCGCCTCCTACCTGCAGCACCACACCAGTTTAAAGCCCGGTGATCGTATCGCCGTGCAGTTGCCCAATGTGCTGCAATATCCGGTAGTGGTTTTCGGCGCTATGCGCGCCGGACTCATAGTGGTGAATACCAATCCGCTCTACACCAGGCGCGAACTCAAACACCAGTTGATAGACTCAGGCGCCAAGGCGCTGGTGGTGCTGGCGAATATCGCCGATACCGCTGCTGCGGTGGTGGAGGAAACCCCGGTTGAGCAGGTGATTGTGAGCGAAATCGCCGACCTCCACAGCCCTCTCAAGCGGGTGCTGATCAACACCGTTGCCAAGCACATCAAGAAAATGGTGCCGGACTTTTCGTTTGCGAATCAGGTCAGTTTCC
Organism: Microbulbifer sp. TYP-18; assembly: GCF_040932045.1. Taxonomy (NCBI): domain Bacteria; kingdom Pseudomonadati; phylum Pseudomonadota; class Gammaproteobacteria; order Cellvibrionales; family Microbulbiferaceae; genus Microbulbifer; species Microbulbifer sp. TYP-18. Next base: position 98,594 of record NZ_JBFRBC010000003.1, read on the forward strand.
GTGATGCCATGGCATTGGGCGCCAGACAACCGCGAACCCAAGTGCGGGCAAACCCTGAGGATGTGGCTGTTCTGCAGTATACCGGTGGTACCACCGGTGTCGCCAAAGGCGCAATGCTGACCAATCGCAACCTGGTGGCAAACATGGAACAGGTGCGGGAAGCTCTGGGGGACTCGATCAAGGAGGGGGAGGAACTCTACATTGCGCCTCTGCCCCTGTACCACATCTATGCCTTCACGATTCACTGTATGTCATTGTTCATGACCGGCAACCACTCGTTGCTGATTCCCAATCCGCGCGATATTCCGGCGTTTGTGAAGACTTTGAAAGGCCAGCGCTTTACCGGCTTTGCGGGGCTGAATACATTGTTCAACGGCCTGATGCGGGACCCGCAATTCGCCGAGCTGGATTTTAGCGGACTGCACACCACAGCTTCCGGTGGCATGGCGTTGACACGCGACACCGCGGATCGCTGGGAAAAAATGACCGGCTGTGTGGTGACCGAAGGCTACGGTTTGACCGAGACATCGCCGGTTGTGTCTTTCAATCCGGCTTCCGCCGTGCAGTTGGGCACAGTGGGTGTACCGGTGCCTGGCACTGAGGTGAAGGTCATCGACGAGAACGGCAACGATCTTCCCAATAATACCCCCGGGGAGTTGTGTGTCCGCGGTCCCCAGGTGATGAAGGGCTACTGGCAGCGGCCGGAAGCGACCGCCGAATGCCTCGACGACGAAGGCTGGTTGCGCACCGGAGATATGGCGGTGATTCAGGATGATGGCTACATCAAGATAGTGGACCGCAAGAAGGACATGATTATCGTCTCCGGCTTCAACGTCTACCCGAATGAGATCGAAGACGTGATCAGTACGATGGACAAGGTCGGAGAAGCGGCCGCCATCGGTATCCCTGACGAAAAGAGCGGCGAGCTGGTTAAGCTGTTTGTGGTCAAAGCCGACGATTCCCTGACCGAGGAAGAGGTAATCGCCTACTGCCGCGAAAAAATGACCGCCTACAAGGTACCCAAAAAGGTTGAGTTTCGCGAGGATCTGCCCAAGACCAATGTCGGCAAGATTTTGCGCCGCGAACTGCGCGACCAGGAACTTAAAAAAATGGGTGATGCGGTCAGTGCCTGACGGATCCATGGCGACAGCAGCGCAGTCAGGCGCTTGGATATTGCGGCACCCATAGGGTGGAAGGTGCTTTAGCCGGAAACGACATCCGCCACACCTGGCACGCGGGTGGAAGCTTTGGGGAGGCAGCTTCACATGGTTACATTGCATCACCTGGAATACTCCCAGTCTTTTCGCATCCTCTGGCTACTGGAAGAGCTGGGGGTCGACTATGAACTCAAGCTCTACCGGCGTGATCCGCAAACCAAACTGGCACCGGCGGACTACAAGGCGGTTTCCCCCCTCGGTACTGCGCCGGTAATCACCGATGGCGAGTTTGCGCTGGCCGAGACTGCGGCAATCTTCGATTACCTGCTGGACCGGTACCCGAGTGAGACCCTGAGGCCGGCGCCTGGATCTCCCGGCCGGGACCGATATCTTTTCTGGTTTCACGCCGCCCAGGGCTCGGTGATGCCACTCATGTTGATGGATGGTGTCTTCCATATACTACAGGCGCGGGTGCCATCTCTGTTCAACCTTGTTCTCACCCCTGTCCTCAATAAGGCGACGGACGGATTTATTCGCCCCAGGATGGTCAGGTTGCTGGCCCTGGCGGAAGAGGATCTGGCGGCTCAGGAGTGGTTCGGTGGCTCTGCGTTGAGCGGTGCGGACATCCTGCTCAGCTACCCCATCGAGTCGGCCAGCAGGCGCGGCTACCTGACGGGTGGACACCCCAATACCCGGGTCTGGCTCGAATGTATCCGGGCCCGGCCCGCCTTTCGCAAGGCGCAGGAGATGGATGGCCACGAGTCCATGGTGCTGCCCCTTTAGCAGGTTGTTGAAAAAGGCATCCTGCCTATTTCAAAACACGAAAAGCGAAAAATGTGATTTTCACTTTTCTCCCAAAATCAACGAGTTAGGCGTCGTTGATTTTGCCGGAACATCCATATTCCGGTACCAGGCGTCGAAATTCTTCGAATTTCAACAGCCTGCGAGGGTCAGCCTGTTTAGTGCCAACAGGCCCTAGCCCGGCTAACACGGGATTGGGGATGCGGTAAAAAGCTGAAGAAACCGGGTGGCCCGGACAGAGCCCGGTTAATATCGGGGCGGGATGACATACTGCCCCACCACTGGTGTGGACGGGGCAGTTTGGCGGCCGCCGGGAAGCGGCCGCGTGTTTATCTGTCGCGTTTTATCGACGTACCTCGGCACTCGCATCGCGAATTGCGCGAAATTCGTTCCCCTGATACCAATTGGGCCAAGTGCGGCTGTTGGCCAGTTGCAAGCCGAGCCGCATACCCAGTTGCAGGTCCATGGCCGCGCCATTCAGATCCCAATTCGGATCGTATTCGTCCGCGGGTTTATGGTAGGCATGGGCGGTGTAGTTTTCGCCCTGCTGCTGGGCCCAGGCACGGCTGTGGTCGAAACTGTCCGTACCCGAGTCGAAGTACAGCATGGGTACACCTTTCTTGGCCAGGCTGAAGTGGTCGGAGCGATAGTAATATCCGCGCTCCGGATGGTCCTCCGGCGACAGATAGCGGCCCTGTTCCCGCGCTACCCCCGCCAGCAGAGGTTCCAGTTCACTGTTGCCGTACCCCACCACGATCACGTCGCGCATGGGGCCCAGCACACCCATGGCATCGAAATTGATTCCGGCCACAGTTTTTTCCAGCGGCACCACCGGGTGTTCCGCATAGTACTTGGATCCCAGCAGACCCGATTCCTCTGCGGTGACCGCTACGAACAGCATTGAGCGTTGCGGCCGACTGTCCATGCCGGCAATCTGGCGCGCCATCGCCAGCAGCCCGGCGGTGCCTGTGGCATTGTCCACCGCGCCGTTGAAGATATGGTCTTCGCCGGCAGTGTTGTCATTGATACCCAGGTGATCCCAGTGCGCGGTGTAGATCACCGCCTCGTCCGGGTGGGTTTTACCCGGCAGCTTCGCCACCACGTTACGGGAGTCGGAGTGACGCAGGCTGTTTTGCAGTTGGACGCTGGCGTTCAGACCAAGGGGTTTGGCGACGAAGCCACGGGTTTTGGCCGCCTCCATCTCAGTGGCCAGATCCAGTCCCGCCGCGGCAAAGATGTCCTGCGCTGCGGCGCCGGTCATCCATGCTTCGACGGCTACGCGATCCCGGTTCTTGTCCTCTGCCGCCAGACTGATCTGGGCCCCGGACCAGCTGCCACTGACCACCTCCCACGGATAACCGGCCGCACCGGTTTCATGAATAATGATGGCACCGTCGGCACCCTGGCGCGCTGCCTCTTCGAATTTGTAGCTCCAGCGGCCGTAATAGGTCATGGCGTTGCCGTTGAACAGCGCCTTGTCCTGGGTGGCGTAGCCCGGATCGTTGACCAGGATCACCGCCGTCTTGCCGGCCATGTCGACACCAGCGTAGTCATTCCAGTCGTTCTCTGGTGCCACAATGCCGTAGCCCACAAACACCAGTTCGCTGTGGTCCAGCGCTGACGCCGGTGTCTGCCGCTGGGTGAAGGTGACCATATCGGTCAGCGGCTGCAGTTCTTTCCTGAAGCCGTTACCGGTGACGGTCAACGGGCTGGAATTGATGTGCATTTCCACCACCGGCACCTGCTGGAACCAGCTCGGCCGACCCTCACTATCCGTGGCGCCGGGCTGCAGTCCCGCTGCTGCGAACTGCTCCGCCAGATAGTTGACGGTCAATTCCTCTCCCCGGGAGGCTGGGGCACGGCCCTCAAACTCATCGGAGGCCAGTACCTTTACATGCTTGTGCAGGTCGGCGGCCATGGTTTCCAATTGGGCGGAATCGGGAGCGCTGCCGGTCTGCTGGCCCTTTCCCGCCACTGCGGAATCATCTTGAGGCGCCGACGCTGTGCCGCAGGCGGTCAGAGCGCCGGTGGCAATAGCGGCAAAGCAGAGGTTGCGCCATAGGGTTGGTATCTGCATAGGAGTTTCCTGTAACTGTCTATTCTTTTGCACGTTTGCACCGCAGGCCGCAGCGGCTCGGGGTCAATGTGGCTCAGAGTGGTGCCGCCAGCGGTTGCAGGGTGGCACCGGCCCCCGGAATACAAGCTGCGCCATGCAGTTGCGCCGGTTATCTCGAGGGCGGCAATTCGGTGGCCGGGAAAGGACCCGGATTGCCGGATGACTAAGCTAGCAAAAAGGGCGCCGGGGGCCGAAGCATTCTGTACTGAAATCGGCACCGGGCACAGTCAAAAAAACTGCGCCGCCGGTGCCCGAGGTCAGGCGGGGGTGTCGACCGGATTCCGGCCGCTATCCATATGGGTCAGTGTCTCGCGGATGGGAAAGAGTATGTCCCGCGCCAGCTGCCGACAGCGGTCCGGTGACCAGCCCTCGCCAGTGTCCGGCAGTTCGTCATTATCCTTGAAGGGCATTTCCAGGGTCAGTGCCAGGGTGCGGAACTGGTGTCCGCACCAGTTGGTGCCCACCGTCATATTGGCTTCGCCGGGCTTGTCCAGTTCGTAGCCTCGCCGTGTCTGGAAGTCCGGACTTGCGGCTACAAAGGCCTGTTTGAAGCGTTGTTCCAGTTCGGCGTGACGCGCATCGTAGCCCGGGATACCTTCGCAGGCAGCGACAAAATTGACCGGCAGCGCCTCGTCACCGTGGATATCGAGAAAGATGTCGCCGCCGACCTGAAGCATTCTCTGGCGCACCAGATACACTTCGGGGCTGCGCTCCATGGTCGGGTTCGACCATTCGCGATTGAGGTTTGCGCCCACCGCATTGGTGCGCAGGTGGCCGCGTACACTGCCGTCGGGGTTCATATTGGGCACCAGGTAAAATACCGTGTCCGCCAGCAGTTGCCGCGCCCCTGGATTGGCCGGATCCAGCAGAGATTCCAAAAACCCCTCCACAAACCACTCGGCCATGGTTTCGCCAGGGTGTTGACGGGCGATCATCCACACGCGGTGCTTTGCTGTCGCTGCGTCGCCGACAGTGAGCAGGCTCATGTCGCGGCCGTCCAGGGTCTGCCCGAGTGTCTCCAGTTGGACCTGGTCGTGGCCCTGGGCCCAGGCCAGTAAGTTCAGGTGACGCTCCCAGGAGTAGGGCGCGAAATAAGCCAGATAGACGCTGGGTTGCTCCAGATCGACAGTGAAGTCGAGGCATTGACCGTCGTAGTGCGCATCTAGGCGAAACCAGTGGTCGCGGTCGTAGGAGGCGCAGACGCGATAGTTGTCCCATCCTGCCGGATAGGCCGCCTTGCCGGCGTTGACGAAGCGCAGCGGGTAGCTGTCGCCCACCCGGCCTTCCAGGCGGAAGTAAAACCACTGGTAAAAGTCGGAGTTGTTGTCCTGGCGGATGGCCAGCTCGATCGGGCTGCTGTCGGCGTTGACGAGGGTGATGTTGCCGCCGTCAAAAGCAGAGGTTATGTGCATGGAAAGGCTCCGCTGTTATTGGTTGCGGGAGCATACAGCGAGCGGCAAAATTTTTCAGGGGGTTATGGCCGGGGCCGGCCGCTGAGATGGGGGCTGGTGTGCGGGCAATAAAAAAGCACGGTACCGCTACCGATACCGTGCTCTGGCCTATCCCTGGCGGCACCTGCCGCGACTACAGCTCCCTGGAATTTCCGGTGTCGCGGCCCGACGACTGCTATCTGCCTGACCCGATCACTGGCGCGCAACCCGCACCGACAGAAATTGCGTACCGCTCCTTTACCACTCGCGGCTGGTGCTGGTTACAGTTTAGGCCGCGGTACCCGCGGCCGGACACAGGACACACCAGATTGGCGCCGGAATGAATGACTTTCAATGGCTTTTGCCGGGATAGGCGCCAAGTTTAATTCAACTCCGGATCCCGCGAGAATTTGGTTCCCTTGAGGGTGGCCTGCAGGGCGATGCCGCTCTCCGTCAACTGGTATACGCGCATGCCATCCAGCACCACTTCGGCAGCGACTGCCGCCCCCTTGTCCTGTGCCTTGGCAGCCGCATCCGCATGGCCGCCAAATGACCAGCCGCTGTCGACGAAACGCCGCATGACCTCGGGGGATTCAAACAGAAACAGGGCGCGAAAATCTTTGACACCAAAACCCAGGCCCACACCCAGTTCGTGCATTTTCATATAGGTGCGTGCCCCCGAGCGACGGTCGACTGCCACTCCGTACCCGCTGGAGGCGCTGGCCAGCAGCAGATTAATGTTTATATTGCTAAATACCGCATAGCCCGGTGCACTGGCCACGTCGGCGCGCAGATCCGGCTTCAGCCGGTATAGCTCGCTTAGCACCTGCCGTTCCGTATTGTCTATATACTGGCGTTTTTCATTGCGGGTTTGTCCCGGTGCGGCGCAGCCGCCGACAACCAGCGCAACCAGGAGCAGCGCACAGAGCGCCTGTCGGTGTAGAGTATGGCGCAGCATAGGGATTCCCCCCCCCCTCTCAGGTGACTAAATAATCGCCAACCATAGCAGAGTACCTGGGGTGGTTCGAGAGAATCTGCTTCACTTTGGGATCTGCGCCACACATGTTCCTCTCCGCGCCACTTCCGGCGCTGTGTGTCATTCGGTAAGCTTGCAGGCCATGGGGGCCAGAGCCCCTGCGCAATAACGAGACAGAGAGAGTTACCATGAATAGTAAACTGGTTAAACGCGGCCTTGCCGCCGGCTGCGTCCTGGCCCTGACCGCGAATCTGACCGCCTGTGGTTATTTCCTGTACCCGGAGCGCAAGGGGCAGGAGGGCGGCCGTGTCGATCCGGTGGTGGTGATTCTCGACGGCGCCGCGCTGTTGTTCGGTATTCTGCCCGGTGTGGTGGCTTTCGCGGTGGACTTCACCTCCGGAACCATCTATCTGCCCGCGGGGGGATCATCGGCCATTGACCGCCATCTGGGTGCTGTGGATACCGGTGACAGCCGTCAGGTGATCGACCAGGATGGGCAGCTGTGGGAGCAGGTACCCCTTGATGTGTCCGCCGACGGTGACGACAAGTTACAGCAGCTTACGGCTACGCTGGCAACGACCGTCGGTACCCGGGTGGCGCCGACTGATATCCTGTGGGTCAAGGATCTCGCCGCTCTCCGCAGTGTGGAGGCGGGGCACACAGCGTCGCTCTGAGATAGCGGCAGCCGCTGTTTTCGCACTGTGGCTCAATGACTGCAGGCCAGCGCCTGTTCAGCACTGGTGCGAACAGGCGTCCACGGCTCCGGCGGCTAGGGTTCGTCACCGCTTTTCTGTACCCCCAATCTAGCGGCGCATTGCTGGGCTAAGGTGGTACAAGTATGCCGCCGTCGGGGGAGGCTGGCGCAAGCCCTTAACTAAGATCCCGGAGTTAGCCCTGCACTTAATCCGATGCTACTGATCGATAGCCACTGCCACTTCGACTTTGAGGACTTTACCAGTGATCGCGACGCCGTCTGGCAGCGGTGCCGCGCCGTCGGGGTGGAGCAGCTGATTATTCCAGGTGTGGAGGTGGGGCAGTGGGAGTCACTGGCAGCGTTGGTCTGCCGGGAGCCCGGCTGGCATGCTGCAGTGGGGGTGCATCCCTGGTGGATCTCCGGCCTGCAACAGACCGATGCCCAATTGCAGCAGGCGCTCTGCGAGTGTGCAGAGCAGGGCCGCTTTGTCGCGATTGGCGAGTGCGGCCTCGACAAGCTGATAGAAACACCCTTTGAACACCAGCTGGAGGTCCTGCGCATACACCTGACGGTCGCCGCCGAGCTGGGGTTGCCGGTCATTCTCCATGTGCGCAAGGCCCACAGTGAGCTCCTGCGGCTGCTGAAAGCCTTTCGCCTTAGCCGCGGCGGTGTGATCCACGCTTTCAGCGGCGATGTGGAACTGGCCCGCCGGTATTGGGCGATGGGGTTTAGCCTGGGAATTGGCGGCACCATCAGTTACCCAAGGGCGGCAAAAACGCGGCGGGCGGTTGTGGATCTGCCCCTGGAAAGCCTGTTGCTGGAGAGTGACGCCCCGGATATGCCACTGCGGGGGCGTCAGGGGGAGCGCAACAGCCCGGAATACCTGCCGGTCACCGCGGGGCTGTTGGCGGAATTGCGCGGGGTGAGTGCGGAAGAGGTGGCCGCACGCACGCGGGAAAATACACGGTTGCTGTTCTCACTATGACTTTTACCAGCTTTTCCGCCCCCGGATTCAAACGGCAGTTTCCCCTGTTTGCGCAGCCGGAAAACCGGCAGCTGGTATATCTCGATAACGCCGCTACAACCCATAAACCCCAGGTAGTCATCGACGCGCTGCAGGATTTCTATCTGCACAGCAACGCCAATACCCACAGATCCAGTCATCGACTGGCCCGGCGAGCAACGGAGATGGTGGAGCGTGTGCGTCGCCAGGCGGCCGCATTTTGCAATGCCCGCAGCCCCCTGGAAATGGTTTTCTGTCGCGGCGCCACCGAGGCGTTGAACCTGCTTGCCAACTGCCTCTGCAGCGGCCTGCAGGCCGGTGATGAAATTCTGCTGTCAACCGCTGAACACCACGCGAATATCGTCCCCTGGCAGATGATGGCCGAACGCTATGGGCTAAAACTGCGCTATGTGCCCGACACGGCGGGAGTACCCCAGTTCGACCGGCTGGAGGAGGCGCTTACGGATCTTACCCGGGTGGTGTCGATTACCGGTGGTTCCAATGCGTTGGGACTGCGTCCGGATCTCGATGCGATCGGGAAGTTACTGCGTGGCCGCGACTTGCTCTGGATCGTTGACGGCGCCCAGTTGGTGGCCCATGAGCCGCTGGATGTGCAGCGGCTGGGCTGCGACTTCCTGGTATGCTCGGCGCACAAATTTTATGGTCCATCGGGAATCGGATTGCTCTACGGCCGCCGGGAACTACTGGAGGCGATGCCCCCCTGGCAGGGCGGGGGGGAAATGATCGCGGAAGTGGGACTGTTCAACAGCCGCTTTGCGGAGCTGCCGCACAAGTTCGAAGCGGGCACTGCTTCCCTGGCGGCGATTGCGGGGCTGGGCGCGGCGTTGAATTTTCTGGAGGCACAGGACCGGGCTGCGATGGCGGCCCACGAACAGGAACTGCTGCGTTGTCTGCATCGGGAAGTGGCGGCGTTGCCAGGGCTGCGTTTGATCAGTCAGCCACAACACAATCTGGGTATCCTCACCTGTGCGCCACAGAAGGGTGGGGTCGCCGATCTGATGCACTGGCTCGACGGACGGGATATCGCAGTGCGCGTTGGGCACCACTGCGCGCAGCCTCTGCTGCGCGCCGGGGGTGAGACCGCCACCCTGCGCGCATCCCTGGCCGCTTACAACACCCCCGGGGATATCGAGACTTTTCTGCAGGCGGTGGAGGACTTCCTGCCCACTTCCTGGGTCGCACCGGAGCCGGCCGGGCCGGCGCCTTCCTTCGAGGAGGATTGGATAAGCGACGACCTTTCGGCCCTGCAGTTGGAGCAGTTGGCGTCGCAGCGCAATTGGCAGGATCGCTACCGGGAACTGATGCGCTGGAGCAGGGCCATCTCACCCAAGCCGCAGATCCGTCGGGCACAAAACCTGGTGCGCGGCTGCGCGTCGGAGGCGTGGCTGGCCCACCGCTTCTGCGACGGGCGACATCACTTCGCCCTCGATAGCGACAGCCGTGTAGTCAAGGGATTGGGTGCCTTGCTGCTGGCACAAATTGACGGCTGTACCGCAGAGCAGATCGCCGCCACGGATGTGCGTCGGGTTTTTGTGGATCTCGGCTTGCAGCAGCACCTCAGCCAGTCGCGCAGCAACGGGTTTTACGCCCTGCTGCAAAGGGCCATGTCCTGTTTGGAAGGCGATCAGCCTTGAGATAGCAGGCGTTTTACCGCCTGTGCAGCGGCGTGGAAGCCGAAGGTCCCGGTGACCATGGTGGCCGCCCCGAATCCATTGCTGCAATCGAGTTTCACCCCGCCTTGCATTGTGCTCTTGCGCTGACTGACCTGGCCGTCCGGTTGCGGGTAGGTCATTGGTTCGGTTGAAAAAATGGCATCGATACCAAACAGGCGTCGGCGCGACTTGTGAAAATTATGCTGGCGATACAGGTGCTGGCGCATCTTGGCCAGTATGGGGTCGTTGATGGTGCGGCCCAGGTCGGCGCAGCCGATGCGGCTTGGATCCCGCTTGCCGCCGGCGGAGCCCACGGTAATCAGGCGCAGTTTGCGCGCCTTGCAGTAGGCGGCCAGGGCCGCTTTGACCCGCGCCGTATCGGTCGCGTCGAGGACTATGTCGATGGGCATCCGCTCCGGGTCCAGCAGCTGTGCGAAATTGTCGCTGGCGATGAAATCCTGGTGAACCTGTAGCTGAATTTGCGGATTAATCTGTCGCAGGCGCTCGGCCATCACCGCTACTTTGGGCTCGCCGATGGTGTTGTGCAGAGCATGACTCTGGCGGTTGGTGTTGGTGATACAGACATCGTCGAGGTCGATCAGGGAAATGTGGCCGACTCCCGAGCGGGCGAGCGCTTCGGCGCTCCAACTACCCACGCCGCCTATCCCGATAATCACGCAGTGGGCAGTCTGCAGTTTCTGCAGTGTGCCGCGTCCATAAAGGCGGGTGATACCGCCAAAGCGTTGCGAGTATTGTTCAGTTGAACTCATGGGGGAATTGTTCCAGAAATCGGTGGCGCTCCGTTGCGGATGGCAATCGACAGCTGGCGCCGCGGCCAAACAGCCGATAGCGATTGCGGGCTATAAGGTCGTAGATCCAGTCGCGCAGAAAGCGCGGAATTATGCGTGTCAATGCCAAAAGACGCCAGGGCATCGGCAGCTGGGCAAAGATGCGCAGTGCGGCATCGCTGCGGTGATACTGTTGTATTCCCGCCGGCCCGTTGTGCAGATAGATGACCGTTTCAAAGGTGTCGAGGGGCAGGCCCAGGCGTTCCAGCAATTCCTGGCCGGCGGCGGATTGTACCCGGCACAGGGTGAACAGAGCGCGTTCGTCGCGCTCCAGTACGAACCGGCTCCAGCCATTACACAGATTGCAGAGGCTGTCGAACAGGATAATGTGGTCCGGAATCTCCTGTGGCATGGGTGTTCTACGGCTTCTGCAATAGTTCGCCATCTGTGACTGGGCTATGGGGTCCAGGGGCTGCGGAGATTCTGTCTGGCCGCTGGCTCAGTGGATGTGCCCGCCGCTGATCTCATCGGCGGTGGCTTCCCGTACGGAAACCACCTGGATCTCGAAGTGTAGCTCCACTCCGGCCAGCGGATGGTTGCCGTCGATGGTGACATCGTCGCCGTCGATATCAATGATCTCCACCTCGATGGGATCCCCCCCGGTGCTCTGCGCGTGAAAGGCCATGCCCACCTTCAGTTCCTCGACATCGCCAAAGGCGCCTCGCGGCAGAGTCTGGATCAGTTCCGGGTTCCGTGCGCCATAGCCCTGCTCCGGCTGGATGACTGCGGAGAATTTGTCCCCTGCCGACTTGTCGAGCATTTCCCGCTCCAGGCCCGGTATGATATTGCCAGCCCCCTGTAGGTAGGTGAGGGGTTCGCCTTCGGCGGAGGAATCGATCAGGGTGCCTTCGGCATCTTTCAGTAAGTAGTGAATCTCCACTACCGAGTGGTGGGCAATTTTCATGGGTTGCTCAGGGGAAGAAGTCGGTGGATGGAATGGCGCTTGCTTTGTGCAATATAGAGGCAGATAGAACAAGACCGCAAGGGTCCATTGTATGGGGCGATTGTCCGGCTAGCAAGATTGCTTCAGCCGGGACTGGGACCCGCGCCGGGCGCTAACAGGCCGCCGGGAGTTTTTGATCGCAACGGCGGAACAGCTCGTCGGTAGTTTCCACCAGGCCCGAACTCAGCTCACAGGTAAAGCCCAACTCTATCAGCCGCCCCTCCAGGTATTCCAGCAGGGCTTCAAACAGAGGGGGGTTGAGCCCCCGGGCCAGAAAGCTGGCGCGGCTCAGGCGCACCGGTTCGGGTTGTGGCGACAGGGCGTGGTTGACGAACTGGGCCTGGCGATTGCACTGCTTGCAGTAGTCGGCGAATTCGAGTTCAGTGCACTGGCGGCCAATCACCTGAAAAAATTCCTTCACCGTCTGGTTGACGACCTGAGTCCCGCCAACCTGATCCAACAGATTATTCACGATTGATCCCCCCCCACAGAAAAATATGCGTACTGCGCACATTCCCTTCCAGCCCTATTTTCCGGCTTTTTTTGACAACCCAGGGGCTGGTGGTGATGCTTTGCGTTTTATGTATGGGGAGCCTAAGGCATTCACTTGGCGCTGCCAACGGGGAAAGTGGAAAATGTCATTTTGTTCCTCGGGTTGTTATCCGCTCCCCGGAAGTCGTGGGACTGGCGGCCAACCCGGACAGGCCCAGTTGCCGGAGAGGCGGAGAAATCCAGTGAAAATGTTAGAATGGGTGCTGCGATAACTTGAATAACTTGCCGGTGGGAGCGCCGGTTTGACGGTGAGGTCTGCATGTCGAGTGTATTTACCAAAATTATAAACCGCGAACTACCTGGTCATTTCTTGTGGCGGGATGAGCAGGCAGTGGCGATCATGACAATATCTCCCATCAAGCCCGGGCACTGCCTGGTGATCCCGGTACAGGAGGTGGATCATTGGGACGATGTGCCGCCGGCACTGGCCGCCCATCTGATGCAAGTGGCACAGAAGGTTGCCAAGGGACTGAAGGCGGTCTATGCACCAGCGCGTGTGGGGGTCATGGTAGCGGGCTTGGAGGTGCCTCATACCCATATCCACCTTATCCCGGTGGATGCCCTGACAGATCTGGATTTCTCCCTGCAACAGCCGGCGGAGGCTGAGCAGTTGGCCGCCGAGGCGGATAAGATACGTGCGGCGTTGCGGGAAATGGGTTGTCCTGAGTCCGATTGCGCCTGAGTGCACCGACGTCTCCGCAGTTCCCGGACCAGCTCGACAGGCACCATAGACGCCGTGACGGGGTTGCCGGTTTGACTGCTACCTGCAGATGGACGCCGGCAGCCGCGGTGCAGTGATTTTCTCCCCGCTGCATCTGACAGGGAGCCCGGCGGCGTCAAAGCCGAGGATTAGAACAACTGGAGCGAGATAAGATCATGGTCCCGAAATCTGTATATACCTATATGGTTGTAGCCCTGGCGGTGGCAAGCGGCATTTTGAGTGCCGCTTGTCTGGCAGAGGACAAGACCACCCGCAAGTTTCCCCTGCAGGGTTTTGAGCGAGTGGTCCTGGAGGGGGCGTCCAGCCTGGAGATCACCCAGGGGGACAACTTCGAGGTGGTGGCGACGGGGCCGGCCGAGGCCATACAGTACGCCCATGCAGAGGTGCGCGGCGACACCCTTGAACTGGGAGTGACGTCGAAACGCAAGCGTTTCTTCGGTGTGCTGACGGTTATCGACGACCACAAGGTGGAATTCAAGGTAACACTGCCGCAGATCTCCGCCATCCTGGTGAGCGGCCCGGGAGAGGCGCGGGCGGACACCATCGAAAGCAAAGAGTTGGAATTGCGGGTAACGGGCTCCGGTGACCTGGAGGTGGACAAGTTGGCCGCCGAATCGCTGCTGGCCGCTATCACGGGTTCCGGGGACCTGACGCTGGGAACCGTGTTGGCGGTGAGTGGCGAAACGGCGATCACCGGTTCCGGGGACCTGCGCCTGGACAGCTATGCCGGCGAGTCATTGGCGGCGCGGATCAAGGGGTCCGGGGACATGCTGATCAACGGTCGTGTGTCCAAGCTGGCGGTCAGCGTGATGGGTTCTGGAGACTTTATCGGCCGCAACCTGCTGTCTGACAAGGCGACCGGCTCTGTAATGGGGTCCGGTGATATCGTTTTGCGCAACCCAGGGCAGCAGTCATTCTCTGTCATGGGGTCGGGGGATGTGGCACTGGTGGATTGAGGATCTGGGTGCAGTTGGCTCCACTGTTGGCAAAACCTTCCGGGGATTGTTTTGGTATCGCTGCGGCCAGGTCCGTCGGCAGGGTGTAGAGACGGACTAGCAGATGAGTTGGAGCGGGCGGGCGAAAGCCGGAGATGTCCTCAGACAAGGTGAAAAACGCATTGCTCGGCTCAGTGAGCAGCTGCGGCGCTGGGGCAAACAGACGCAGGATAAATCGCATTGGGCAGCAGAGCGCCTGCTCGACCGCCGGCTGTGCATTGGCATTACCGGCCTCAGTGGAGCCGGCAAGTCTACGCTGCTGGCCAGCCTTATCTACCAGTTGAGTCACCCTGACAGGGCCCAACTGCCGGGTTTTGCGCCGGCGTTGAACGGCGATTTGCTGGGGGCTGAAATCAAACCGGCACTGGCTTCGGGCCTGCCGATGTTCAATTACCGCGACTGTCTCAATGCCCTGCTGGCGGATCCCCCCCAATGGCCCAGTGGCACTTGCGCGGTCTCGGCGGTGGAGTTACATATCTACCTGCGCCAGCGCCGCCGGTTGGGTCGCGACGGCCGCAAAACCCTGGTCCTCGAATTACGTGACTATCCCGGCGAGTGGCTGATGGATCTACCGCTGCTCGGCATGGGCTACAGTGACTGGTGTCACCACCAGTCGCATATTGTCGGTGCCGGTGCCCGGCTGGACCTGGCCCCGCAACTGGTCGCCCGACTGTCCGCTCTGTCGCCGGATAGTGTGGCGGATCCAGGTTATCTCGATCAGCTGTGGCAGGATTATCGCCAGTTTCTGCTCGACTGCCGCAGCCAGCGCAAGTTGAGCTATCTGCAACCCGGGCGCGCATTGCTGGATACTGAACCCTACGGTGTGCTGCCACTGCTCGATTTGCGCGGGATGGGTCAAGTTGACCTGGACGCCCTGCCCGCGGACTCCACCTATGGCTATCTGGCGGATCGTTACCAAAATTACGTCCGCGAGCAGGTGGCGCCATTTGTCGAAAGCCATTTTCGCCATCTGGACCGGCAACTGGTGCTGGTCGATATGATCGGCACTCTCTACGCGGGCGAAGAGGCCCTGGACGATATGCGTGCGGCGTTTGGCCATATCGCCGATACTTTTCGCTACGGTAGTGGCGGACTACTGCGCAAACTCTGGCGACCCAGAATCGACCGGCTTGTGTTTGCCGCGACAAAAGTGGATCAGGTGCTGGCGGCCGACCACGATGCCCTTCGCCAGCTGTTGGGGCAGCAGTTGCAACTGGCTTTCGCGGACGCGCGGTACCGGGGACTGCCTCTTTTCTGTGAGGCCATAGCGGCGGTACGCTGCTCTCGAGAAAGCCAGAGAAACGGCCGGCGAATGCTGGTAGGGCACGACCTGCAGGGGCGCTATCTGGGGTTTGAAAATGCGGAAATCTTTTCCCAGCTGCCCGCAGAGGGTGAGGGTTGGGGGCATTACGCCGATGCGGCGCCGCCCCAACTGCGGCCCCCAGTTGGTATGGCATCCGGGGGAACCATTCCCCACATCCGCATTGATTCTCTGCTGAACCTGATTTTGGGAGATAAAGTCTGATGAACGGCAAGCACCGGCGTCACCAGACCCGGGTCCAGCCCCTGGACGAGCCCGAGCCCACCGCGCCTACGAGGGATGCCACCCGTGTGGAGCCGCTGGAGGAGGAGGGACAGGCACTACCGGGTTCTATCACCACCGGTGAATCCCTGCCCGGGCGGATTTCCTATTCGGAACTACGGCTGCCATTTTTTCGCTTGCGCCTGTGGAAACCGGCGTTGTGGGCCGCCCTGGGTCTCGCCGCTGGCGCTGTGGCCTGGGAGTTGCGTCAACTGTTTGTGTGGGCTGCCGATCGGCACTGGCTCCTGGGCGCTCTGGCCGGCGTAACAATTGCTCTACTTGGCGCGACCATAGTGAGTGCAATATGGGAGTACTTTCGCGCAGGTTGGCCGCTGCGAAAGCTGCGGCACACACAGGAGATGGCTGCGGAGCTGCGCGATTGTCGCAGTGGCGATCTGGTGGCACCCTTTCGCCACCAGTTGCAACTGCACTTTTCCGGTAAGCCTCAGGGGGCCCTGCTGGGCCGTGTGCTGCAGGAGACGCCGGATTATTACGACAGTGCGGAACTGCTGCAACATCTGGAAGTGGCCTTTGTAGAAGCCCTGGACCAGGAGGCGTTGCGCCGAATTGTGCACCATGCCACCACCACGGGCGCCTTGGTCGGACTCAGCCCCTTCGCCACCCTGGACATACTGGTGGCACTGCGGCAGTCGTTTCGACTTATCGATGACGTGGGGCAGATTTACGGTGTGCGGCCCTCTGTGGTAGTGCGCTGGCGCCTGTTTAAAAAAGTGCTTGCGCTGGTGGCCTACAGCGGAGTCAGTGAATATGCGGTGAGCGAACTGTGGCCGGAACTGGTGGGTGACAGCGTATTGAATACGGTTTCTGCACGCCTGGGACAGGGAATGGGTGCCAGTTTGTTTATGGCGCGGATAGGGCTGGCTTCAATGCACAGTTGCCGGCCGATTCCATTTGCAGACAAACGCAGTCCCCGCTTGGGGACACTGACAAAGCGCATCGCCAGCAGCCTAAAGGAACGCCTGCTGGGACAGTCCGGGCCGGCAGATGGTTTGTTCACCGGGGGCCTGGGGCGGGGAGCGGAGCACTCCAGCCAGGCGCGCGAGGAAAAGTAGCGGTAAGCTGCCGCGGCCGCTGGAAGCCCAGTGGCCCCTGCAGTTGCGCGCCCAGGGGTAATGCCTGGTGCGTTTAGCCAGTGGGGTGGGGTCGCAATAACTGCGGGGGCGGTATAGCTATTGCCCGAGGCGGTGTTACTGGAACTGTTTGCGCAGCAGTATCTGCGTGTGGTGTTGGTCCACCAGCTTTGCAAGGGTGTCGAAGCGGCTCTTGATGACCGGCTTGGGGTTGTTGTTGCCGGAGTCATCTGTATATTCCACGCCCTCGCGCACATGCTGCAGCTCTTTGGCCAGGGCTTCCATGGCCGCGAAAATCTCGCGTGTCAGAGTTGCGCTGTAAAATACACTGCTGTTGTGGGTGTCGAGCAGATAGTCGTTGCATTCGGACAACCACGAAGAACGCTTCTCGAGAAAATCGATGGTGTTGCGGATACCACCCGTAAACTCGGGTTGAAAGTTATCGTTTACGTACTTGCCGAGGCTGCGCATGCCGTTATCGACGAACTGCTCCGTTAGGCTTTCGCAGTATTTTGGGGTCAGGTACGACGGGTGAGTTTTTGCGTTGGCGACACTGCTCGCCAGCAGCAGGCATAGCAGAGGCAGCAGTCGCTGAAAGGTTGTTGTGTTGGAGGTGTTCATTGCTCTCAGCCTTATAGTTATTTCCGTATGGCTTCCTGTGACGGTCGTCACATGAATATAAGAAGCTGTCGTGGATGTCAATGGATAGTCGGTCATTATTGTCAATTTTGTGCCAATTGCTTGTCTGCCAGATGCCAACAAACAAGTGTGGCTTCCGAGGTTGGAGCGACTGTCCTCTAGCAGGTTGTTGAAAAAGTCCTCCCTAGCTTTCCTCAACCCGGGCCTGCGGCGCATGTCCGCAAACCCTCCACGACAAATCAAGCAGTTACATGCTTGATTTGCGGCTCGAACATCCCTGTTTGGGACAGCAGGCTGTTGAAATACACTTTTTCAACAGCCCGTTAGGGCGGTGATTTGCTTTGCCGTCCCTGTGTCGTAACTGGCCGGGGTGGAAAGGGCGGCTAGCTGGGACCAAGTGTCAGCTGGAGGGATTTTCTGATAACTGCGGTACGGATGGTACTGCTACCGGCTGCAAGCCGGTGTGACTTGTTGAATGGCCGGTGACTGGCAGGCTGCTGGAAAGCCTTTTTGAGCAGCAAAGGCTGGACAGGCGTTAAAGTATTGTTTGTGTCCGGGATTGATAGTGGATGCTAGGGAGTTTGTCTTGAGCGAATTTGATTTTGATGTGTTTGTCATTGGTGCCGGGTCCGGCGGAGTGCGCGCCGCGCGCATGGCGGCTGCGGCGGGCATGCGGGTTGCGGTGGCGGAGGATCGCTACATGGGGGGTACCTGCGTGAACGTGGGCTGTGTGCCGAAAAAACTTTTTGTGTACGCCAGCGGTTACAGTGAGTCCTTTGCGGATGCCCGCGCCTACGGATGGCAATCGGAACGGCCGGATTTTCACTGGCAGACTCTGCGCGATAACAACGCCAGGGAAATAGCGCGGCTAAATGGGATATACCGCGACCTGCTGGCTGGTTCGGGGGTACAGGTGATTGATGGACGGGCCTCTATCGAAGGGCCGCATCAGGTGACGGTCCACGAAATGCGCTATTCCGCCGAGCGTATTCTGGTGGCGACGGGTGGGTGGCCTTTCGTTCCGGAATTTCCCGGGCGTGAACATGTGATTACTTCCAATGAGGTATTCTCATTAGCCGAATTTCCACGGCGGGTACTTGTGGTTGGGGGGGGCTATATAGCGGTTGAATTTGCCGGTATCTTCGCCGGCCTGGGTGCGGAAACACACCTTTCCTATCGCCGGGATCTGTTTTTGCGCGGCTTTGATTACGATATACGCAGCTTCGTAAGAGACGAAGTGGCAAAGAAGGGCGTTCAGTTACATTTCAATAGTGAGATCAGATCCATTGAAAAACAGCCGGATGGCAGCTTGCTGGTAGCAATGAAGTCGGAGGGGCCCCTGAAAGTGGATGCCGTTTTGTACGCAACCGGGCGCAGGCCGAATACCGTCGGCCTGGGTCTGGAGGCACTGGGGGTGGCTACCCGAGCGGACGGGAGCATTTCGGTGGACGACAGTTTCCGCACCAGTGTGCCATCAATCTACGCCCTGGGGGATGTTAGCGGTGGGCCACAGTTAACGCCAGTGGCCCTGGCTGAAGCCATGGCTCTGGTCAAGCACTGGCAGAGCGGGCGCGCTGCCGAAATGGATTACAACTATATTCCCACGGCGGTTTTCTGTCAGCCCAACATCGGCACTGTTGGACTCACGGAAGAGGAGGCCCGCGACGAGGGGATTCCAGTGCACGTATACAAGTCAGAATTCAAGCCGATGCGCCACTCAGTGAGCGGGCGGGACGAGAGAACGCTGATGAAGATGATTGTTGACTCCCGTAACGACAAAGTCCTGGGCGTTCACATGGTGGGGCCGGAAGCGGGTGAAATTATCCAGGGTATGGCAGTTGCGCTAAAAGCCGGGGCGACCAAGGAGACTTTTGATAGGACCATCGGTATTCACCCGACTGCTGCTGAGGAATTTGTGACCATGCGTACGCCATCTCGAGATTAACCCGGGAAGCCAATTAATGGCCTCCCAAACATTGGTTTGTCACTCTTGAAAATCTGCGCATTTCCGCGGATTAAATTGCTTTTCGGAGGCTTGTGCCAGCCTTTGCCCGGCGCTGACATATCCCTGCGCCGCATTAACCCGATGACTTATTGAGTCGCCGGGTTAATGGCGGTTTGTCGGCAAAGCCTTGCGGGGATTTTCCAGCCGGGGTTTACGACCTGTGTCCGCAAATCCTCTATCCAAACAGTTGCAAGCTGGTTTCGCGGTTCGAAGTGTCTGGGGGCATCGGGCTGCTGGCAAGGTTCTTTTCAGCGGTTTGATGGCAGCGAATTTTCGGACCGCCAAATAATTTAGGCGATGCAGACGCACCGCCTTCCGCTTTCCTAAGATAACGTTGATCCGGCAGGAGATAACTGCCGCGTAGACGGCTGACCAGCCGTCAAGTTTCCTCACTTGAGCTGAGAGCCTGATGGCGGAGCGTCTTGCGGCGCTCACCGCGCTCTTTCAGGCAGCGCTCGGCAGAGGCAAAGGCACCGCTGACCGCCCGATGGATGGATTCGCTTTCGCTGGTGATGGTCACAGGCTTGCCGCTTAAGGCTAACTCTACAGAGGCCTTGAACTGTTTGCCTTTGTGCTTGTGCTGATGGGGTGCTTCGAGAACCACACGGCTTCGTATGATGTCGCCACAATAACGTTCCAGTTTATGCAACTTTTTAGATATCGTGTTGGCCAGGGCGGCGGATTTATCGATATCGCGGAACACAATGTTATCGTAAGGCGTTGATTTCATGGGCAAATACCTCCGGTTATAAGGAACCTCGCAGGCCGCTGATGCGGTTTGCTAAATGAAGGTAGGGCGCCCTTAGGGGTCGCGGTTACACTTGAATTGCCGTAACGCCGGTGTCGCAACTAAATCTTGCTGATTTAACAGCCTGGGGTGTTTTACGCCCGGGTCGGAAATTCACTGTTTCCAGCGATTATCCCTGCTATCCATAATGCACTCACGCGCAAAAAAATCAAGCACCCTGATCGCAAAATTTTATCAAAAATGCGCCGCTGGCCATTCCAGTGGCTTTGCACGCTATAGGGCTCAGGGGACAGAAGCTGTATAGAAAACCGGCGCCCGGCAGTCCGGTAGCCGATAGAGGGATGGCTTATTTCTATAGCGGAGATTGCCCCTCGCAGAGCGGCTGCGTAGAATCACGCTGTGCGTGACCAGACGACGGAGAGGAGTACCCAACTCCTCAAGTTAAGGCGGCTGTAGCGCAATTCTCCCAACAGACACATTAAATCGAGAAACGGGTTCTTTCCTATGGCGGTATTGAGGCATTGCTCACTTGTGATGACGGGTTTGATGATGTTGGCGGCTGGCCCCATCACGGCCCAGGAACAGGCGTCCCTGGAGGCGGAGAAGAACCGGCTGGCTCGTATGGGGCAGACACTGGAAAACCGCATGGTTGAGGTGGAGGAGATCGAAAACGAATTGATTTCCTATGACTACAAGCTGGAACAGGCACAGCAGGCTGTTAGCGCGGTGCAGCTAAATTTTGAACAAAGTACCCGGGACTTGCAGAAGGCTGAACGGGATCACCAGTTACAGAACAGTTCTGATTCCGAACGCCAACTGCGCAAAGCCCAACACAGCTTTGCCATGGCCGAGCGCGGTGTGGACAGTCGCAACCGCCGCCTGAAGATCATCCAGTCCAATTACCAGCAGTTGCAGGATCGACTCAGCGCTACCCAGGAGGCCGTCACCAACGACCGGGCGCGCATGGTGGCCCAGGAGCGGAAAGTCGAGCGGTTGACCAATGAAATGCTGGCCCGGGCTGAAGCGGCGAAGGGGCGCAAAGAGATTGATAACCGATCTGCCCTAACGCAGGAATTGAAGATACCCGCGCCAGTGGTCGTTGCGGATCCGGCCCCTGCGCCTGCCCCCGAGCATGAACGGACAGTCGACGGGGAGATGCTCACCTATGTCCGGGGCGAGAAAGACCGCCTGCAAAAAGTATTGGAGGGAGAGGGTGAGGGGGACCAAAGCTTCCCGAACTTAACACTAAAACTTATTGGAGGAACCTCCATCCCATTTGAATTTCTGGGACACAACCAGTATCGCCTGGTGGCACCGGTAGAGGCCGGCCGGCAAACCTATAAAGTCCGCAAGTGGAAGTTCCGCCGCACCATACCCGCCGATGACGCGGGTGAGCCTTACGTGTTTATCTTCGACGCGCGCAGGCCGTCGCGTCCGCGCCTGGTGATGTACCCTGAGTATGTTCTGTCCAAGCTGGATTAGCGGGCAGATTTTTTTATTAACCGCATCGATGATCCGTCCGCGGCAAATCAGGCAGTTATACGCTTGACTTGCCGCCAGAACACCCCTGTTCGGAGCATCAGCCTGCTGGGCAGGCATAGGCGGTGTATTGCCGATTGCGATTGTGGCGCCGGCCTTTCCAGGCGGGCGATCAGACCAATGGTGAAAGATCCGTCTGGTCGCCAGGTTGTTCGCTGGTGCACAGGGGCAGCTCTATCAGTGGCAGATACTGACTGCCGCCCGGCGCCATCAGGCTTTCATAGAGCACCAGGTTGCCAATATTCACGGAAAAATCCACCGCCTGGGCTTTCATTGCCGCGAACCCCCTGGGGCTGCGCGCCAGGGTGATGTGGGGGCGGAAAACCGCACTTTCCGGCTTTAACCCGATATCCATCATTAGCTGCCGACAGCGCCGGTGCAAACGGTCGAGATCGGGATTGCCCAGCAGTTCTGCCACCAGTAACCGCGATTTGTGCTGTGGGAATGGATGCAAGGCTGCGATCCTGCCAGTGCAGCGCTGTGACTCCGATGCAATTACCTGCATCCGCTGTTCGATTGCGGCGACAAGATCGGCGGAAGTCTCCCCCAAAAAAGCCAGTGTCAGATGGCGGTTGGTGTGACTGGTCCAGCGAATGGGGCTGCTGCGCCCGGCGCCGAGCGCGCGTTTCGCATGACTAACCAGTCCATCCAGGAACCGCTGGGTATCACTGTCCGGGCGCACACCAATGAACAGTCGCTGGTCTCCCGGTGCGATGGTTTTTTTTCTGCTGGCCATAAAAGTTTACTTTCGCAGTTGAAAAATAATCCCGCGACCCTATCTAGATAAACGAGGAGGCAGGCTCATCCGGAGCTGCACCCTCAGCCCGGCTCGGTCTTCACGACGAGCGAACTTCAATATTGCTCTGAATAGAGGATATGACAATGCGTAACTTAGATTTTTCACCACTATACCGTTCCGCCATAGGTTTTGACCGCATGGCCCGACTGCTCGACGCAATGACAACCGGCGAGCAAAACCAGCCGACTTACCCGCCCTACAATATCGAATTGACTGGAGACGACAATTATCGCATCTCTATGGCAGTGGCGGGGTTTGAACAGTCCGAACTGGATATTCAGGTGGAGCAGAACCGACTCACCGTGAGCGGCAGAAAACCGGAAGAGAATGATCAGCGGAATTTTCTGCATCGGGGTATCGCCGCACGTAACTTCGAACGCCGTTTCCAGCTCGCCGACCATGTGCAGGTGACCGGTGCCGAATTGGAAAATGGCCTGCTGCATATTGACCTGGTGCGCGAGATTCCGGAGGTCATGAAGCCGCGCAAAGTGAATATCTCCTCCTCCGACAACTTGCTTCAGCAAAAGCGCAAAGCGTCCTCAGCCAGTGCTTCCGCTGCCTGACGGAGTGCCTTCCTGTCCACAGTGCCGCCTTGGGGCGGCACTGATTTGATCTGCGCTCCGAAGATACCTGTTTGGTAAAGCCGGTTGTCGGCTAAGTATTATTCAACAGCCTGCCAGCTGTTTTCGCACCTGGCTACAGGGGTCAGGTGTTTACGCGAAATAACTTGGCGCGCACTGTGGTGCGGTAGTCGCTGGGTGTCGTCGCCAGAAATTTCTTAAACAGGGCGGTGAAGTGCCCCATATCCTGATAACCTACTTTCTCCGCAATTTCATTCACCGAAAGATTGCTGGACTGCAATAGTTCCCGGGCCATATCCACGCGCACATGCTGCAGGTACTGCAGAGGAGTCTGCCCCGTCGCCAGTTTGAAGCGGCGATTGAACGAGCGCACACTCATATCAAAGCGACTGGCGACCTCACTGAGTCGGACCTCTTCACTGCAGTGTTCCCGCAGCCACGTCTGGGTCTGTACTATTTCTTCGTCGGGGTGCAGGCGCACTGAGCCCTCCGAGTAGGCAATTTCCTCGAAGGGACGCCGGATCTCATGGGAAAAATTGCGCTCCACATGGCTCGCCACTGCCGGCCCGTAAAGCTGCCGGATCAAATAGACGGTGACATCCGCCAGGGCGTTGACACTGGCAGCACAGAAAATCTTATCCGCCTGGGTGATGAAATACTGCCGTTTGAGTTTGATCTGCGGGTAGTCCCGCGCGAATCGCTCAAAATAGTGCCAGTGGGTGGTGGCCGGTTTGTTGTCCAGCAGGCCTGCCTCTGCGAGGAAGCATACCCCCGTACCCACGGCCGAAATGGCTGCGCCGGCCTCCGCCTGGCGTTGCAACCATTCGAGTAATGCTCCACTGCGCCGCAGCGCCGGGCGCGGATTGCGCCAGAGGGCGGGCAGGTAGATGATGTCGCTGTCGGGGGCATCGGCGAGGCTCAGGTCCGGAGCCAGCAAAAATCCTGATCGTGTGGCCACCGGAGCGCCATCCAGACTGGCAGTGACAATACGCAGAGGTTCGGTCATTCCCTCGGCGCGGGCGCGACTCTCGGCGCCCCGGAGCATTTCCAGCGGCAGCATGGTGCCGGTGGTAAGCATCTGGTCGATCAGAAGAAAAGTGACGGTTCGCATTACAACTCGAAGCTTTTGGCCAGATAATCAATTTTGCTGGCCAGTATGACCATAACTCGGCCGATTCGCCACCCCCTAAACTGGACTTCCGTGAAATTTGGTTCATATTTTGTCAGCATTTTTTGCTGGAGGTCAGGATGCAGCGCCTTCCCGTTATCACCGCGTTTGGTGGTTTCAACCCCGCCGGACGAAGCTCCTTTCATCACGGTTACAGGCGCTTGGTGCTGGACAGGCTGAACGGCGCGGAGCGCAAGCGGACCCTGACCAGCCTGGCGGCGATGATGGGCATGGGCACCGCCGCGGACGGTGACAAGCCGCTGACTGCGGAAGAGGAGCAGCGGGTACTCAACCACACTCTGGTGCGGGAGCTGGAACAGCGGTTTTACGATTACCACAGGTGCCATTATCACCAGCCGGCGGAGCTGAACAGCACGGAGGGGTTTACCTTCGAAATGAGTGTGCGTCAGTTGCCGGAGCCGCTGCCGGCGGACTGGCGGCTGGAGCCCGCCGGCGAGGGCCGGGTGCGTGTGCACAGCCGGAGCCTGTCGGTCATGCTGGACAGCTATCGTGAGATACCGGTGGCGGCAGCGGGCCAGTTGCCGACGGGGTTTGAACCGGCAGAGTATTACAATTCCCGCTTTCACCCCCGGGGTCTGCAACTGGCAATCCTCGGTGCGTCGGATGCGGTGCAGTCTCTGGGAGTCGACTGGCAGGCGGTGGCAGAGGCGGCCGGGCCGGAGCAGATTTCCGTCTATGCGAGCTCTGCGATGAGCCAGTTGGACCCCTACGGTAATGGGGGCCTGCTGCAGTCCCGCCTGCGCGGCGGCCGGGTCAGTTCCAAACAGCTGGCGCTCGGGCTCACCAGTATGCCGGCGGACTTCGTCAACGCCTATGTGCTGGGCAGCGTGGGAACCACCGGTGCGGTAGCGGGGGCCTGTGCCACCTATCTCTACAACCTGCGTGCCGCGGTAGAGGACATCCGCAGTGGGCGGGCCAGGGTTGCGGTAGTGGGAGCGGCCGAGGCGCCACTGGTTCCCGAGGTTGTTGATGGCTATGCGACCATGGGGGCGCTGGCCAATCTGGACGGATTGCGCAAACTTTTTCCGGGAGAAATTGATTTCCGTCGGGCCAGCCGGCCCTTCGGAGAAAACTGCGGTTTCACCCTGGGTGAGGGCAGTCAGTGGGCCATCCTTATGGATGATGCCCTGGCGCTGGAGCTGGGCGCCACTATTCACGGTGCGGTGGCGAATGTTTTTGTCAATGCCGATGGCACCAAGAAATCCATTTCCGCCCCGGGGCCTGGTAACTATCTCACGGTGGCGCGGGCGATGGCGGAGACCCGTGCAATCGTCGGTGAAGAGAGTTTGCGCCGGCGCAGCTTCATCCAGGCGCACGGTTCTAGCACACCGCAAAACCGCGTTACTGAGTCGGCGATTTTCGATCGCCTGGCGGGTGATTTCGGTATTCAGCACTGGCCTGTATGCGCGGTGAAGGCGTATCTGGGGCACACCGTAGCCGCCGCCAGTGGCGATCAGTTAATCACCAGCCTGGGTATTTTTGACCGCGGTATTCTGCCCGGGGTCACCACCATTGACCGTATCGCCGAGGATGTGCGCCACGACAATCTGGAGATTTCACTGGAGCATTCAGAACGGGATATCAATACGCTGGATGTGGCGTTTCTGAATTCCAAGGGATTTGGTGGCAACAACGCCACCGCCAGTGTACTGGCCCCCCATTTGGTGCACAAAATGGTGGAGCGTCGTCACGGCAGTGAGGCGATGCGCAAATACCGGTCGCGCAACGAGCCGGTTGCAGAGCGGTCGCAGGCTTATGATCTCAGAGCCAGCAGTGGTGATATGAGCGCCATCTACCGGTTTGGAGAGGGCCTGGTGGATGAGGACGCCATCAAAACGTCCACCAGCCAGGTCACTTTGCCGGGCTACCCGCCCGTCAATCTGCCGACAGACAATCCGTTTGCAGACATGGCGTAAGGGGTTGGCCGGCCCTTGGCGTTTATCTTAGACTGTAGCCCCCACCGACGCGGGCACGAAAATGGGAAACGTGGAATCGGTGATTCGCTCACCGGATGGCAAAGGAACTGACGACGTCGGCAGCCGCTTGAAATCAGTGCGTAAAATGCACGGTCTGTCGCAGCGGGAGCTGGCCAAGCGCGCAGGAGTGACCAACGCAACAATCTCACTGATTGAGCAGGGACGAGTCAGTCCCTCGATCGGTTCTCTGAAAAAAGTGCTGGGAGGCATACCCATGTCTCTGGCGGAATTTTTCACACTTCAACTTGATCACAACGCGCAGGTTTTTTTTCGCGCGACGGAGATGCCCGACTTAAGCACGGGTCCGAATCAGTATCGCCTCCTCGGTGCGGACAAACGCCGGCGCCAGATGTCCATCTTCTATGAGATTTACCCTCCCGGTGGTGACACGGGACCGGAACTCCTAAGACACGATGGAGAGGAGGGCGGTATCATTGTTTCCGGGCGGCTGGAGGTGACAGTTGGCGGTGAGTGCGCGGTGCTTGGTTTGGGGGATGGTTATTATTTCAACAGTCGCCTTCCACACCGGTTCCGCAATCCCGGTGACCTCGATTGTGTCCTGGTGACAGCCAACTCACCCGCCAGCGTATAATCCGCACCGTCGCTAGGGTTCCCGCCCGGGAGGTCGGTTTGCGGCCGATACCGCGTTGACCGGCGATTGGAATCACCGAGCCATTCCCGCCCATTCGGGCCGATCCGGGTATCAATCAGCCAAATAGCGGTCTTCACCATTGGTGGCGCCACCCAATTTGTAACGATTGGTATTCAAACAGACGTTTGAATCTGTCTATACTAGGGCTGGCTGACTGCCGGGAACGCAAACGTCATCATCTCAGGGAGGGGGTATCACGGCAGTCACTCACAAACCCCGACCCCGGGCCACTTCGGGCCCCGTTAAAAAGAGGTCAACCAATGTTATTCAATGGCAAGGCGCTCAATGCGCAAATGCTCGACAACGGCATCGTCGAACTCCGGTTCGATTTGGAAGGCGAGTCCGTCAACAAATTTAGCCGGCTCACAGTCGCGGAGTTTTCCGAGGCCCTGGATGTTATCGAGTCCGCGGACGGCGTCAAAGGCGTGCTGCTGACAAGCGGCAAGTCGGTATTTATCGTCGGTGCCGATATCACCGAATTCGGCGGCGCTTTTTCCGCAGGGCCTGAAGGTATTGCGGAGTTGATGAACAAGAACAATGCCAACATCAACCGTTTGGAAGACCTGCCGGTCCCTACGGTTGCGGCCATCAACGGCTACGCCCTGGGTGGAGGCTTTGAAGTTTGTCTTGGGTGCGACTACCGGGTAATGGGCGACCAGGCCAAGGTCGGCTTGCCGGAAGTGAAGCTGGGCCTGATCCCGGGCTGGGGCGGCACAGTGCGCCTGCCACGCCTGGTGGGTGTGGATGTCGCCGCAGAGTGGATCGCCGCGGGCAAGGAGCAGAAGCCGGAGGCCGCGCTGGCGGCGCACGCGGTCGATGCGGTGGTGCCCAACGAGCAGCTGCAAGAGGCGGCAGTGAAACTGTTGAGCCGGGCAATCGATGGCGAACTGGACTATCGGGCCGTCCGCGCTGTCAAGAAATCACCTATCCCCCTCAACGACACCGAAGCCCTGATGGCTTTTTTCACCACCAAAACCTTCGTGGGTGGCCAGGCCGGCCGCAATTATCCATCGCCAGTAAAGGCGGTGGAGTCCATGGAGCAGGGTTACAAGCTCAACCGTGAGGAAGCGCTGGGTATAGAGCAGCAGAAATTTATCGAGTGTGCGCAGACGGGTACCGCCAAGTCACTGGTGGGGCTGTTTCTCAACGATCAGGCGGTCGGCAAGGTGGCGAAGAGCTGGGAGAAGAAGGCCGACAAGGTGGTCGAGCGCACTGCCGTCCTCGGGGCGGGGATCATGGGCGGTGGTATCGCCTACCAGTCGGCGTACAAGGGCACGCCGATCAAGATGAAGGACATCGACCAGAAAGGCATTGATCTGGGCCTTGAGGAGGCCAACAAACTATTGTCCAAGCTGGTGGACAGAGGCCGGCTGACGCCGCTGAAAATGGGTGAAGTGTTGAATCGCATTGAGCCGACCCTGAGCTATGACGGCTTTGACGATGTCGACGTGGTGGTCGAAGCGGTAGTTGAGAATCCAAAAGTGAAGCACGCGGTGCTGAGCGAGGTTGAGGGCAAGATCAGTGAGGACACGGTGATCGCCTCCAATACCTCCACCATATCGATCGACCACCTGGCGCAGGCGTTGAAGCGCCCACAGAACTTCCTCGGCATGCACTTTTTCAACCCGGTCCATAAGATGCCGCTGGTAGAGGTGATCCGCGGCGAGCAGACATCCGACAGCGCCATTGCCCGTGTCGTGGCCTATGCGAAGAAGATGGGCAAGAAAGCCATCGTGGTTGGAGACTGCCCGGGATTTTTGGTTAACCGGGTGCTGTTTCCCTATTTTGCCGGTTTCGCCATGCTGGTGCGGGACGGCGCCGACTTTCAACAGATTGACAAGGTCATGGAGCGTTGGGGGTGGCCAATGGGCCCCGCCTATCTGATGGACGTGGTGGGTATCGATACCGGCGTGCACGCGGAAAAAGTCATGGCGGAGGGTTTTCCGGAGCGTATGGGCAAGACCTTTACCGCCGCTTCCGATGTGATGTACGAAGCCGGTCGCTATGGTCAGAAGAACCGCAAGGGATTTTACAACTATGAGGACGACAAGAAAGGACGCCCGAAAAAGGTGGTTACCGAAGAGTCCTACGATCTACTCAAGGGTCACGTTGCGGAGCGCCGCGAATTTGACCCGGAAGAAATTATCGCGCGCATGATGGTCCCGATGGCCACCGAGTTGGCCCGCTGCCTGGAGGAGGGGATCGTGGGTTCTCCGGCCGAGGCGGACATGGCTCTGATCTATGGCATCGGTTTTCCACCCTTCCGCGGCGGTATTTTTGCCTGGCTGGATAGTATCGGCCTGGATGAATTTTTGCGCATGGCGGACAAGTATGCGGAGTTGGGTGAGCTTTACCGACCCACTGAACGCATGCGGGAAATGGCCGCTAGCGGAAAAACCTACTACGGCAACAAGTAAGGAGATTCACAATGAGTTTAAATCCGAGAGATGCCGTAATCGTAGACTATGCGCGTACGGCCATGGGGCGCTCCAAAAACGGTGTCTACCGGCATGTCAGAGCCGACGACATGTCCGCGGAACTGCTGCAGAAGTTTTTGCAGCGCAACGACAAACTGGACCCGGCCGAGATAGACGATCTCATTTGGGGCTGTGTCATGCAGCGGGACGAGCAGGGGTTTAACGTTGCGCGTTTTATTCTGCTGCGCGCCGGTCTGCCCCACACCATCCCGGCACAGACGGTAAACCGTTTGTGTGGCTCTTCCATGTCCGCGCTGCACACCGCCAGCGCCAACATTCGCGCTGGTATAGGCGATATTTATGTGGTCGGTGGTGTTGAACACATGGGGCATCTGAACATGATGGAGCATGTCAGTCCGAATCCGATGCTGGGTCGCTATATGGCGAAAGCCGCCGGCTCCATGGGTATGACCGCTGAGTATCTGGCTATGATGCACGATGTCCAGCGTGAGCAGATGGACGAGTTTGGGGCCCGTTCTCACCAGCGGGCTGCCGCGGCCACCAGAGAGGGCAAATTCAACCGCGAGATTATCGCTATCGAAGGCCACGACGAGAATGGCGTGCCGTTTCTGGTGGAGACGGATCAAACCATCCGCCCGGACACCACCGTAGAGGGGCTGGCGCAACTCAAGCCGGCGTTCGACCCCAAGCACGGACGGGTGACAGCGGGCACTTCCTCACAGATCACTGACGGTGCCTCGATCATGCTGGTAATGTCTGCCGAGCGTGCCCAGTCGCTCGGCATAACGCCGATCGCAAGGGTGCGGGAAATGACCCTGGCGGGGGTGGATCCGTCAATCATGGGTTATGGCCCGGTGCCCTCGACCCAAAAAGCACTGCAGAGTGCAGGGCTGGGCATGGGGGATATCGACAAGGTGGAACTGAACGAGGCTTTTGCGGCCCAGGCACTGCCGGTGTTGAAGGACCTCGGCCTGCTCGACCAGATGGACGAAAAGGTGAATCTCTACGGCGGTGCCATCGCCCTGGGGCACCCCTTCGGCTGTTCCGGCGTGCGCATAACCGGCACACTGCTGTCAGTCATGCAAAATGAGGGCGGTGACCTGGGTGTTTCCACCATGTGCATTGGTTTGGGACAGGGAATCACTACTGTCGTCGAGCGAGTGTGACTGGATCTCAGTTTGTGAGTTGGCGGCTGCCATCGGCGCATCCGCCAGATCCCAGCCTGTGGACGGAGACTCGTCCGGCTATTCCTTGAAGCCCCTTGGCGCCTGTGGCACAATCTGCTGCCCCCGGCGCCGGAGTAGTATATTTATGCGATAAAGTGCATAGATATCAATGAGTTAGCGTTTGGGAGCGTCTTGGGGACGTGGTGGAATTGGTAGACACGCCAGATTTAGGTTCTGGTGCCGCAAGGTGTGGGAGTTCAAGTCTCCCCGTCCCCACCAACAATTGAATGGAGTGCCTGTGCCGTCGCCGCTTGAACAGAGCGGGGTGCGGGCTATTTTCATTTGGTCCGGGCGGTTCAATAGCCGCCCCAGGGGCCGAACTGAATTCCGCGGATCGACACGGCTGATGCGGTGGCGTGCCGGCCATGGCGGAGCCTAAAGCGCAATAGCGTTAAGAAAGAGAGAGTCTCACGAGGAATAAAATGCAGGTTTCCATCGAAACAACTTCTGGCCTGGAGCGCCGTTTGACGGTCAATTTACCGGCGGAAGTCGTCGATAAAGAAGTGGACAAGCGTCTGCAACAGGCCGCGAAGAATGTGCGTGTAAACGGCTTCCGCAAGGGCAAGGTGCCGTTGAAAGTGGTGCGCCAGCGGTTTGGCAGTGGAGTGCGTGAGGAAGTGCTGGGCGAAGTCATGAGCCGCTCATTTTACGAAGCGGTACAAAAGGAGCAGGTAAAGCCTGCCGGCTCGCCAAGCATCGAAGCAAAGCAAACCGCACCCGGCGAAAATCTGGAATATGTGGCGACTTTCGAAGTGTATCCGGAGGTGGAGCTGGCGGATCTCACCGAGGTGAGAGTGGAGCGACCGGTGGCGGAAGTGAGTGATAAGGATGTCGAGAACATGATCGAGGTGTTGCGTCAGCAACAGGCCACCTGGAAAGATACCAAACGCAAGGCACAAAAGGGCGATCGGGTGACCATCGATTTTGTGGGCCGCAAAGACGGTGAGGAATTTTCCGGCGGCAGCGCTGAGGGGCAGCAACTGGTGCTGGGTTCCGGGCAGATGGTACCCGGTTTCGAAGACGGTATCGTGGGCATGAAGCCCGGCGATGAGAAGGATGTCGATGTCGTCTTCCCGGAAGACTATCAGAGTGAGGAGCTGCGCGGTGCTGAAGCGACCTTTACGATAAAGGTCACCGGGTCAGAAAAGCCTGAGTTGCCGGAATTGAGCGAAGAGTTCATTCGGGGCTACGGCGTTGAAGAGGGCGGCGAAGACAAGTTCCGCGAAGAAGTCCGCAGCAATATGGAACGCGAGCTGAAGAACGCGGCTTCCAACAAAATCAAGACACAGGTAATGGATCAGCTGTGCGACAAGCACCAGGTAGAGGTGCCTGCGGCACTGATTGCCGGTGAGGTGGAGACCCTGCGCGGCCAGATGGTTCAGCAGTTCGGTGGCCAGATCAAAGCCGAAGATGCTAAAGGGATGCTGCCGGACACCATGTTCGAGGAGCAGGCCAAACGCCGCGTGGTGCTGGGGCTGGTGGTCGGAGAGATCATCAAGCAAAACGATATTGCCGTGGATGCGGATAGGGTCAAAGCGAAAGTCGAAGAGTTGGCGTCGACCTATCAGGAGCCGCAGGAAGTGGTTGAGTATTACTACAATAACCGCGAGCTCTTGTCCGGTGTTGAATCCGTCGTACTGGAGGATCAGGTCGTCGATTTTGTGCTTGACACTGCGAAAGTCGAGGACGTGAACAGCAGTTACGATGAGGTAATCAAGCCCCAGCAGCGGGCTTGAGGGCCGCTCACAGGGCGGCAGCAATCTCGCGGCCGCCAATCACTTTTCCCGCCCCCGGAGCCGACTGGCTTTCTCGGCTGTGACCAGTTAAGCTGAGAAAACCGGGCTTTCAGTCATCTACACCAAAACTCTATGGTGCTGCTGAAACGACTCGCCAAATACGCCAAAAAGGAAGCTAAGGTATCTATGGCACGTTTTGATTACCCCCGTTCTTCTCTAGACATTTCAGCTACCGGTCTGGTGCCCATGGTGGTGGAGCAAACGGCCCGAGGTGAGCGTTCGTTTGATATATATTCCCGCCTGCTCAAAGAGAGGGTGATCTTTCTCGTCGGGCCGGTGGAAGACCATATGGCTAACCTTGTGGTGGCGCAATTGTTGTTTCTGGAGGCGGAAAATCCAGATAAGGATATCCATCTTTACATCAATTCCCCCGGCGGTTCGGTTACTGCAGGGATGTCGATTTACGACACCATGCAGTTCGTTAAACCGGACGTCAGCACCATGTGTATTGGGCAGGCCTGTAGCATGGGGGCTTTTCTATTGGCAGCGGGTAGTGCGGGTAAGAGATTTGCTACCCCCAATTCCCGCGTCATGATCCACCAGCCCAGCGGTGGTGCCCAGGGGCAGGCGACAGATATTCATATCCATGCGCAGGAGATTCTCAAACTGCGCCATCGCCTCAATGAGCTGATGGCCCACCACACGGGTCGAAATGTGGAGGAAATCGAGCGGGATACCGAGCGCGATCACTTTTTGAGCGCAGAGGAAGCCAAAGAGTATGGCCTAGTGGATGACGTATTGTCACAGCGGCAGGCGGGTTGAGCCCTGTGTGTCTGGCTGGTCGGCTGACCTGCACTGGCGGACGGCAGCCTGCCCCTGCAGGCAGGGGTGACCCCTCTTCCCGGTGGCTCGCCGCGATTCGGGGTGGTTAATATGACCGGGACCAGGGGCTGCGCGGCCAGATTACCGGTTTCTGCGGTATGCGGACTGCAAGGGCTTGAAAAAGCTGCTGAAAGGCAGCATCTTGCGATATAAGAAATGACCTCAGCGGGATAGCGGCTGGGTTGAGACCACGGAGTAACTGAATGACCGACCAGAGTAGCGGAAAAGACAATGGCAAACTGCTGTACTGCTCTTTCTGTGGCAAGAGCCAGCAGGAAGTTCGCAAGCTTATAGCGGGCCCATCTGTCTTTATCTGTGACGAATGCGTCGAGCTTTGCACCGACATTATCCGCGAAGAAGTGCAGGAGCAGGCGGATGGTGGAGAGGGTCGTCTGCCAATGCCCCGGGAGATTACCGCAATTCTGGACCAGTATGTGATCGGTCAGGAGCGCGCCAAGCGTGTTCTGGCGGTGGCGGTTTACAACCATTACAAACGTCTGCGCAGCAAAACTGACGTCAAGGGCAGAGAGCGGGAAGATGTAGAGCTGAGCAAGTCCAATATTTTGTTGGTCGGCCCCACAGGCAGTGGAAAAACCCTGTTGGCTGAGACCCTGGCGCGCCTTTTAAATGTGCCTTTCACCATTGCCGATGCCACAACCCTTACCGAGGCTGGTTATGTCGGTGAGGACGTGGAGAATATTATTCAGAAACTGCTGCAGAAATGTGACTATGATGTCGAAAAGGCGCAGCAGGGCATTGTTTATATCGACGAGATCGACAAAATTTCCCGCAAGTCTGATAACCCCTCTATCACCCGCGACGTTTCCGGCGAGGGCGTGCAGCAGGCGCTGCTCAAGCTGATTGAGGGCACTGTGGCCTCTGTGCCCCCCCAGGGAGGGCGCAAGCACCCGCAGCAGGAGTTTCTGCAGGTCGATACATCCAATATCCTGTTTATCTGTGGTGGAGCTTTCGCCGGCCTGGACAAGGTGATCCGCGACCGATCGGAAAAGGGTGGTATCGGTTTCAGCGCCGAGGTCAAGTCCAAGGATGACAGCGGCAGCTTTGGCGAGGTTCTGCGGGACCTGGAGCCGGAAGACCTGGTTCGCTATGGGTTGATCCCGGAGTTTGTGGGCCGACTCCCCGTAACTGCCACTCTCGAAGAGCTGGATCGCGAGGCGCTGGTGCGAATCCTCACCGAGCCGCGCAATGCCCTGACCAAGCAGTACATGAAGCTGTTTGAGATGGAGGGGGTCGAACTCGATTTCCGCCCGGACGCGCTGGACGCGGTTGCGCACAAGTCCATGGAGCGGAAGACGGGTGCCCGGGGGCTTCGCTCCATCATGGAATCGGTATTGCTCGAGACTATGTACGACATCCCCTCAACCGACAATGTTGCCAAAGTCGTTATCGATGAGGCGGTCATAAAAGGGGAATCCGCGCCGCTGCTCGTCTATGAGAGCAATGACAAGCCGCAAAAAGCGGCGCCGGAAGAGTAAGCTGGGCCCAGCTTCCGGCGCTTCTCCTGTGCCTGCAAGAGCGCGGATACCCGTGCACTCCTGATGGCCGTTAGGGTCATAAAAGTAACACCTGACAAATTTTCGCCCGGCAGCGGTTTCCCGGGCGACCTCCCCAATGTGGTACCCCGGGGTCGACTTTGGTCAAATTCCGGGTCGGTACCGCCGGACGGAGAGGTTAGACTTGTATTTCACGGGCGCACCCCTATCTATAGGTGGTGGAAAGCAATCAGCCTGTGGCTGAAGTGCGCAAAAACCGCGCAGAATCCCGCGATAATACTTATCCCCCTGTTTTTGGGCCGAGAGGAGTTCTATGGATCAGCCATCCGCCCCCAAGTTTGAATATCCGCTGCTACCGCTGCGCGATGTCGTTGTTTACCCGCATATGGTGATCCCCCTGTTCGTTGGTAGGGAAAAGTCTATCGATGCGCTGGAGGAGGCGATGCGCAACGACAAGCAGGTGCTGCTTGTGGCGCAGCGTCAGGCATCGGAGGATGATCCGAGTGCCGAAGACATATATCGGGTTGGCACAGTTGCCAGTGTGCTGCAGCTGCTAAAGCTTCCCGACGGCACTGTCAAAGTGCTGGTAGAGGGCAGTCGACGGGTGCATATCCTCGAAGTGATGGAAGGTGACGGGCACTACCGCGCCACTGTAGAGTCCATGGAAACCGAGGACATTCCGGAAGCCGAGGCGGAAGCGCTGGTTCGTTCGGCCATGACGCAGTTCGAGCAATACGTCTCGGCGAGCAAAAAGGTGCCCAACGAGGTCATCACCTCTCTGTCCGGAATAGACGAACCGGGACGGCTCGCGGACACTATCGCTGCGCACATGTCGCTGGACCTGCAGCAAAAGCAGGAGTTATTGGAGACGGCCAGCGTGAAGCAGCGTCTCGAGCATCTGCTCGGGCTGATGGATTCGGAAATTGATCTGATCCAGGTCGAAAAACGAATCCGCGGGCGTGTGAAAAAGCAGATGGAGAAAAGCCAGCGCGAATATTATTTGAATGAGCAGATGAAAGCCATTCAGAAGGAACTCGGTGAAATTACCGAGGAGCCAAATGAAATCGAAGAGCTGGAAAAGAAAATTACCGATTCCGGTATGTCTTCCGAAGCGGAAAAGAAAACTCGCACCGAACTGGGCAAGCTGAAGATGATGTCACCAATGTCCGCAGAGGCATCGGTGTTGCGCAGTTACATCGACTGGATGCTGAACGTCCCGTGGAAAAAGGCCAGCCGGGTACGTCACGACTTGAAAAAAGCCGAGGAAATTCTCAACAAGGACCACTATGGTTTGGAGGAGGTGAAGGAAAGAATCCTCGAATACCTGGCGGTGCAGAAAAGGGTTAAGAGGGTCAAGGGACCGATCTTATGCCTGGTGGGACCTCCTGGTGTCGGCAAGACCTCGCTCGGCCAGTCTATCGCCCGCGCCACTAACCGAAAGTATGTACGTATGGCCCTGGGAGGCGTGCGCGATGAGGCGGAAATTCGGGGGCACAGGCGCACCTATATCGGTTCTCTGCCTGGCAAGCTGATCCAGAAAATTTCCAAGGCTGGAGTAAAAAACCCCCTGTTCCTGTTGGATGAAGTGGACAAAATGGGTATGGACCACAGGGGCGACCCCGCATCCGCATTGTTGGAGGTACTGGACCCCGAGCAGAACAAATCGTTTAACGATCATTACCTGGAAGTGGACTATGACCTGTCCGACGTAATGTTCGTGTGCACTTCCAACTCCATGAATATACCCGGCCCTCTGCTGGACCGCATGGAAGTGATACGCATACCCGGTTACACCGAGGATGAGAAGCGCAATATTGCCCAGCGGTATCTGGTGCCCAAGCAGCGCAAGGCGAACGGTCTGAAAGACGATGAACTGGTTTTGTCGGACGATACAGTGCGTGACATAGTGCGTTACTACACCCGCGAGGCAGGTGTCCGCGGGCTGGACCGGGAGATCGCCAAAATCTGCCGCAAGGTAGTGACAGAGCATGTGCGCAACGCCACCGGATCCAAGGCGGTGGTGCAGCCGGACCAGTTGGAGTCCCTGCTCGGGGTGCGGAAGTTCGACTATGGCCGGGCCGAGGAGGAAAATAAAATCGGCCAGGTTACCGGTTTGGCCTGGACGGAGGTTGGCGGCGAGCTGCTGACTATTGAGGCATCTGCGGTACAGGGTAAAGGGCGTGTCATTAAAACCGGCTCTTTGGGAGACGTAATGCAGGAGTCGATCCAGGCCGCCCTCACTGTAGTGCGCACCCGGGCTCAATCTCTGGGCGTGGCACCGGACTTTACTGACACCAAAGACATTCATATTCATGTGCCAGAGGGCGCCACACCCAAAGATGGCCCCTCGGCGGGGATTGCCATGTGTACAGCCCTGGCATCGGTACTCACCGGCATTCCGGTGCGTGCCGATGTGGCCATGACCGGGGAAATTACTCTGCGGGGCGAAGTCCTGCGCATTGGCGGGCTAAAGGAGAAGCTTCTCGCAGCGCATCGGGGCGGTATAAAAACTGTGCTGATCCCCGCAGACAACGAGCGTGACTTAAAGGATATTCCGGATAATATTCAACAGGATTTGGTGATCAAACCGGTAACCTGGATTGATCAGGTACTGGGTCTGGCCCTGGAGCACAAGCCCCGTTCGCTGTCGGATGAAGAGTACCTGGCGCTGCAGAAGAAGGCGGAGGAGCGTTCTCAGTCGCTCCAACACCATTGACATTGCGGCGTCGCCCGGGGCGTTGGTGCAACTTAGGTTAAAAAGTAGCCTTTCAGGCATTTGTGGCCGGTTAGACCGAGCTAAACTGCCCGGAACCCCGCATGGTTCCTTGACCGGTTATCGGGCAGTTGGTATAAAGCGGGGCTTATTGGCCTGCACATAAGCCGCCGGCAATTGTAGCCATGAATACAGAGGCGCACAGAGGGGGCGTCTGTTAAATACCTTAAAAGATGATACAGAGGGATTAAGCGTGAATAAGTCCGAACTGATTGAAGCGATTGCCGCGTCAGCAGATATTCCTAAGGCTGCGGCCGGCCGTGCCCTGGAGGCAATGACGGATAGCATCACTGATGCGCTCAAAAAGGGTGATCAGGTGGCTCTGGTGGGTTTCGGCACCTTCGTAGTCAAAGAGCGTGCGGCCCGTACCGGTCGCAATCCACGCACCGGCGATCCTATCGAAATCGCGGCGGCAAAAATCCCGAGTTTTAAGGCCGGAAAGGCGCTGAAAGACGCGGTAAACTAAGAAGCCTCGATTTCGAAACAATCAAAGCTTCAAAGAGGCGTATCTCTCGGATGCGCCTTTTTTATATCTGGTAGGCAAAAGTAACAGCTAAATTCGGAGCTCAGCATGCTTCAGTCCATGCGTGACAACCTGAAAGGCACTGCCGCGATCATAGTAGCCGGTTTTTTCGGTTTTATTATGGTAATCGGCGGTATTGATTTCTTCACCGGTGCAAGTGGCGGATACGCCGACAAGGTGGCTGAAGTCAACGACGAGAAAATAAGTAATCTGGATCTGCAGCGCGCGATTCAAAATCGCCGCAATTTGATCATGAGTCAGTATGGAGAAAATGTACCGGCGGATTTGCTCAGTGACGAGCAGTTGCGCGATCCGGTGTTACAGCAATTGATCAGCAGTGCGGTAATGCGCCAGGCTGCGCAGAAGAGTGGCATGGTGATGAGTGCGGCGGCGGTCGATCAGGAAACCGTGCTGATTCCCGCTTTTCAAATCAACGGCAGGTTCGATCCACAAACCTTCCGCGACGCTCTGCGCCGGATGGGATACAGCCCGGCCAGTTTTCGCCAGATTATCGAACGGGATATAGTGCTGCAACAGTATGCGGACAGTATTGCGGACAGTGCTTTTGCCACACGCCGGGATGCGGAGCAGGTGGTAACCATATCCATGGAAGAGCGTGACTTTGATTACGCAATTCTGCCGGTACAGCCACTTGTGGACCAGGCTTCGGTAACCGAGGAAGAGGTCGAACGGTACTACCAGGATAACCAAGCTCAGTTTCAGCGCCCCGAGCAGGTAGCAATCGAATATATAGAGTTAAAGCCGGAGCTGTTTGCCAGCGGTATAGATGTATCTCCCGAGGACGTGCGGGCACAGTACGAGCAGGAAGTAGCAAATCTCCAGACCCAGGTTCGCCGTCGGGCAGCGCACATTTTGTTGGAAGACGCCGCTCAGGATAAAGTCGATGAGGTTCAGGCGAGGCTGGATGCCGGTGAGGATTTCGCAGAACTGGCGAAAGAGTTGTCCGATGACCTGGGTTCGAGTGAAGAGGGGGGCGACCTCGGCTTCACCTCTGGAGATGTGTTTCCGCAGAACTTTGAAGAGGCACTGGCCAAACTGGAAGTTGGGCAGGTGTCAGGTCCAGTGGTCACCGACAGCGGCACCCACTTTATCAAATTGCTTGAAGTAGAGGATGCGGAGATTCCCAGTTTCGAGGAACGACAAGGGGCAATTGCGGAGCAGCTTCGCAATGCGGCCGCCGAGCGGGAATTCGTGGCTACCCTGGGACGCCTCACAGACCTGGCATACAATGCGGAAACCCTGGCCGGACCGGCAGAGGAACTTGGTGTGCCGCTGCAGACCAGCGAGCTTTTCGCGCGAGAGGGCGGTAGCGGAATAGTGGCCAATGAGCAGGTGGTGGCCGCGGCCTTCTCTCCGGAAGTGATGGAGGATGGCAATACCTCAGACGTGTTGAATCTCACCGAGAACCACGCAGTTGTACTGCGAGTGACGCAGCACCAGCCAGCGGGTGTGTTTCCCCTGCCGGAGGTTCGCACCCAAATCACGGATCGGCTCAAGCGGGACAAGGCCAGTGCGCAATTGGCCGAACGTGCCAAGGTCCTGGAGCAGGAAGTCGCGGCGGGAACCGATTTTGCGGAACTGGCCAAAGACAACGAACTGACGCTGGAAACCAGTGACAAAACCCGGCGTGGTGGCTTTGGCCAGCGCGGCGAGATTATCACCAAGGCATTTGCATTGCCGGCACCGTCGGATGGTGATTTGACCACCGTGTTTGCCACTGACGGTGGCGATCAGGTGCTGCTGCGACTACGCAAGGTCCGCCCGGGAGATTTTGCCAGTCAGAGTGTTGAGCAGCGCCGCGCGCTGCTGCAGCAACTGGGTTCCCTGTCCGGCAATGCGGAGTTGGTGGCGGTGCGGAAGCACCTGGCCGATGAAGCCGATATAGAGATTTTTGAGGCCAACTAGCGGGTCTTGCAGTTTCGCACCAAAACCCGGCACTGGCCGGGTTTTGGTGTCTTTCGGTCAGCCGCTGGCAGCCGTATCGACAAACAGAGTAAGCCGCTGGCCCGGTTGCAGATAGCTGGACTTGTTGAGTTTATTCCAGCGCAGTATATCGCTTATGTTCAGGCTGAATTTTTGTGCTATGCGGTACAGAGAATCCCCGCTGCGCACATGGTAGGAAATCTTGCGGGTAGTGCGGCTGTCGCCGCCATTGCTATAGGTGACCAGGCTGCGGCCCGGGCGCAAGGTGTCGCCCGGCGCCATACTGTTCCAATTGGCGAGATCACTGACGCTGACGCGCAGAGAGCGGGAAATCTCCCAGAGGGTGTCTCCCGGGCGCACGGTATAGCTGCCCTTTTTACCCTGACTCGCTGAGCGTTGATTCCCGACCCTTCGATCCAGTGTGTAGGCAAACTGGGCACCTGGTCCTGCGGCACTGGGAATCAGCAGGGTTTTGCCCGCGCGGATATTATTGCTGCGCAGTTTGTTGGCCTCGCGAATAGCGGCTACCGTGGTTTCATATCTCCGCGCAATGGTCGAAAGGGTATCACCCCGCGCAATGTTGTAGCGCTGCCAGGTCACGCGCTGGTCCAGCGGCAGCTCGGTGAGCGCCAGTTCCATTTTCTCGCGCTTGTCTGCCGGCACCAGTAGGCGGTGGCTGCCATTGGGATCCGTAGCCCAGCGGTTATAGCCGGGGTTCAGCAGATAAAGCTCTTCCACTTCTATGTCGGCAAGCCTGGCCGCCTGGGCCATGTCTATCTGGCTGCCCACATCGACTGCGGCATAGTAGGGTTCATTGGCTATGTCATACAGCTTCACGCCATAGTATTCCGGCTTGGAGACTACTTCAGCCAGTGCCAGCAATTGCGGCACATAGCGCTGGGTTTCCCGCGGCAGCTTCAGATCCCAGAAGCCGGTACCCATATTGCGACGTGCATTGCGCTCTCTGGCCCGGCGAACCGTGCCTTCCCCGGCGTTGTACGCCGCCAGGACCAATTCCCAGTCGCCGTCGAAGCGCGCGGACAGATAGGAAAAATACTGGATGGCGGCACGGGTGGATTCGTGGACATCCCGACGCCCGTCATACCACCAGTTCTGCTGCAGCCCGAAAGAGCGTCCCGTGGCGGGAATAAACTGCCACATGCCGGAAGCGCGGGCGTGGGAGAACGCAAAGGGGTCATAGGCGCTCTCCACGATGGGCAGCAGGGCGAGCTCCATAGGCATGTTCGCCTGCTCAAGTTGCTCCACCACATGGAAAATGTAGCGTCGGGAGCGCTCGGTAACCCTGGCCATATAGCCCTCATTGCGCGCGAAATAGGCAATGTAATCCTGTACCTTGGGGTTCTCGAGATGCCGCTCCAAATGGAATTCACGGCGCAGCCGGTCCCAGATATCAACCGGGGCCGGTGCTATTTGTATCTCGGGGGGGGGATCGACCGGTTTGTCGCCCACAGCGACTAAAGGATCGTCCTGGAGAGGCTGTTCCCCGGGCGCTGTGCTTTGGTTTTGTACTTGCGCACAAGCACCCACCGCCGCTGCCAGCACGGCAACGGCTAACTTCTTTTGAACCATTCTTGTTTCCGCGACTTGTTCTTGTACTGGATTCCCGCTCAGTGACTAATCACTTTGAGTTAAAACTGAGCTCTTTTCTATAATAAATTGATTCTAAAGGCTTCTCTCGAACAAGGTCAATCCAGTTTGGGTATTTTTTGCCCAGGCGGGCCTGTCTCTCTCCGTCTAGCCCTGGGGCAGGTGGGTCAGTTGCGCCATCGGTCAAAAGTTGTCTTTCCAGCTGCGCAGCCTCGCAAATACCTCCACTTCCTCCGGTTCGGCGGCTGCGCTCTGCCCGGTGGCGCGTCGGGCTATGGCGGCGATGTGGCAGCGGAGAAAAGGGTTGGTGGCCAGCTCCTCGCCGATAGTAGAGGGGAGCGTGGGCTTGTTTTTTGCGCGGAGGTCCTCCACCTCGGCGATGCGGTCCAGGACGACTGTATTGCCGGGTTCCGCCGCCGCGGCAAAGCGCAAATTGGCCAGGGTATACTCGTGGGCACAATAGACCCGGGTCGCCGGCGGCAGCCCGCTGAGTTTGCGCAGTGACCGATACATCTGTTCCGCAGTGCCTTCGAACAGCCGGCCGCATCCCGCCGCGAATAGAGTATCGCCACAAAACAGGTGCAAGAGGGCGCCCCCGTCGGTGGGCTCTTCCAGGATCATGGCCAGATGGTCGAGAGTGTGGCCGGGCACATCTATGACGCTCAGGGGCAGCCCCATAATTTGGCAGCTGTCCCCAGTGCGCAGTGGTTTGGTGACGCCGGGGATACCATCTGGCCCATAGACCGGGCAGTGGTAGCGGGCCACCAGTTCTGCTATGCCGCCGGTGTGGTCGAAGTGATGGTGTGTGACCAAAATCCCGTTCAGGGAAGCTCCTGCCAGTGCCGACACTACCGGCTGTGCATCCCCCGGGTCGACCACCCAGTGCTCGCCGTCCCTTTCGAGATGCCAAATATAGTTGTCGCTGAAGGCCCCAATGGGTGAGATTGTCAGCATTTTATCCGCCCGCTACCCTAGTGGGGCAAAGATACCATAAGGTGGGCGCGACAAAGTGATTGCGCGCGGTCGGGGCGCGGTATTTTCGGCAACCGTGCCCCCTAAAACCAAAGCCTGTAAATTGCGGACGTTGTTCGCAGCGGCACCGGTAACGGGAGAAACTATGGCCGGCAAGTCAATTCTGGGTCCCCGCAGGGAGCCACCTTCTCTGGCACAGTCGTGTGAGCGGCTCGAACGGTGGTTTGGCAGCTGCCTTGGGGAGGAGATTCTCACACAGCAGTTGGCGCTGGCAGAGCCCGTCGTGGAGCGGCTGTTTGGCTACCATTTGCTCCAGGCGGGGGTCTCGAGCAAAGTGGACTTCGCGGCCTGTAGTCGCATCAATCACCGTTTTCGGTTGGGTAGCAGCGAGAAGCAGGGTGGCGCTGCGGTGGCGGACTTCGAGCAGCTGCCGCTGCCCAGCGAGTCGGTTGATGTGGTGATTCTGCACCATTTGCTGGATTTTTCCCCGCACCCTCATCAGCTGTTGCGGGAGGCGGCAAGAGTGATGATTCCCGGTGGGCATATGGTCCTGATCGGCTTCAACCCCTTCTCCCTGCTGGGGTTGTCCCGGCTGTTGTTTTCCAGCGGGGCTTACCAGGTCGGCAATCAGCTGCGGGCGGCGCGTGTCGCCGATTGGATGACGCTGCTGGATTTACAGGCCTGCAGTATCGAAAGGGGGTTCTTTCGCCTGCCCCTGCAGCACCGGGAACTTCTCGCCAATACCTCCTGGATGGAAGGTGTGGGGGCCCGCTGGCGCTTGCCTTGGGGGGGCTTTTACCTCATAGTCGCGCGCAAGGAAGTGGCCAGTATGCGCACCATCAGACTCGATTGGCGTAGCGAACGCAAACCGGTAATGGGCGCAGTACCCACCAGCCTGCGCGTCTCCAAGCGTGAGCGCCGGCAGTAGTCTTCTAGATTCGAGCACCCTTTCGTTACACCCAAAAAAAGTTGTTGAATTGAAACAAGTCACGATATTTACCGATGGCGCCTGCCGGGGCAATCCCGGGCCTGGCGGTTGGGGCGTTCTGTTGAAGTATGAGGACACAGAGCGGGAAATTTACGGTGGGGAGTCCTACACCACCAACAACCGTATGGAGTTGCTGGCCGCGATTGAGGCGCTCGATGCGCTCAAGCAGCGCTGCCGCGTGGATTTGCATACGGATTCGCAGTATTTGCGCCAGGGAATCACCAGCTGGATCCACAACTGGAAAAAGAACGGCTGGAAGACAGCCAGCAAGAAATCTGTCAAAAACGCGGATCTGTGGCAGCGCCTGGATCAGAGTGTCGCCGGGCATGATGTTCACTGGCACTGGGTCAAGGGGCATTCCGGACACCCCGGCAATGAGCGGGCCGACCAACTGGCGAATCGCGGCATCGAAGAGCTGGAGGGGTGAAGGTGAGACAGGTAGTCCTGGATACAGAAACCACCGGACTGGACCCGAAAACGGGACATAGGGTTATCGAGATTGGCTGTGTGGAACTGGTCAATCGAAAACTGACCGGGCGCCACTATCACCAGTACATCAACCCGGAGCGGGAGGTTGAAGATGGCGCTATCGAGGTACATGGAATTACCAATGAGTTCCTGCAGGACAAGCCCGTATTTGCCCAGATCGCCGATGAATTTATGAGCTTTTGCGAAGGCGCGGAGCTGGTGATCCACAACGCACCCTTCGATGTGGGATTTATTGACTGGGAGCTCAAATTGCTCGCCAGCCCGCGCTGGCGGCGCGTGACGGACCATTGCAGTGTCCTCGATACGCTAGCCCTGGCACGGGAAAAGCACCCCGGACAAAAAAACAGTCTGGATGCGCTGTGCAAA
Organism: Microbulbifer sp. TYP-18; assembly: GCF_040932045.1. Taxonomy (NCBI): domain Bacteria; kingdom Pseudomonadati; phylum Pseudomonadota; class Gammaproteobacteria; order Cellvibrionales; family Microbulbiferaceae; genus Microbulbifer; species Microbulbifer sp. TYP-18. The sequence continues at coordinate 142,763 of NZ_JBFRBC010000003.1, forward strand.
CGCTATTTCGTCGACAACTCCCAGCGCGATCTGCACGGCGCCCTGCTCGATGCGGAAATCCTCGCCGATGTATTTTTGCTGATGACGGGGGGGCAGACGGGCCTTGCACTGACCCAGGACGGAGATATCCGCGGCGATGAGGGTGCAAGGAGCCAGGGGCCGGAGTCTGCCGCGGGCCCCGTGCGCAGACTGGCTGGCGACCGCCAGCCACTTCCGGTGGTATCGGCAACAGAGGAAGAGCTGGAGGGACATCAGACCATGTTGAATTTGCTCGAGAAAACCGCCGGCAAACACTTTTGGTAGGGGCCGTGGGCCGGGGTGTACCGCGCCCGTAGGGGTTTTCGCAGGCCTTTGAAAAGGTGTGCGTTTCCGCGGGATATACGCAGGCTTTCAAGGGCGACAATCCGGTCTATGGGGGATCATCTACCGGATTGCAGGGCAAATTAAAAAGGGCAGCATCCGCTGCCCTTTTTCTTGGTTATTAGTTAAAGCACTGATACGACACAGGTGAATGCCACGGCTGTGAGCACCAGGGTATAGGGCAGAGCCATGATCACCATGCGTCCATAGGACAGCCTGATCAGGGGTGCCAGGGCGGAGGTGAGCAGGAACAGGAAGGCCGCCTGGCCATTTGGTGTGGCGACACTGGGTAGATTGGTGCCGGTATTGATGGCGACCGCCAGCTTGTCGAAGTGTTCACGGGTGATGTCGCCCGCGGTCAGGGCCGCTTCCACTTCGTTGATATAAACCGTGGCCACGAATACGTTGTCGCTGATCATGGACAGAATACCGTTGGCGAGAAACAGCATTCCAGGCTGCTGTTGCGGTTCAAGCCCCAAGACAAAGAGGGTGACCGGTTCGAACAGGTGTTGTTCGTGAATGACGGCAACGATAGCGAAGAATACAACCAGTAGAGCGGTAAAGGGCAGCGCCTCTTCAAAGGCGTGGCCGATGCGGGCCTCCTGCACAACCCCGGTGAAGGCGGTCAGCAGGACAATAATCATCAGGCCGATGATCCCCACTTCGGCCACGTGAAAGGCCAGCGCCAGAACCAGTACCACGGCTACGATTCCCTGAGCCCACAGCTCGGCAATGTCCCTTGGGGTTCGCCGCTGTTCCTGTTCCCGATTGTATATCACCAAAACTTCGCGAACGGCGGCGGGAAGCTTGGCTCCGTAGCCGCAGATTCCCAGTTTTTCCAGCAGCCCGCAGGTGATCAGGCCGGCAATAAAGGCGGGAATAGTGACCGGCGCCATGATGGTGAAAAACGGCAAAAATTCCCAGCCTGCCTTCTCCGCGATCAACAGGTTTTGTGGTTCACCCACCAGGGTGCAGACACCACCCAGCGCTGTACCCACGGCACCGTGCATGATGAGACTGCGCAGAAATGCGCGGAACTGATCCAGGTCTTCGCGATGGTACTCCACCACATGGTCATCGGTGGAGTGGTCGTGGTCGTGATGATGATGGGGGCGGTTGCTGGCGACACGATGATAGACTGAGTAAAATCCCACCGCTACGGCAATCAGAACCGCGGTTACCGTCAGGGCGTCGAGAAATGCGGATAGAATTGCTGCCACACTGCAAAACAGCAGTGACAGCAGTGTTTTGGAACGAATATTGATTAAAATTTTGGTGAACACAAAAAGCAGCAGGCTCTTCATAAAGTAGATGCCGGCCACCATAAACATCAGCAGCAAAATCACCTTAAAATTGTCGGTGATTTCAAAATAGACAGCATCGGCTGAAGTCATCCCCATCAGCACCGCTTCAATGGCCAGCAGTCCCCCGGGTTGCAGCGGATAACACTTCAGGGCCATTGCCAGAGTGAAAATAAACTCGCCAATCAGAACCCAACCGGTGACAAAGGGCGTGCTCACATAGAGCAGCAGAGGGTTGACGATCAGGAAGAGGGCGATTACCAGCTTGTACCAGTCCGGTGCCTCGCCGAGGAAATTTTCTGTAAATGCGCGGCTGAGGCCGCTACCGGTTGCGGCCACCGCATTGTTATATGTAGTCATTCTCACTTCCTCGGTTGTTTTTCGACCCCTCTCCCGGGGCCCTGCCAAGTCGATTTCACGATGGCTGCGGCGGTCGCAGAGTTAGCATTCAGTACGCATCGCCGGTGAGCCCTCGGGCAGCAGTAGTAGCCGCATTGTGCCACGCATAGGGGGAAGCTGCCCACCTGGGAGCTTCCCGGAGTATGCCGGCGGGTAATGAACGCTACCCAGTTCCCGGGAAAATTCAAGTGCTGTGGCCATTGTCTCCATGTCAACCGCGGAATTGTCGATTACTTGGTGGAATATCTGGATATAAAGCTGGATTCTTTGTGGGTTTAGGATAGATTGCTCATACGTCGGCCAAACCTGTAAGTTTTGGTCATTTATTGTTCGTTTGTGACATTTTATTGCAGTGGTGAAGCAGTGACCCAAGCGCGAGAGATTAACCTTACCTCGGTCAGTCTGGTCAAAGACGAGTTGGCGGCTACCCTTGATGCAGCGGCGTCCCACCTGGACCAGTTTGCCGCCGACCGGGTGAATGAGCAGGCCATTGACCAGTGCCTGGCGATGTTGCGGCAAGCCGGTGGGGCACTGCAACTGGTGCAGCTGAGAGGCGGGGAGCTGTTGGCTCAGGAGATGCTGGCGGCGCTGCTCGAGGTACAGCAGGGCCGGCAGGAAGTGGTTGCAGAGCTGTTGGATAGCCTGGGCACCAGTTTTTACGTATTGTCCCGCTACCTCGAAGTCGTGCAGAGCCGGGCCGTCGCCCGCCCGGAGCTGCTGATACCCTACATCAACAATCTGCGTCTTGCGCGCGGCCACTCGCCGGTGCCCGAAAGCCACTTTTTTCATTGTCGCCTGGATGCCAATGTCCCCGGAGTCGCCTCCTCAGCGGTGATGCCGGAAGAGCTCAATTCTTTCCTGCGCCGGTTTCGCCATATGTATCAACTGGGGCTGCTGGCGCTGTTGCAGGGTAAACCCCTGAAGCCCGCCTTTACCATGATGGCGCGGGCCCTGCAGCGGGTGGCAAGCGTCTCTGCCGGCCGCCCCAACGGCAAACTCTGGGCCCTGGCCGGCGAGGCCCTGGGTGCCATGGCGGTGCGGGAAATGCGTCCCAATCGCTCCCGTATCATGGTGTTCAGTATGCTGGACCGGAGTTTGCGGGCCCTGCAGAAGCAGGGGGACAGTGCCCTGGATCAGCCGTCGCCACCGGTGCTGGTCAGGGAGTGTCTGTACTGGGTGGCCCTGGCGGGGCCCGGTGGGCAGGGTGATCAAATCCTGGAAGCCTTTGCGGTGCAGCCTCTCGGCTACAACGACGAGGAATTGGAGCGTGAAAGGGCCAGCCTGGGTGGCCCCGGGGCCACGGCGATCAATGCAGTGGCCAAGGCTCTGGAAGAGGAACTGGCCGGCGTGCGCCGCATGCTGGATGATGCCGAATCGCTTTCGGTGGTGGATGACCTGGGGGGAGACAGCGGTCTCATCGGCAGCCTGCAGCGCATTGCCGGGACCATGCAGCTGCTCAATTTCAAGCGATTGTCCGACGGTTTGCGGGCGGCTCTAATGGAATTTCGCCAGGGCGGTGATGGTGGGGGGCAGATCCCGCCGGCGGTACTGCAGCGGTTGACCGGCCAGGTGCTGCAGGTGGACAGCGCCGTTCGGGTGCTGCGCCAGAGCGCCAGTATCGACCTGGACGAGTACGGCCACGCGGATATCTCACTGCAGGGCAGCCAGCTGGCAGAAGCCGAGCAGGCGGTGCTGCGTGAAGCGGAGGCGGGCCTGTCAATGATCAAGCGCGCGCTCGCTTCCTACGCGGAATCCGAGTTTGACCACGGCCATATCCGCAATGTGCCGACCACCCTGAACACACTGCGGGGCGGTCTGCTGGCACTGGGGCTGAGTCGGGCCGCCGCCGTGGTCGAGCGGCTGATGGCTTTCGTGGAGACGGTGATGGAAAGGCGCGATGTGGCACCGGAGCTGGAGCAATCTCTGGATGTGTTTGCGGACGCCATCATCAGCCTGGAATACTATCTGGGCGAACTCAAGCTGAATCGCCAAGCGGATGTCCAGTCCCTCAATCTGGCGGTCGAGAGCCTGGCGGTACTGGGCTATCCGGTAGAGGTCGCCTGATTGGAGCCCAAATTGAACGAGGTTTTTGTCCCCGCCGCGAAAGTGCGCCCCGAGCCACCTTTTGCCCGTCATATCTTTGTGGCGGATGGATGGCTCCTGTGTCGCGACGGCGATTTTCTGCACCGGGGCAACCGGTTCCCGGGGGGTGCGATTGGCAGCAGCCACTACCTGGGTGAACTCGGCGGCGAGCCGGTGGGGGTGCACGCCCTGGCCACCCAGGCAGAAGTCCCCGGCTGCGAGTGGCGCGGGCTGCGCAATCTGCTCGGGCGTGTGGATGAGTCACTTTTTGCCCTGGCGGGACGCGCGGTTCAGGTGGTCAACTGGGACAGCGACCACCGTTTTTGTGGCCGCTGCGGTTCGCCCACGGATTATCACGCCAGTGAGCGCGCCCGCGAGTGCCCCCGCTGCCATCTCACCGCTTACCCGCGTATTTCCCCCTGTGTCATTATGCTGGTGATCAAGGGGGAGGAATGCCTGCTGGCCCGCCATACCCATCACCGCCATCGCCTCTTTACGGCTTTGGCGGGGTTCGTCGAGCCGGGTGAGAGTGCAGAACAGGCGCTGGTGCGGGAAGTCGCCGAAGAGGTATCCGTGGAAGTGGGGCCGGTGCAGTATGTCGCCAGTCAGTCCTGGCCTTTTCCCGGCCAGTTGATGCTGGGCTACCTGGCGCACTGGGCCGGCGGGGACATCCGCGTGGATGGGGAGGAGATCGCCGAGGCCGATTGGTTTCACTATCGGGCTCTGCCCGAAGTGCCGCCGGCCGAAACGCTGTCCGGGCGGCTGATAAGGACCTTTGCTGAAATTGCGGCTCGCGGGGCCGGATAACGGGAGTTCTGACACCATGTACATAGCGATTGCGCTGCTTGTTGCCATGCTGGCGCTGCTACTGGTTTTTTGGGGCGGGCGGGTGCTGGTTGGCGGCAGCTGGCTGTTTGGTTTTATTCGTGGGGCCATTGGTCTCGCCCTGTGTGGCGCCGCCTTGATGGTGGTGCTGGTGGCGGCCGATATATACAGTTATCGCAACCTCGCCAAAGAGCAGAGTGTCGGAACCCTGTCGTTTCGCGAAATTGACCCCCAGCATTTTTTGACCAAATTTGCCGATGAGGATGGGTTGATTCGGGAGGTGGAACTCAGGGGGGACCAGTGGCAGCTGGACGCGCGTATACTCAAATGGAAGGGGCCGCTGGCGCGCTGGGGAATTCAACCGGCCTACCGCCTGGACCGTATCAGTGGCCGTTATCTGACACTGCAGGATGAGCGCGTCAAACAGCGAACAGTGCACCAACTGCAGGGCAGCAACTACGGCGTTGATGTGTGGCAATTTCTGCGGCAGGTCGGTGATGGCTTGCCTTTTGTCGATACCGTATATGGCAGTGCGACCTTTGTGCCCATGCGGGACGGTGCGGTTTACGATGTGCGGATCAGCCATGCGGGTTTGTTGGCGCGGCCGCTGAACCAGCAGGCGGAGTCGGCACTGGAGGCATGGCAGTAGCAATAACGCGTTTGGCCGACGGCCAATAAATTGATTCAGAGTGGGAGTCTCAGTGGAATTTATCAGTGAATACGGCCTTTTTCTGGCCAAAGTGGTCACAATGGTAGCGGCGCTTTTGGTTGTCATTGGCTTTGTGGTTGCCAACCGCGAGCATCTGAAGGAGCGGTCCCAGGGACACATCAGGGTTTCGCATCTCAACGAACGCTATGAGGCGATGAAAGATGCACTGCTGGAAGCGGTGATGGACAAGCGGGAGTTCCACCGCGTCAAAAAGCAGCAGGCCAAGGAGCACAAAGCCGCGGCCAAGGCGTTACAGGACAAGCACAAGGCCAGGCGTAAGCAAAAGCCGGCGCAATCGGTGCGGCGCGCGGACCTCGAAAGTACCGACACCCCGGTGCCGGAGCAGGGCGAGGCTGACGCCGAGGCCGGTGACCACCACACACCGGCGAAAGCCGGGGACAGGGGTGACGAAGACGCCAGTCGGGTATTCGTCGCCCATTTCGATGGCGACATCAAAGCCAGCGCACTGTCCCAGTTGCGCGAGGAGATCACTGGCATTCTTCAGGTGGCTGAACCCGCCGACGAGGTGGTTGTTTGTCTGCAAAGTCCCGGTGGCATGGTTGCGAATTACGGGCTGGCCGCCAGCCAGTTGGCGCGAGTGCGCAGTGCGGGAATCAAGCTGACCATCGCCGTCGACACAGTGGCTGCCAGTGGCGGTTATATGATGGCCTGCGTGGCAGACCGTATCATTGCTGCGCCCTTCGCCATGCTTGGGTCCATTGGTGTACTGGCGCAGCTGCCGAACTTTCACCGCCTGCTCAAACGCCACGACGTAGATTTTGAATTGTTCACTGCGGGTGAGTACAAGCGCACTGTCACCATGTTTGGAGAAAACACCGAGGAGGGGCGTGAGAAATTCCAGAGCGATCTGGAAGACATCCATGTGCTGTTTCAGCATTTTGTTGCGGAGTACAGGCCGCAACTGGATGTGGCCAGCGTTGCCACCGGAGAGGTCTGGTTTGGCCAGCGGGCGCTGGAGCTGGGACTGGTCGACGAGCTGAAGACTTCGGATGAATACCTCACCGGCAGGGCCCGCGATGCTGAGTTGTACCTGGTGGAGTACAAGGAAAGGAGAAATATTGCCAAGAAAATGGGCCTGGCGGTGCAAACCGGGGTGGAGGCTGCGCTTGTACGCCTCTTCTCACGCCTGGCCGCTTGGCGCCACCAGGCCCAATAGGTGGCCCGATGATGGGGTAAAGGCCAGTACAAGGCCGGCCTAAGTCACTGTCTCGGGTACTGCCGTCAGCCGGCAAAAGCTGGTGCGCTAGTATTGTTACGGAAGCGATCCAAGAGAAACTAAAAAGACCGCCGTATTGCGGGCGCGCCAATCGGGATAGGGTTGGGAGGAACGGAGGCCAATCAGTATGAAAACAGGATTTCGTGCGATTCTGGTGGAGGAAGTGGCCCCCGGTAAGTTTGACCAGCGGTTGGTTGAGCGCCAGGTACAGGAATTGCCCGACTATCCTTTGCTGGTGGCGGTGTCCCATTCGTCGCTGAACTTCAAAGACGCCCTGTCGGCATATGGTAATCGCGCCGTGACCCGGCATTACCCCCACACCCCGGGCATCGATGCCGCAGGTACCTTGATCAGCGATTCGAGCGGGGTTTTTGCGGCGGGTGACAAAATCCTGGTCACAGGATATGACCTGGGAATGAATACGCCCGGGGGGCACAGTGAATGCATCTGTATCCCTTCGGATTGGGCTCTGCCGCTGCCGGACGGCTTGAGCCTGCGGGAGGCCATGATTCTCGGCACTGCCGGCCTGACCGCTGGCCTGTGCGTGGAAAAGCTGCTGGAGGCCGGTGCCAAACCCGGGGATGGCGAGGTGCTGGTGACCGGTGCCACCGGTGGCGTTGGTTCTATCGCCGTGGCGCTGTTGGCCCATCTGGGATTTCGGGTCGCGGCGGTGACAGGTAAATTGGAGTCAACCCAGTATCTGACTGCGCTGGGGGCGCAGAAAGTCCTCGACCGGGAAACCCTTGCCCCCTTTGCCAGCAAGGCGATAGCAAAGCCACTGTGGGCCTGGGCGGTGGATACCGTCGGTGGGGAAACACTTTTCAATGTGGTGAAATCCCTGGCCTACGGGGGCGGCGTGGCGGCCTGTGGCATGGCGGCCGGGGCCCAGTTCCAGGCCAATGTATTCCCGTTTATCCTGAGGGGCATCAGCCTCCTTGGGGTGGAGAGTGTGGAGCTGCCGCTGGCGAAAAAAAGCGCCGTGTGGCAGCGCCTCGCGGGCGACTGGTATATCGGCAGACAGCTGGACCTGATCGCCGAAGACATCTCGCTGGAGCAGGTACCGGAGTTTCTCGCGCGATTGCATCGGGGGCACGGCATCGGCCGCTATGTGGTGGATATGTCCCTGGCCTGTCCGGAGCGCGAACCGCTAGTGTCCAGGCTGACGGCTGAGTCATGATTTTGTGCCGGCGACCCTGTTATGATAGTGGGCCCGGAGGGGGGCGACGGCACCGCGGAGTGCCCCCTGCGAGTGGGGCTGTTACTCTGATGCAAGCCGGTACTGGTTGGATAAATTGACCGCTAATAGAGAGATACCCAAGCTGACCCACAAGTCCAGTGCTCTGGTGCTGTCCGGGGGCGGTGCCCGCGCTGCCTATCAGGCTGGGGTACTGAAGGCGCTGGCGGAGCTGACACCGGCGGAAAGCCCCAATCCATTCCAGATTATCTGCGGCACCTCCGCGGGTGCCGTAAACGCGCTGTTACTGGCTTCCCATAGGGGTACTTTTCGCGAGGCAGTGGAGCGCCTGTGTGCGCTCTGGGCGGAATTGACCGTAGAGCAGATCTACAACAGCAGCTGGCGCAGCCTGCTGGGCAATATGCTGTCGATTTCCCGCTCGCTGTTCAACCAGGGGGTAGCGCGACGCAAGCCGCTGGCGCTGTTGGACAACCAGCCGTTGCGGCAGTTGATCGACGAAGCGATTGATTTTGGCAGCCTGCGGCAGAATATTGAACAGGGGCGTCTGCGCGCTGTCTGTGTCAATGCCATGTCCTATAGCGCCGGGGAATCCGTCAGTTTTTTTCAGGGGATGGAAGACCTGTGCGAGTGGCGTCGCTTCCGCCGTTACGGTACCCGTACGATATTGACCGCGGACCACCTGATGGCCTCCACCGCCATACCCACGCTCTTCCCCACAGTTAGGATTGGCAACGATTATTTTGGGGACGGAGCTGTGCGCCAATTGGCTCCGATCAGTCCGGCCCTGCATCTGGGCGCCAGCCGGGTGTTCGTCGTGGGGGTGTCCAGCAACCGGTCGCCAGTGCACTGGGGCAAGCGTCGTTCAATGACACCGAGACATTCGCCGTCAATGGCGCAGATAGCCGGACAGCTGTTCAATGCGGCATTTATCGACAGTCTCGAAGGGGATCTGGAACACCTGGACAGGGTCAACCATTTGCTCGACGCTGTGCCAGGGGATGAGCTGTTGCAGCTGGCGCCACTGCGCCCGGTGGAGTCCGCGGTTATAGAGCCCTCTCAGAGCCTGGACCGGTTGGCGGGGCGCAAGGTGCGTTATCTGCCATCGGCGCTGCGCTGGCTGTTCCGTGCCACCGGCGCCACTACTTCGGGCGGAGGTGCTTCGGCAGCCAGTTACCTGTTGTTCGAAAAGCCGTTTCTGGGCGAGCTGATGGAATTGGGATACCAGGATGCCATGTGGGAGCAGGCGAAATTGCGGGATTTTCTGCAGCCGGAAACTGCAGAGCCGGAAACGGAACAGAGAGGCTTTTTTGGCCGTAAAGTAAAACCGGAGGCGGAAACAGGCGATGGTAAGACCCAAGCGTAGAAGTTCGATCCTGGCGGGTGCCATGCTTTCGACAGGCCTGCTGCTCGCCGCCTGCAGCAGTAACCCACTGCGCACTGCGACCGGGGCCGAACAGAGTCCCGCCGCACCGGTTCATGTGAGCGAGTACCACCGTTTGCTGTCGGAGGCGCAGAGGCTTTCGTTTACTCTGAACTTCGATCAGCTGCGTCGGGCGTACGCCCAGTCCACAGAATACAACCCCTATGGGGGTGTAAGGCTGGAGGGGTTGCCGGAGGCCTATAAGGCGGTGGAGGATGGCGATTATGATGCCTGCCTCAATTATGTGGACCAGGTGCTGTCCGGCAACTTTATGAGTTTGGAAGCGCATATGATCGGCGTGGTCTGTAGCGGCCGCGCTGCGGATCTGCAGCGCGAGGACAGGCATCGCTATATGGTCGACGGCCTTATGGGTTCCATTGAAGCCAGTGGTGATGGCAGGAGTGAGAACAGCGCCTACCGAACCATCACCACCTCCGAGCTGCGGGGTTTCGTGCGCCTTAAAGGGCTCCAGGTGCTCGACCGTTCCATCGTCTACGACCAGTACGGCATCTACGACAAGATGCAGGTGCGGGACCCCGAGTCCGGTGAGGAGTATGCGCTCTTCTTCGACGTCACTGAGCAGTTGGCTTACAGTACAGGTGATGTCCAGCGTTAGTTTCCCCCCGTTGAAAAATCCTTTCCCGGCTTTCCTCAACCCAGGTTTGCGGCGCATGTCCGCAAACCCTCCACGATAAATCGAGCCGTTACACGCTTGACTTGTGACTCGAATATCTCTGTTCGGGACAACAGCCTGTAGATTATGCTCCGGTTTGATTCTCCATCGCCTATCTCAGGTGCCGGGATAGGGCCTGCCAGTCAAAACGACGGATTTTTCGATCACTGAATAGGATTTCCACCCTTTGGTCCTCCCATTTGAGTACCCGCCCGTGACCGAGTTTGTGGTGGCGGATGCCTTCCCCAGGGGCCGGACGCCGTTGAGCCGGGGGGGGAGCATGAATGCCGGGGCTGTAGTCGCAGGCGTCCAGGTAGCGCAGTACCAGGGATGTGACCGGATGCGGGCTGTGCAGCTGCCGGGGGCGGGAGCGCAGGCCCTCTTCAATGAGTCCGCAGAGTGGCAGATGCATTTCCTCGATAAACGGTGAAGGTCGCTCCCGCCCGTCGCTCTCTTGTGCTTTGAGCGTCGGTGCCAGCAGGTATAACTGGCAGCGGGCACGGGTCATGGCCACGTACATCAATCGCCGCTCGCTTTCCACCTTGGTCGGGGTGGATAAATCCCTTTGCGGCAGATACGGCATATTGTGTTGTGTCAGTGAAGGAATAATTACCTGATCCCACTCGAGGCCTTTGGCCTGGTGCATGGTGGTGATCAGCACGGCATCAGTGCTGGTCTGAACCCCGTCCAAATGCTGTTGCTGCAATTCCTGCAGGTGTGCCAGGGCATCTGCCGGTGATTGCCTGAGACCGTCCAGGTAGCACTGGAAAGCCAGTGCTGTTTGCCGCCGCTCTTCCCCCTGCTGACGGGTAAAACTGTCGGCGGCAATACCATTCAGGTAGTCCAGTTCACCCATATGGCGTCGCAGCAGTTCCCCGGCAAGGCCGCGCCACTGTTCTATTTCCGTCAGCAGCCGTGCCCGCTGGCGCAGCCGTTTCGCCTGCGCCCGGCTGAGACTTTTGGGCAGCGAACCCATAAGATGCCGGCCCCAGTCCTCGTCGAGGTGGGCCAGCTGGGCACACAGGGGTTCGAGGATTTTTTTGGCGATCCGCGTATGCGGCGCGGTGAGCCACTCGTAGAGACCCTGCTGGCGGCGTTGGGGCGCTAGTTGGGTGAAGCGGCCTGAGGCGATGTTGAGGCTCCAGAACAGGGCGCGCAATTCGCGGCGGGACAATACGGTGTTGCGGTTCGCCGAGCGATAGGGAATGCCCCCGGCGAGCAGCGCCAGTTCGATAGGTGCGGCGACCGACCAGAGACGCACGAGAATCGCGACCGATGACAATGGCAAACCCTTTTTTTGCCGCCGTCTCAAATGATCCGTCAGCCAGGCCACCTCCCGGTCTGTGCCCACCAGTTCGATGTTTGTACTCGTCTCGTCACTGGCGGAAACACAGAGAATATCCGCGCGTTCGCGATTGTTCTGGATAAAGTGATTTGCGGCCAGTGACAGGCTGTGGCCATAGCGAAAAGTCCGGCTCAAGTGATAGATGTTTGACGGTGGGAAATCCCCATCGAAATGCCGGAGCAGATAGGCAGGTTTGGAGCCGCGCCATTCGTAGATTGTCTGATCGGGGTCGCCGATGGCGATCACATTAGCGGATTTTCCGTGCAGTACGCGCAACAGGAAGTGCTGTACTTCGTTGATGTCCTGATATTCGTCTACCAGGATGTCCTGGTAGAAGCCGCCGTATTGTTCGGCAATATCGGGACATAAGCTGAGCAGGAGGGCGGGGTCGTAGATCAGGTCCGCATAGGTTACCGCCCTCTGGCTGTGACGCCACTGCTCAAAAGCGCGAAAGACTTTGAGAAAATACAGGTGTTCATCCCCGAGCCCCAGCTCCTGAAATGCACTGAGATCGCCGCTCAGCATGGTCTTGGTGTAGTCGATAAACCATTCCGCCGCTTCCATTTCCGCCTGTTTACGGGCGCGGATATCGTCCAGTTCCGCGGGCGGAGCACACTGTTCGATGGCCTTCCAGATCTGCAGCTGGACCGAAGACTGGGACAGGGGGGTGAGGTTCGCCTGTGCAATCTGCCCTCTGGCGATCATGCGCCGGTAGAGGCGGTACCCGAGGCTGTGGAAGGTCTGCACCGCCGGTACCGGGCCGTCGATCAGTTGTCCCAGGCGCTGCTCGAAATCCTCCCGTGCACTGCGGTTGTACATCAGCACCAGCATGTGTTTGGCGGCGGTGCCTTTCCCCAGTCGGTTTTTTACATAGTGCAGCAGAGCGGTGGTTTTACCTGAACCGGCAACGGCAATGATTTTGGCGTGGCCACCGGGATGATTTGCGATCGCCTGCTGTTCTTCTGTCAGGTGGGAGGAAGACATGGTCTTTGTCGGCCAAATACTGGATATTTTGCCAGTATCCGATGGCTGCGTACAGGGGGCGGCTCAGGTTTGGCCCGCCTGCGGTTCCTGTTGCGTATCCTGGCGCAGTGCCAGTTCAGCGATGTAGGTGGACAGGAAAATCCGCCCCGTCAGTTGGCCCAGCAATTTTGAGCGGCTCAGGCGGTCCAGTACCGGCCCTTTGACCTCGGACAGATGCAGGCAAATATTGCGGCTTTTAAGGTCGCGGTTTACCTGGAACAGGCGCTCCAGGGCGGTTCCGTCAATGCGGTTCACCGAGGACAGAATCAATACCAGATGGCGTATGTCCGGATGGCGTTTCAGCTCACTCAGCAACCGGTCCTCCACTGCACTGATATTGCTGAAGAACAGGCTTTCGTCTATGCGCAGAAAAAGAATCTGCGGCCGGGTTTCCACCGTATGGCGCAGCACATTGCGAAAATGCTCTGTACCGGAAACCCGTCCCACTACAGCGATATGGGGTCGGCTGCTGCGCCAGACTAGGGTGGCGAATGACAGGGCGATACCCAGGCCTATGCCCGCCTCCACACCAAACATCAGTACACCCAGAAAAGTGCCCGCCATGGCCGAGCCATCGGCGTGATCGTAACGCCAGTTGTGCACAAAACCTTTAACATCGATCAGGTTGGCCGCCGTCACAATGATAGTGGCGGCCAGGACACATAGCGGCAGCTGCTCGAAGAGTCCGGTCAAAAACAAGAGGACAAGCACCATCAGCAGGGCTGCCATCACGCCGCTTAGCGGGGTGTGGGCACCGCCTTCGTCGTTAATGGCGGTGCGGGCGAAACTGCCGGTTACGGCAAATGCCCCGGAAAAGGCGCTGGCGAGATTGGCCGCGCCCAGGCCGAAGAGTTCCGCGTTCGGATCCAGCCGCTCACCGCGCCTCTGCGCGATGGCGTGGGCAACCGACAGGCTCTCTGCGAAACCCAGTAGCGCGATAATCAGTGCCGGAAGCAAAAGCTGGTAGGTCAGCCCCCAGTTAATGGCCGGCAGTCCCAACTTGGGCAGCCCGGCGGGAATACTGCCGACAACTTCGAGATGTTCATCCCAGTGCAGAAAGTAGGCCAGCGTTATGGCCAGCAGCAACACCAGCATGGGCGCAACGCGGGCCAGCAGCTTCGCGCCTGACTCGTTGAGACCCAGGCGCCGTGCCAGTCGCGCCAGGCCGAGGCGGGCGCAGATCAGCATTGCCACCGCCGTCACACCCACTGTGGCGGTGAAGGGGTTAATCGTCTCCAAGTCGCTTATGGTGACTGAAATCAATTGCACAAGGGTGTTGCCGGAACTCTCCACCCCGAGCAGCGGACCCACCTGGCCGAGGATGATCAGGGTGGCGGCCCCGGAGACAAAACCGTTGATCACGGGGTGGCTGAGGAGATTGGACAGGGCGCCCAGCCGCAATAGCCCCATAGCCAGCAGAAAAACACCGCTGAGCGCCGCCAATAGGATAGTGCCCTCGACATACGCATCGGTGCCGGGCGGGGCGATTGGGGATACTGCCGAGGCGGTCATCAGGGCCAGTACCGCCACGGGTCCCACGGAAAGCACGCTGCTGGTGCCAAACAGCGCATAGCCAATCAGCGGAAAGAGACCCGCATAGAGACCGATATGCGGTGGCAGGCCGGCCAGGGTTCCGTAGGCCAGAGCCTGTGGAACCAGCATCATGGTTGCGATCAGCGCGGCAGTGGCATCGCCGGGCAGCCACTGTCGCCGATAGCTTTTTAACCATTTGGGTAGTAGATAGGTCGCCCGTATCTCTGCCATAGATCCCTGGGATACTTGCTCAAGGTATTTACCCGACCGTCAAAAAGATTGCCGGGCTAATCATTGAAACTGGACACTCAGGAAAAAAGCGCCGGCAATGCGCTGTTTTCCACCGGCTTTTGTTTACTTTTCGCCACCCGGATCAGCCGCTCAACCAGCAGTTGTACCCGTTGGCGATCCAGGGGTTGGGGAGGCGTTGTGTAAAGCGCTGCACTCAACAGTTCCTGGAGTTGCTGTAAATCTTCCAGCTTCAGATTGCGATTGGCCTCGGCGAGACTCTGGCCACGGGTTTCCGGCCAGCGGCTATGTAGCCAGTTGTCCAGTGCCGCCATTAATTTAGCGGCGTCGCCGCCACCTGCCGCTTGCAATAAAGCCGATGCCTCGCCGCCACTATCAGTTCGCGGCGTTTCTTTTAGTCGCGGGGAAGGATTTCGTTTTTTTCTCTGGTATAGAAAATACAAAACCCAAAACAGGTGGGTGAAAATGGCTGCCAGGGCCAAATTGCGCCAGAAATTATCTTCGGCGGTGGGTGCGGTCAGATTGACACGGGTCTCCGGCGCCACCCCGGTTTGATCCGGCTTGGCGCCCGCGGCACTGCCGCTTACTGTGAATCGAAATGGCGGCAGCTGCGTGGCCCTCTGCCGCCCGGTCTTGGTGTCCCACCAGGTAATGACTATTTCCGGCAGCTGATAGTCACCTGGCTGGGTGGCGACAATGGCGGTGGTCTCGATTCGGCTGCCGGTAACGCCGCCGGAGTCCACCTGATCGTCCTGCTGTGGTTGGTCCGGGTAGGTTTTCAAGCCTTCCACCTCCAGCCGCGGCAGCGGCGGCAGCTGTGCGGCCCTCAGGCCCTCGGCGCGGACGGTGACGATGCGGGTGATGGGTTCCCCCACTTTGAAGTGCTTTGGATCCTGGCTCCAGCTCTGCACTATGCCCAGGCTGGCGGCGGGGAGCCAGTGGGCACCGCTGTAGCTCGCCGGTTTGGGAACTACCTGAATGACCTTGGGTTGGGAGCGCAGTCTCAGTCGCTGTGTATTGCGATTAAACAGTGAGAAGGGATCGCGGCGGCCGGCGATGGCGACATAGCTGAGGGCGGGGATTTTCAGTTCGCCTGAGCTTTCCGGGTAGACAGCGTAAGTCAGTTCGTAGACGGCGTGGCTGACACCACCGATACGGCGCTCATAGCGTTGTTCGTCCACCTTTTCCACATGGGCACCGGGAATCTGCAGGGGTTCAGTCGCTATATCGTGGAGGCCGATGGTGGTGTAGAGGCGAACCTTAACCAACAGCTGTTCCTGAACGTAGACCTGGCCTTTATCCAGTTCCACTTCCAGGAATGCCTGCCGGTCTCCGGCGCCGGGTGTGGTGCTGGCGTCCTTCACAGTAATCGGTACGGCGTTGGAAACACTGCCCTGATAGTGCAGGGATGGCACGAAGAGTTTGCCCTGGCGCTTGGGGGCCAGTGTCAGCGTCCACTCCACAAAACTTTCCGCGCGGCCGTTGATCACCTGATACTGATTGGACTGCTGCCGCGAGAGGATATCGAAGTCCTGCTGCAAAAGTTCGAAGTCCGGCTGCCCACCGCTCTCGCTGCCGGTATAGCGCAGGCGCAGGTTGAGAGTTTCGTCGATACCAATGGTGTCGCGGTTGACTGAGGCACTCAGGTCGGATGCCTGTACGGTCAGAGCGTTGAGCAGCAGGAGTGCGCCCCACAACCAGTGCCACAAAGGGGAATTTACGGGATGTCGTCCGGCGGCCATCACCATCTCTGCGAAGCTCCATTTTCCGGTGGCTGCCACTCGCCGCTGCGATAGGCGCGGCGGCGTTGCAGACTCTCATACTTGAATTTTTCCCGCATCAGGCCGGCGGGGTCGTCGGGGATCTGTCGCAGCCACTGGTCCAGCGCCTGCTGGGTTTCCGGGTCCAGAGGGCTTTCCTCAGCTCCTGCCTGCTGTTGTGGGCCCTCGGGTTCCTGTGCCCGGTCTTCGGGGGATTCTCCCTCGGCAGCTTGCCGTTCCGACTGTTCCTGCTCGCCAGTTTGCCCCTCGCCCTGCTGGGATTGCTCCTGTTGCTGGGCCTGGGAGCCGTCGCTCTGGGATTCCGGGCTTTGCTGGGGCTGCTGTTGGTCACCCTGGCTTTCCTGGTCCTGTGCACCTTGTTCTGCGGACTGTTGCTGGTTTTCGCCCTGCTGGTCCTCTTGTCCCTGCTGATCCTGTTGCTGACCCTGCTGCTGCTGATCTTGTTGCTGTTGCAGTTCCTTGAGTTTTCTGGCGATGTCCCTGTTGTATTCTGCATCGGCCAGTTGGGGTTGCTGTTCCAATGCCGCATCGTAGGCCGCAATGGCCTGATCATACTGCCCCAGCTGGGTTAGGCTGTTGCCCAAATTGTAGAGGCTGTCGGCACTGTTGCCGCGGGCGAAATCTTCCTGTGCTGCGGGAAAATTTCCCGACCGGTAGTTGGCGGTGCCGCGCCACTGGGGTTGTTTGAACAGTTCCGCTGCCTTGTCTGCCTCGCCGGCATCCAGCAACTGTTTGGCCCTCTGGTCGTCCCGCAGCCAGAGTTCCTGCCAGTCGGCCGCTGCGGACGGTTGGGGCAACCCGTACAGGAACGCCAGGGGAAGCGCGCAGGCGAGGGCGCCGCGGCGGAACAGCAGTGCGGCCAGGGGCAATAGCAGCAACACCAGCCAGGGTCCCTCCTCGCGCCACTGGTCGAATTCGCGCTCGGTCAGCTGGGCCCGCTGAGGTGTCTCCTCCTCTGCGAAGAGCCGGCTGATGTCGCTGTCGTCCACCGTGATTTCTGCAAAATCGCCGCCGCCATTGCGGGCCAGGCGGCGCAATTGCCGCGCGTCGTGCCCGGAGATAATAATGGCTCCACTGTCGTCGGTAATAAAGCCGCCACCGGCGCCGCGTGGTATGGGACTGCCCTCACCGCTGCCGACGGCGAGGATCGACAGGTCCACGCCGGCGGCAGACACCAGCCCGGCCACAGTGTCCAGTGCCTCTTCGGCGATACCGTCGGTGACCGCCAACAGCTTGCCGCGGCCGTTGGCGCCGTCTTTAAGTAGTTGGATCCCCGCTTCGACAGCCATTTCGATGTTGCTGCCGGGGACCGGCATAATGGCGGGCGACAGGGCGGGGACCAGGTTGGCAATGGTGGCGGTGTCCTCGGTCAGGGGCGTGACCACATATGCCTCGCCTCCGTAGGCGATCAAAGCGGTGAGACCGTCTTTGCGCTGGCGCAGAATATCCAGGATCTTCAGACGGGCGCGAGTAAGCCGATTTGGTGACAGATCCGTTGCCATCATGGATGGCGACAGGTCCAGCAGGATTACCAGCGCGTCCTGGTTGCTGTACACCGGGGTGGGCAGCTTGCGCCAGGAGGGGCCGGCGAGAGCGACGATACTGGCCGCCAACAGCGAGAAGATCAACGCAAACAGCCAGGGGCGCCGGGTCCCGCCAGCCAATATCAGGTGAGGCAGCAGCTCCGCATCGATGACTTTTTGCAACTGCCCGCTGATCAAAAGAGTGCGAGCCAGTTTCCAGCACAGCAGCGCCGCCGGAATCAGTAGCCAAAGGATGAGAGGGCGCAGGAAGTGGAATTCGCTCAGTTCGTTCACGATAACTCCCGACTTATGCGCTGCCCGGTACTGCGGGAAAATGCCGGAATTAGAGCCCATATCAAGGCCAGTGACAGGGCGGTGCCCAGAGGCCAGGTATAGAGTGATTTCAGCGGGCGGTAGCTGGCCGCCTCCTGTTCGACTGGCTCCAGGCGGTCGAGTTCAGCGTAGATCTGTGCCAGCTCCTGGGGGTTGTAGGCGCGAAAGAAGCGCCCGCCGGTGCGCTCGGCGATAGCCTGCAGAGTGTCGCTGTCCAGATCCCGGGAGGGGTTGATACGGCGGGCGCCGAAGCGGCTGCCCAGCAGGCCCGGTTGCACCATTTCCTCCGCGCCGATACCGATGGTGTAGACGGTAACACCGGCCTGCTGTGCCAGTTCGGCGGCCTTGAGCGGCGCTATTTCACCCGCCGTATTGGCGCCGTCCGTAAGCAGTATG
Organism: Microbulbifer sp. TYP-18; assembly: GCF_040932045.1. Lineage (NCBI taxonomy): Bacteria > Pseudomonadati > Pseudomonadota > Gammaproteobacteria > Cellvibrionales > Microbulbiferaceae > Microbulbifer > Microbulbifer sp. TYP-18. The sequence continues at coordinate 161,147 of NZ_JBFRBC010000003.1, forward strand.
AGCACCCGCTGCTGTGCGGGCCTCTGGGTCAGGCGCTTTACCGCGAGGCCAATGGCATCGCCGATGGCGGTGCCCTGGCCGGCAAATCCAATCTGCGCCTCCCACAGCAGGGTATCTACGGTGTTGCGGTCGTAAGTGAGAGGTGCCTGCAGGTAGGCGCGTGTTCCGAACAGCACCAAACCCAGGCGATCACCTTTGCGCCGCTCGACAAAGTCCCCAACCACATCCTTTACCGCCTGAATGCGCATTGCCGGGCGGCCGTTTAACAGCATATCCGGGGTTTCCATGCTGCCGGAGATATCCACTGCCAGCAGGAGGTCGCGGGCGCTGCTGGCCTGACTGATGGGCTGGCCATACCACTGGGGTCGGGCGGCAGCGGCAACCAGCAGCAGCCAGATCAACCAGAGCAGAAGGAGATTAAAACGGTTGACCGGGTTGCTCTCGCCACGCTGGGACAGTTCGGCGTAAAAAGGCACCTTGAGCGCACTGGTGAGTGGGCGGGCGCGGGGCAGGGATAGACGCGCCAACAGTGGCAGTGGCAACAGGGCAAAAACCCACGGCAGGGCAAACTCAAACACCGGCAGTACCCCCTTCCCCGGCAGTCTGCAGAGGTGTTTGTGCCTTGTGACGCTGCACCCAGTTGATGGCAAACTCCCGTACGGCGTTTATTTCGGCCGGGTTACCGACTGCACCGCTATAGAGCTTTTCACCGATTAGGTCCTCTACTTCTCGCGGACATTCGACGTCTGCGGTATCGCGCAGAAACTGAAGCCAGCCAGCACCGGTGAGATTACCGCAAGCGGCGCGGCCGTATGTGGTGATCGCGACCCGCTTGAGTAGCTCATTGGCGGTCTGGGCGGCGTCGGGGGCAGAGATGTCCAGACGGCGTAACAGGTGCACCCCTTCAATGCGATAGCGGCTTCGCGCCCGGCGTCGGCGCGAGTTGCGCAGCCAGATGACCGCCACGACTGCCAGAACCAGAGTCAGGAGTGCCAGCATCCACCATCCGGGAGCCGGAGGCCACCAGCCGGGCGCCGCCGGCTCATGCACATCGCGCATTTGCTGCAGCAGCGCCTGCACTTCCGCCGACTGTGGCTGGGGACTTTGCTGTGTGGTGAGTAGCTTCACTGCCTGGGTCTCCCCGTCCGGGCAGGCTTCGCCTGGCGCCCGCCATAAACGCGCAGCAGTGCGGGCACCACCGGTTGGGTATTGTCAAAATCCAATAGCGGCAGCCGGTGTCGGCGACAGAGCTGCTCTACGGCGGCCCGGGCCTCCGCCTGGCTGGTGGCGAAATGCGCGCGCAGGGAACGGTTGCCGGCATTGAGAAAGGTGCGCTGCACCCCATCCGAAATGGTCAGGGACTGGTCCGGCAGCCGGCGTTCAAAGGGGTCGCTGACCCGCAGTATCTGCAAATCCGCGTGGCGGGTCAGCAGGTACAGGGGCTGGGCACAGCTTTCGTCGAGGTCGTGGCAGTCGCTGATCAGGAACATGGCACTGCCGGGCCTGGCTATTCGCCGCGCCTCTTCCAGCAACAGCCTCAGGGGTTGGTTGCCGGCGGAGGCGGCGGGGTTTTGCAGGGCGCCCGCGCGCGCCACCATGCCGTGGATCATGGCCAGCACTGAATGGTGGCTGCGACGGGGACGGACCGTTTCGCTGCTCTGGTCGGAGAACAGCAGGGCACCGATGCGGTCGCTGTGCTGGAGGCCGGCCCAGCCGAGTGCCGCGGCAATGCCGCAACCGGCCACGGATTTAAAGGCGCGGCGGCTGCCAAAAAACATCGGCGAACGGAGATCCAGTAGAATCAGTACCGGCCGCTCCCGCTCCTCCTGGTAGAGTTTGGTATGTGCACTACCGGTTCGTGCGGTGACGCGCCAATCGATGGAGCGCACATCGTCACCTGCCTGGTAGTCGCGCACTTCCTCGAAGTTCATGCCGCGTCCCCGGTAGCGGGTCAGCAGATTGCCGGCCTGGTCGCTGCGCGCCAAGCGGGGCCTGAACAATTGCAGTTGGCGGGCGATATGGCGCAATTGCACCATGGGCCCAACGGCAGGGTAGGCTCCGCGGGGGCTGAGCTCGGTATGGGAGGCTTCCTGAGTCATCAGATAGCGGGTACCAGCTGCAGCAGGCGCCGTATCACCTGTTCCGCGTCGACTCCGGCGGCCTCGGCCTCGAAGCTCAACAGCAGCCGGTGGCGCAGCACGTCCGGCGCCACCTCCATGACATCGTCCGGGGTGACAAAGTCGCGCCCGTTGAGCCAGGCATAGACACGCGCGCAGCGATCAAGGGCAATGGTCGCGCGTGGGCTGGCACCAAAATCTAGCCAGGACGCCAGCTCACTGTCATACTTCGCCGGCTCGCGGGTGGCGATGACAAGCTGGACAATGTAGGTCTCCACAGCTTCCACCATTTGCATTTCGAGGACCTGCTGGCGGGCGCTGAAAATGGAATCGCGGCTGATGATTTCGCCAGGGCGATTTTCGCCAAGACTTGCCTCGGATCTGGCCAGTCGTAAAATTTTTGCTTCCGCACCGGCATCGGGATAGGCAAGATTCACCTGCATGAGGAACCTGTCCAACTGTGCCTCTGGCAGCGGATAAGTGCCCTCCTGTTCTATAGGGTTCTGAGTTGCCATCACCAGAAATAATTCTGGCAGCGGGTAGGTCTTTCGGCCGACGCTGATCTGGCGCTCGGCCATGGCTTCCAGCAGCGCCGACTGCACTTTGGCAGGCGCGCGGTTGATTTCATCGGCCAGCACCAGATTGTGGAACACCGGTCCGGGTTGAAAATGGAACTCGCCGGTTTCCGGGCGGTAGATATCGGTACCGGTGATATCCGCCGGCAGCAGGTCCGGGGTAAATTGGACGCGATGAAAATCACCCTCAATAGCCTCACCCAGAGTTTTGATCGCTTTTGTCTTGGCCAGGCCGGGCGCACCTTCCACCAGCAGGTGGCCGTCCGCCAGCAGGGCGATCAAAATTCGGTTGACCAGGGTTTCCTGGCCGATGATTTGTTGTTCGAGCCAATCACCCAGGAACTTAATCCGCTCCCTAACATTCAGATGTGCTTCCATAGTCTCGCTTCTGTTAAGGGTACCCCCGCGGTTCCGGATGCCGGAGGGTATCTATCATCTCTTGTATATAGTGGCCGCCTATCGGGGCGGCTGTGTTGATTCTAGCGGCAGTTGGCCGGGAGGCAACCACTCGGTGTGTCCTGGACCGGTGAAGTGAGGCAAAGTTCAGCTGATTGGATGCCGCTTTAGTCAGCCTGCTTGGGTTTGCGGCCAATGGCCAGCAGACAAATGAAATAGCTGTGTCACCGGCGCCGACCGGTGGTGGATACCGGATGAATTTGGGAGGTTCTCGGTGAATAAGGCGACAGTAATTACCGACAGCCGGGATGAATTGCTGCAACAGGTGAGCGCGCTGGCGCGTGCAAAGCTGGGGGATCAGGCTGAGCCGGTGATGGCGTTTGCCGCCCGGTTTTTACACCAGTATCCGCTGGAGGACCTGGCCGGTCGCCGCCTGGCGGACCTTTACGGGTGTATCTACACCTGCTGGGATTTTATTCAGCAGCGCCAGCCCGGCCGCCCCAAGGTGCGGGTGTTCAATCCGCGTCTCGAAGACGACGGTTGGGAGTGTTCCCACACTGTGGTCGCGGTGCTGCAACGGGATATGCCGTTTCTGGTGGACTCGGTGCGCATCGAGATCAACAGCCGCGAAACTGTCATTCACTCCATCAAGAGCACGGTCATGCAGCTGCGCCGCGATAGCGGCGGCAGATTGAGCGAGCTGCTGTCGCGGTCGCCCTCCGGGGAGGGACCGGCGCCGGGTGCCGATACCGAGGCGCTCATTTATGTGGAGATCAACCTGGATTCCTCCGAGGATCGCGCAGCGGCGCTCAGTGAAGCCATTGCAGAGGTGTTGGGTGAAGTCGAACTGGTAGTGGACGACTATATGCCAATGCTGGATACCTGCAGTGCCATGGAGGATCAACTGTACAAAGGTGTTGCGTCAGATGAGGCAGACCTGCGCGAAGCCTGCGCCTTCCTGCAGTGGATGCGCGACGGCAGTTTTACCTTTCTCGGCTACCGCGAGTACGAATTCTGCCAGCAGGGGGACAACAAGGTACTGTGCGAGGTGGAGGAGCGCCGTCTCGGCATTTTCAAAAAGCTGGAGGAAGCGGCGGTCCCGACTCCGGAAACCGCCTTCAATGAAGGCAAACAGCGCTTCTATCAGGGCCCCAACTATCTCACTTTTGCCAAGTCATCGGTAAAATCGCGGGTACACCGCCTGGCTTACTCGGACTATGTGACCGTCAAGCGTTACGATAGCGCCGGAGAGGTTATCGGTGAATCGGCCTTTATGGGGCTGTACACCTCCCCGGTTTATACCGAGAGTCCGATCAAGATTCCCATTATTCGCCGCAAAATGGCCTCGGTACTGGATTCCAGCGGCCTGTCACCCCATACCCATGACGGCAAGGCATTGAGGCGTATCCTCGATACTTTCCCGCGGGACGAGTTGTTTCAAAGCAGTGCCCGGGAACTGTTCCATACGGTGATGGGTGTGTTGAGTATGAATGAACGGGCACATATCCGCCTGTTTATGCGCCGGGACCCATTCGGCAAGTTTGTCACCGCCACAGTTTATGTGCCGCGGGAGCAGTTCAACAGTGATGTGCGGGAGACCATCTGCGCGCACATCAGCAAAACCATCAATGCAAAAGAGTCCGATTTTACCACCTATTTTTCCGAGTCCATTTTGGCCCGGGTGCACTTCGTGTTTCGCGTGTCGCCCGAAGAACAGGTGGATATCAATGTGGCGCGACTGGAGGCGCAGATAGTGGATATTACGCGTTCCTGGGAGGATGTCTTCCAGAAATCCCTTATTGACAGCCTCGGTGAAGAGGAGGGCAATCGCCAGTTCAGTATTTATGGGCAGGCTTTTCCCGCCGGTTACCGCGAAGACTTTGATCCGCGCATAGCGGTGCAGGATGTTGCCGCCATTCAGAATCTGTCGGCGGAAAACCGCGTCGCCATGAGTTTCTATCAACCGGTAGGGGCGGCACCCGGCAGCCTGCGCTTCAAGGTGTTCAACTGGGGCAGTGGGCTGACCCTGTCCGATGTGATCCCGGTGCTGGAGAATCTCGGTCTGCGGGTCATGGGTGAATTTCCCTACACCATACGTCCGCGGGCGTCCACCGACGTGTGGATGCACGAGTTCCACCTGGAGTTCGGTCTGCCGGCGCGGGTGGATGCGCAGGCGTCGCGGGGTATGTTCCAGGACGCCTTCGCCGCTATCTGGAGCGGCGTGGCGGAAAGTGATGCATTTAACCGGCTGGTGCTGGCCGCACGCCTCAACTGGCGGGAAGTGTCCATGTTGCGGGCCTATGCCCGCTACCTAAAGCAGATCAAGTTCAGCGCCAGCCAACCCTATATTGCCGCGACACTGGCCAGCCATGTGGAGATCACGCGCAATCTGGTGGCGCTGTTTCGCGCCATGTTTGATCCGCGGATCAACACCAGTAACAAGCAGGACCAGACCCGGGTCGAACGCCTGATCAGCAAGATCCACGACGGTCTCGACGGTGTGGACAATCTCAACGAAGACCAGGTGATCCGCCGTTATCTGGATCTTATTCTGGCCACCCTGCGCACCAATTTTTTCCAGCTGGATGAGAACGAACAGCCCAAGGATTATATTTCCATCAAATTCGGTCCGCGCAATATACCCAATATCCCGGAGCCGCGGCCGGAGTTCGAGATTTTTGTCTACTCGCCCCGTGTGGAGGGGGTTCACCTGCGTGGTGGCAAGGTGGCCCGGGGCGGCCTGCGCTGGTCGGACCGGCTGGAGGACTTCCGCACAGAGGTGTTGGGTCTGGTCAAGGCGCAGAATGTAAAAAATGCGGTGATTGTTCCCAGCGGTGCCAAGGGTGGCTTTGTAGTGCGCAAGCCGCCGGTGGATGGCAGTCGCGAGGCGATGCTGGAAGCGGGTATCGATTGTTACAAAACATTTGTTCGCGGCCTGCTGGATATCACCGACAATCTGCGCGACGGAGAGGCGGTGCCGCCGCAGCTGGTGGTGCGCCGCGATGCGGACGACCCCTATCTGGTGGTGGCGGCCGACAAGGGCACAGCGACCTTTTCCGATATCGCCAATGGTATCGCCGCTGAGTACGACTTTTGGCTCGGCGATGCTTTTGCATCCGGGGGCAGCCAGGGCTACGACCACAAAAAAATGGGCATCACCGCGCGGGGTGCCTGGGTTTCGGTACAGCGCCATTTTCGCGAAATGGACGTCGATGTACAAAAGGAGGACTTTTCAGTTATTGCCATTGGCGACATGGCGGGTGACGTTTTCGGCAATGGTATGTTGCTGTCCGAACATATCTGCCTGCGAGCGGCCTTCAATCACCTGCATATCTTTATCGATCCCAACCCGGATGCGACAACCAGCTTCGCGGAGCGCCAACGTCTGTTCGCCCTGCCGCGCTCCAGCTGGAGGGACTATGAGACAGGGTTGATCTCCAAGGGTGGGGGTGTCTTCGACCGCCGCGTCAAGTCCATTGCCATCACCCCCGAGATGAAGGCTGCGTTTGCCATTGAGGCGGACCGGCTCAATCCCAATGAACTGATCAACGCACTGTTGAAAGCTCCGGTGGATCTGATCTGGAACGGCGGTATCGGCACCTACGTCAAGGCCAGTAGCGAAAACCATGGGGACGTGGGGGACAAGGCGAACGACGCCGTGCGTGTGGATGGGCGGGAATTGCGGGCCAGAGTGTTTGGTGAGGGTGGCAACCTTGGCATGACCCAGCGGGGCCGGATTGAATTTGCATTGAACGGTGGCCGCTGCAACACCGACTTTATCGATAACGCCGCCGGGGTCGACTGCTCCGACCACGAAGTAAATATCAAGATCCTGCTGAACAAAGTGGTCGCCAACGGCGATCTGACCGACAAGCAGCGCAATCAGCTGCTGGAGGAAATGACGGATTCCGTCAGTGATCTGGTACTGCACAACAACTACCGGCAGACCCAGGCACTCAGTGTCGCGGAGTTTCAGGTTCCGGAGCGCCTGGATGAATACCGCCGTACCATCAACGCATTGGAGAGCGAGGGACGCCTGCGCCGCACCCTGGAATTTATTCCCGATAATGAACAGATCACCGAGCGCCATAACCAGGAGCAGTACCTGACGCGACCGGAGCTTTCTGTATTGATTTCCTACGTCAAGGTCAAGCTCAAGGAGGAACTGCTGCAGGCGGAGATTATCGACAATGCCCACGTCCGCCAGGCGGTGGAATCGGCATTCCCGCTGGAGCTGGTGGCCCGTTACCGGGAACTGGTATATGAGCATCCACTGCGGCGCCAGATAGTTGCCACCCAGTTGGCCAACGAACTGGTGAACAATATGGGCATCACTTTTTTCAACCGCCTCAGCGGCGCCACCGGTGCCGATATCAATACCATCGCCGCCGCTTACGTCAGCGCCCGCGATGTCTATCTGATGAACGAGTTTCAGCAGAGCGTGGCGTCACTGGATTACCAGGTGCCCGCACAGCTGCAAATCGAACTGCTCGATTCAATGGCCGGGCGCGTCAGGCGCGCCGCCCGCTGGTTTATTCGCAACAGGCGCGGGGACCTGGAGCCCGGTACCGACAATGTGCTGTTCGGCGAACTTGTGCAGAGGGTGATCAAGGCACTGCCGGAAGTGCTCAGCGGTGAGCCCCGGCGGGAGTGGGAATCCCGCTATCAGACCCTGTTGCTGGAAAAGGTGCCGGAACCAATCGCGCTACTGGCGGCGTCGCCGACCTATCTTTATTCCGCCCTGGGCATTTCCCAGACATCCCGCACCAGCGAGTGGCCGGTAGAGGAAGTGGCGCGGGTTTATTTCCGCCTTGCGGACACACTCGACCTGCAGTGGTTTGGTAATCAGATTATTGCCTTGCCGGTGGACAGTTTCTGGCAGGCCCAGGCGCGCGAGACCAGCATGGATGACCTGGACAGCCAGTTGAGCAGTCTCGCGGTCAATATTCTGCGCCTGGCCCGGGATGCGGACCTGGACGTGGATGGTGCAATCTCCCGTTGGAGCGCTATCATGGCGCCCGCCATAGAGCGCTGGGAAAATGTGTTGGGCGAACTCAAGGCTGTGCCCACCGGCGACTTTGCCATGTTTGTGGTCGCGCTGCGCGAACTGATGTATCTGGCCAATGCCACCGCCGATCAGCCGTCGTTGGCCGAAGTGTGATGTGGCTCGAACGATGGACACAGCTGCGGCTGGGAAATGATGTGCGTGATTTATGTGTCGACGGATGGACCCGTCGCAGTTAAAAATATAGAGGAGCGGCATGTATTCATATTTGCGCAAAGCCCTGTTTGCGCTCGACCCGGAAAGGGCCCACCACCTCACCATTGATGCCATAGGCGCCGCGGAGCGGCTCCGGCTCATGTCCCTGCTGGCCAAACCGGTGGCCGACGATCCGGTCGAGCTGATGGGGCTGACACTCCCCAACCCGGTGGGCCTGGCCGCGGGTCTGGACAAGAATGCCCAGGCGTTCAACGGCCTGGGCGCGCTGGGTTTTGGGTTTGTGGAAGTGGGCACTGTGACCCCGCGCCCCCAGCCGGGCAATCCGCAACCGCGCATATTTCGCCTGGAGGAGGCTGGGGCGATTGTCAACCGCATGGGTTTTAACAACCTCGGCGTGGACTACCTTATTCAGCGGGTGCGCAGGCGCCGCTTCGGCGGGGTCCTGGGCATTAATATCGGCAAAAATTTCGATACCCCGGTTGAGCGCGCTACGGATGACTACTGTTTCTGCCTGGAGAAGGTGTACCCCTACGCGGACTATATTACTATCAATGTCTCTTCACCCAACACCAGGGGGCTGCGGGAACTGCAGTTTGGCGACAGCCTGAGCGGACTGCTGGGGGCCATCAAAAGCAGGCAGCGGCAACTGGCGCGGGATGCCGGCCGCTATGTACCCCTGGCGGTGAAGATAGCTCCGGATATGGAGTTGGATGCGGTCGGCGACATTGCCGGGGCGTTGAAAGAGTTTGAAATCGATGGGGTGATTGCCACCAACACCACCATCGATAAATCCGGTGTCACCAACCTTCCCTATGGAACAGAAGAGGGCGGCTTGAGCGGCAGGCCACTGCGGGAAAAATCCACCCGGATGATAACTGCGCTGGCTGAGAAACTGGATGGAGAGTTACCCATTATCGGCGTCGGCGGGATTGACGATGGTGAAAGCGCAGCGGAAAAAATCCGTGCCGGCGCGACCGCGGTACAGATCTACACGGGTTTTATCTATCGCGGGCCCGGCCTGATCCGCGAGGCTGCCGAAGCGATAGCACTGGCCCGGCGGGAGGGGACCAAGGCAGCCTGATCCCCGGCTCTGGCGCTGGAGATTCGCCGGGTGAAAAAACATCGAAGGTTTTCTCGACAAGCTTTCAGATAGTACTCCAGCCGTCGGGGTGATGGGTTTCGGTGGTCACTGTTCGGTAGGTTTCGAGTTTCTGGGCTTTGGTGGAAGCCCCAAGTCCATTCCAGTAATCTTCGCGTCCTTCGCGCCAGCCGTTTATCCACTCCTGGTGTCGATCGCCCGTGAAAAAGGGGCAGCTGTCGACCGGTTTATTTTCGGTGGCGGCCAGATAACCTTTGCAAAAGGCTCTATCGGGCAGGTTGCGTTTTTGACGTTTCATCGTTTGCAGCACCTCAGTTTGTTTATGGGTGGTGACGGGGGTCCGGGTGGAGCCTCTTCATCCGGCCCCTGGGTGGCCGGGTTGACGGTGCATAAGTGACCCTGTCGTCGGCTGCCCTTGCCGGCCCGGCGGCTCACGACAATTGCAACCGGCGAAACCCGTTAAGGCCGCTGGGCTGATCAGCGCTCAACCCTCTATGTAAAAGAATATGGTCCGCGAACGGATTCAAAAAGCCACGTGGCTTGTGAACAGGCCTTAGAATACTGGCGCACGTCGATGGAATGGCATGAACACAGGTGGCGGAAGCCGCAATGGTGCAAACGGCTAGTGCGTTGAGCCTGGTTTTTGCTAAGCAGGCAATGGCATAGATAGGAATGGCATAAGCTTGCGGATGCTGTTGTCCGAACCATTGGCGCAGGGGAATTTTATTGCGCTATGATCCCGCCGGCGCATCGACCCGGGCTGACATGGCGCTGGCCGCGGTACCGCGACATATACACTAGAGATACCTGAATTTTGACCAGATCACCGCAAGAGTTTGTATTTACCGCCACTTGCCCCAAGGGCCTGGAGGGGCTGCTGGCGTCCGAATTGTGCGCACTGGGGGCCGGGGAGGCCCGCGAGCAGCCGGCGGCAGTACAGTTCCGCGGCGACCTGACACTGGCTTACCGCTGCTGTCTGTGGAGCCGGCTGGCCAACAGAATACTGTTGCAGCTGGCGCAGGAGTCGGTTGAGGATGCCGATGATCTCTACCGGGCAGTGGGGGCGATTCCCTGGGAGCAACATATCAATCCCGGCGGCAAGTTATGGCTGCAGTTTTCCGGTACCAACCGGGAGATCCGCAACAGCCAGTTCGGGGCCCAGCGGGCCAAGGATGCGATTGTCGACCGGATGCGCCGGGAGTGTGGCGAGCGGCCGCTGGTGGAGCGCAATAATCCCGACCTGAGCGTAGCCCTGCGCCTGCATAGGGGCAGGCTGGATATCGCCATCGACCTGTGTGGTGAGAGTCTCCACAAGCGCGGTTACCGCACCCAAATTGGCGCGGCGCCGCTAAAAGAAAACCTGGCCGCGGCGCTGTTGCTGCGCGCCGGCTGGCCCCAGATCGCGGCCGCCGGAGGGGCGCTGCTGGACCCCATGTGCGGGTCCGGCACCATCCTGATCGAAGCGGCGATGATGGCCGCGGATATAGCGCCTGGGTTGTTGCGGGCCGATTTCGGTTTCGAGCGCTGGCTCAATCACCAGGGTGACATTTGGCTGGCTCTGCGGGAGGAGGCACAGATACGGAGGCAGCGGGGGCTGGAGCAGGGGCTGCCGGAAATTCGCGGCTACGATGCCGATGCCAGAATTGTGTTTGCCGCAGAGGCCAATATCGCCCATGCGGGCCTGGAGCGTTTTGTACGGGTGAGTTGTCGCCCGGTGGCGGCATTCAAGGTACCCAGTCATCGCCCGGTAGAGAAGGGGCTGGTGCTGACCAATCCCCCCTACGGGGAGCGCCTGGGGGAACAGGAGGCCCTGCGGGAAACCTACGCCGAACTGGGCCGCCAACTCAAGGCGGAGTTCCCCGGCTGGCTTCTGGGGGTCTTTACCGGCAATCCGGAGCTGGGGTATGCCACTGGTTTGCGCGCACACAAGCGGTATCAGCTGTACAACGGCAGCATAGCGGCACAGTTGCTGCTGTTTCGTGTGCATGCACAGCCTGTGGAAGGGGATTCCAGCGCGACCCCGCTCCTGTCGCCCGGTGGTCAGATGGTGGCTAACCGGCTGCGCAAGAATCTGCGGGTCAACGGCAAGTGGGCGCAGAAACAGGGTATCGACTGTTATCGCCTCTACGATGCGGATCTGCCGGAATACGCCGCCGCCGTCGATCTTTATCGGGCACTCGACGGTGAGCTTTTCGCCCATGTGCAGGAGTACCGCGCGCCCGCCTCAATTGCGGAGGACCGGGCCCGGGCCCGGCTGCGGGATCTGGTGCGGGCGGTGCAGGAGGTGCTGCAACTGCCCCGGGGCAATATCAGCATCAAAGAGCGCCGCCGCCACTCCCACAAGGCGGCGCAGGGCAAAGCCGCATCCGCCCAATACGAGAGCCGGAGTGATGCGCGGCCCTCCCTGTGGGTCAATGAGTACGGCGCCGAGCTGGAAGTGAATCTGTGGCGCTACCTGGATACGGGTTTATTTCTCGATCACCGTCCTGTCAGGCAGTATCTGCGCCAGCATGCGCGGGACAAGCGCTTTCTGAACCTCTTCTGCTATACAGCCACAGCGACGGTGCAGGCGGCGCTGGGCGGCTGCAGCCAGAGCACCAGTGTGGACATGTCCAAGACCTATCGCGCCTGGAGCGCGAGAAACTTCCAGCGCAATGGGCTGGACCCCTACCGGCACCAGCTGGTGGAGGCGGATTGCCTGCAGTGGCTGGACGCGGCGCAGCAGAACCGGCGCGGCCACTACAACCTGATTTTTCTCGACCCGCCCAGTTTTTCCAATTCGGCCAAAATGCGCGGGGTGCTGGACGTGCAGCGGGATCATGTAAAGTTGATTCGCCAGTGTGTGACCCTGCTTGCGCCCGAAGGCATTCTCGTTTTCTCCACAAACCTGCGCAGCTTCAAAATGGACGATGCATTGCAAGGGGAATTCCTGCTGGAAAATCTTTCCGCGAAATTGCTGGACAGGGATTTTCAGCGCAATCCGAAAATTCACCAGGTCTGGAGGATCCGGGCACACAGCTGATGCACAGGGCAGGGCTCACTCAGTTAGTGTCAACAAGCCCTAACAGGTTGTTGAAAAAGGCATCCTGCCTTTTTCAACAAACGAAAAGCGAAAAATGTGATTTTCACTTTTCTCCCAAAATCAACGACTTAGGCGTCGCCGATTTTGCCGGAACATCCATATTCCGGTAGCAGGCGTCGAAATTCTTTGAATTTCAGCAGCCTGCTAAGGCAACTCCATGACCACGCGAAAACCCACTTCGCGGGACAGTGTGCTCTGGTCCAGGCCCTTGCGGTAGTCGGAGCTGGTATTGGCGACCGGGTCGCGCATGGAACCGCCGCGCAAAGTGCGCTGGGAGCAGTTTTCAATAGCCACCGGGCGGCCATCGCTGCGGCCGCGGCTGTGATTGGCCACAAAACAATCCTGAACCCACTCCGCCACATTGCCGGCGGTATCGTAGAGTCCGAACGGATTGGCCGGATAGTGACCCACAGGGGAACTGGTGGCGGTGAAGAGGCCGGTGAACTGACTGGCGCAACCGCGGCGGCAGTTTGCCTTTCCATTTGCTTTGCCCTTTCCCCACCAAAAGGGGCTGCTGCTGCCACCGCGGGCTGCGTATTCCCATTCCGCCTCGCTGGGCAGGCGATAGCGTTTGCCGGTTTTGCGCGACAGCCAACGGGTATAGTCCACAGCATCTCTCCAGGCCACGTTGATGACCGGTCGACTTTTCCGTCCCCAGCCGGCGTCGCCAGGCAAAGCTGCGCCGGCTTCTTTGGCGAAGAGATCGTAGTCGTCAAAGGTGATCTCGTGGGAGGATATGGCGAAAGCCCTGCCTATGCGGACCCGGCGCTCGGGTTTGGCGACAGCCCGTTTGTTGTTGCCCATGGTGAAGCGGCCGCTGCCGACGACCACCATTTCCGGGCCCCGACCGCCACCGGACAGGGGGGAGCGGAACCGGCTGCCGGGTACAAAGGCCCGCGCCAGGGTTACCGCAACCGACAGATCACTGTCCTCGATGGTGATCCAGCGCCGCTCGGTGACGTAGCCGGGCCTGCTGATTTCCAGGTCGTAGGGCCCCGGCGGCAGAGCCATGCCCGGCTCGTAGCGGGGCGCTATGTTCATAATCCGCACCCGGGCGTTGCCGGGGCTGGTTTTCACGCTCAAACTGTATCTGGGTGGCTCGGGAGTGGGGGCGGCCACTTCGGCTTCGTCCGCCGGGCCGTCTGCGCTCGGATCCGCAGGGGGTACTGCAACCCCGGCGGTATCCATCGGCGGGGCCTCATTTTCTTGTGGCGCCAACACGACATCCGCGGGTGTCGGTGTTTGCTGTGCCTGCCGCGCCTCGTGCGCGTCCCCTTGCAAAATTTCCCCGGTGAGATCCTCTGTAGCGGGCACTGCCGCCGGTTCCGGGGGCGCCGCTTGAGGTATGGGGGCAACAGGGTGCGCTTCGCCCGGCAACAGCAGGGTGGCAGTCAGCTGGCGCGCGGATTCCAGCGGGCCATAGTCGAAGCGCCAGGCAAATACACGGCTGTGCAGGCTGAGGCCCAGCCAGCAAACAAGTATCACCGCCAGAGCGACGGCGCCTGAAATCCAGCGTCGTCGCGGTTGCCGGGGCACCTGCTGCAAGACCTGCCTGACCCGAATGACGGTGGTCTGTTCCGCGCGCTCGGGATTTTCCTGCAACGGTTTGTCCCACCACCGGCGCCAGGCGCTGGACAACTGGTTCGATAGGGTTCCGTACAGTGTGATCAGCAATGCACGAATCAGGCTCGATGTGCCCACCGGATTGGAATCCTGCTGCATGCTCTGTACGGCGGGCTTGCCAGCCAGCGTCGCCAGCAGTTGGTCGATTGTGTCCACGGCTTCCAGGCCCCTCTGGAAGCGGTTGTCCGGGTCCTTGGCCAGGAAGCGGTCCAGCATAGGCTGGTAGAGAGAGTGGCGCGCGGGCAGTTTGGGTACCGGGTCGGTGAGGTGCTTGATGGCGATGGCTACCGCCTCCTCCGCCTGAAAAGGAACCACACTGGTGATCATTTCATAGAGCACCACCCCGAGGCTGTAGAGGTCCGCGCGGCCGTCAATGGCGGCGCCGCGGGCCTGCTCCGGGCTCATATAGTGGGGGGTGCCCACCACCATACCGGTGGTTGTCATACGGCTGGTGCCCGCCACTGTGCGGGCGACGCCAAAATCGGTAAGCACCGCCGAACCATCCTCGCGAAAGAGTATGTTTTCCGGCTTCAGGTCCCTGTGCACATAACCCTTGCCGTGTGCATGGTCCAGTGCCAGGGCGATCTCACGGGTGATGTTCAGCGCCTCCAGCGGGTCCATGGCACTTTTGGCGAGCCGGTCGGCAACGGAGCCCCCGGCCAGGTAGTCCATGGCGATGTAGTTGAGGCGCCGGTAGCAGCCGATATCGTGAATACCGATAATATTGGGGTGTGACAGCTGGCCGACAATATTGGCCTCGCGTTGAAAACGCTCGCTGAAAATAGGGTCCGCATTGAGAGCCGGCGACATGACTTTCAGTGCCACCTGGCGGCCGACACTGCGCTGTACCGCCAGATACACGGTAGACATGCCACCCTGGTTAATTTTTTTCAGAATACGGTAACCGGGGATTGCCAGTGTGGTGGAGCTGCTTGCGACTTCCATCGAATCCATTTCCCCGAATCAGATTTTGTCGATCAGCCAGTAGGCTGTCACTGCGATGGCAAGCGCTGCCCCCGCCAGCCACCGCCACCTGCGCAGGGCCGCGCTATAAGTGCACCTGAGCCACCAGCGAAAGGGCCAGCGGATATTGGTACCGGAACTGATGGTGGGGGCATCGATTAACTGTACGGTGACATTGTCCCTGCCGCCGGCATCCAGTGCGGCGGCGATGAGCAGTTCTGCGGCACGGCGGTTGTCGGCATTCTCCGCCAGGATTTTTTCGATCTGGTCCGCCTCGACCTCGGCGCTGAGGCCGTCGCTGCACAGCAGCAGCCGCTGACCCGGGGCCCAGGGGGAGGAGACCCGGTCCACCTCCAGTTTGGGATTGGTGCTGCCGCCGATACAGCGGGTGATGACGTTGCGGTTCGGGTGGCTGGCGGCTTCGGTGGAGTTGATTACACCCGAGTCCACCAGCATTTGCACGTAGGAGTGGTCGCTGGTCAGTTGTTGCAGCTGGCCCTGAATCCCCCCGGGCGTCCAGAGATATGCGCGGCTGTCGCCGACCCAGTATATGTGGAAATAAGCTCCATCCTCCGCCGCAACCACCACGGTGGAGCCCATATTGGTGCTGTCGTGTTCCTCGCCAACCAGAAGTGCATGGGCGCGCTGCAGGGCGCGCTCATAGTGCCTGTCAGTGGTGGAGGAGCGCCGAACCTCCTCGACGACGGTTTTGCTGGCAATCTCACCCGCCTGGTGACCGCCGAGGCCGTCAGCAACCACCCAGATGCCGCGATGCTCATCTCCCCAGAAGGCGTCTTCATTCTGTTCGCGGGTATAACCCGGGTGAGTCGCGCCAGCGCTGCGCTCAGCCAACCTGACCCGCTGCATTTCGCCGGTACTGCGGGGTACCTCACTTAGTTTGGCTTCACTCACTGCCCTGCAACTACCTTGTTGTTATTGTGGATTGTCAGATACGTCAGCTGGTACTGCTTATGTCTGCTACTCGCTGAAAACTCTCGTCATCTGCATTCGTCTGGTGGGAGGCCTATGGTTCAATGCATTAAAATGTACGTTGATACCTGTTATATAGGCCTTCACCCGGGCACAGCACAACATAATAATGCGCGAAGCCATTCTACGCTGCAAACCGATTCACATGTCAACAAAAGCGGGCGTGTTAAACTTCAGCGCCTGAGTGGGAGCGGGCCGACGCTGTTGGGGGTGATGCGCAGTCCGGGACCTATGTATTGCCGCGCTCGTCGCAGTCGATGAGGCGGGAGAAAAAAGGATAATGTTTCCATGCTCAAACTTTGCGATCTCAGCGATGCCAGCGTCAGCGTATGGTTGGTTGCACCAAAAGTGACTATCGGACGGGCAGCGGGTTGTGACTTGACCATTGCGGACGAAACTGTTGCCAAACTGCACGCGGAAGTGGTGATAGAAGGCGAGCAGTTGATGTTGCACAACCTCGCCGGCAAGCAATTGTGGATGAATGACAAACCGGTGGAGACCAGCTGTGCCGTCGGGCTCAACGACCGGGTCAAAGTGGGCAGTCGGGAACTGATGGTGGTGGATCCCAAAGTGACCAAGTTGCAGGCCTCCGCTGCCGCGGCGCCGGTGTCCTGGGCTTTGCGCGCCAACCACCCGGCGATCGCCGGCCGGGTATTCCCGATTCGTGAGAGTACCGTAGTGGGTCGTTCGGACGAGAGTGATATCACCTTTTCGCTGTCGCATCTGTCGCGCCGCCACGCACGCCTCGAAATCCGGGGCGGACTCTTGTTTGTGACGGATCTCGGCTCCGCCAATGGCACTTATTTGAACAATGAGCGTGTGTCGGAAACCCGTGTCCGCCGGGGCGACGAACTGCGTTTCGACACCTTGAGTTTCAGTATCGTGGGGCCGGCCGATGATCGCGACCGCACCACGGTGCGACCCGTGGTGACTGCGGCCGGCGAGCGCAGGGCCGGGGCATCGGTGGCCAGCCTGAGAAACGATATCCCGTCCCCCACCGAGGCGACGGTTGAGCGGCGGCGTTATGACGCCGGCCAGACTGCAGCCGATGGGGGGCGGGGTGTCTATTGGGTGCTCGGCATGCTGGTGTTGGGGGCTGTCGCCGGTCTCTACTGGGTCTACAGCCGGGGTCTGGTCTGAGTTTATGGCGCGCCCGTTGCTTCTCTATACAACACTCGGCTGCAGCTTGTGCGAAAAGGCCAAGGCCGAGATCTGGCCTTTGCTGAAACCCTTCGATCTAAGTCTCCAGGAAGTGGATATCGCCGACGACGCCCTGCTGTTGGAGCGGTTCGCGACGCAAATCCCGGTAGTGGGTCTGGGGGATCCCGACGATGTATGCCCCTGGCCATTCGATGGTGAGCAGCTGCGGCACTGGCTCGACAACCGGCTTTGAATCCGCCCTGGCCTCAAATCTCGTGCGAAAACAGTCAGAGTTTGGCCGCCGCCTCATGGTCCCGTACCAGCGGTTGCGCAGCGCCGCTGCGGTAGGCGTAAATCACCGTATAGGCGAGTACGTTTTGCACGTACTTTCGCGTTTCCCCGAAGGGAATTGTCTCGATCCAGACGTCGTAGGGCAGTCGGTGTTGGGTCTCACGCAACCAGCGGGCTACCCGCGCCGGCCCCGCGTTGTAAGCTGCGGTTGCAAGAATGCGGTTGTTGTCAAAGCGGTGGAGCAGGCTGCCGAGGTAGAAGCTGCCCAGCGCGATGTTGGTGCTCGGGCTCAGCAGATCCCAACTGCGCCTGTAGGGTACGCCGGCGCGCCGGGCCGTGTCGCGGGCGGTTGACGGCAGCAGCTGCATCAGCCCGAGGGCTCCGGCGGAGGACTTGGCGTCGCGGCTGAAGTGACTTTCCTGTCGTGCCACCGCATAAATCAGGTTGGGATCCAGTGGCGACTTTTTGCTGACTTCACCGACTATGTCGGCAAAGGCAAGGGGAAAACGGAGTTCCAGGTCGTCCAGGTAATCGGCGGCGAGTACGGACTGGATCGATTTGTGGTACCAGCCCCAGGTGCTGGCCACTTTACCGGCCGCCAGCAACTCCTGTGGTGACATGTTTCGCGTGGCGTATTCCCACTCCCGGCGGGCGTGGTAAAACTCGCCGATGGCCTGCAGTTCCCGCGCGCGAAGCAGAGCCGGGCGCCGTGCCATTTCTGCGACCTGGACCGGTGTCACGGGCACGGGCCGGTCGATAAAACGGTAGTTGTTGCCGATGGCATCGGCGGCCAGGAATCCGTAGTAACTGCGCTCGGCGGCAGCTTTCTGGTAAAGGTGTTTAGCCACCTCCGCGCCGCGCTGGCCATATAGTTCCCGTACCGCCCGCGCCTTCCAGTAAAGCCAGCGTTCCTGTTCCTGGATCTCTTGTGGCAGTCGGTCTATCCAGAAATTGACCTGTTCCCAGTCCAACCGGCGCAGCGCCTGCCGCGCGAGCCAAGTGGTGGTGCGGGCATCGGCAATATCGTCATGGCGCTGCATGAACTGCTGCAGACCCTGCAGATCCTCCTGCTGTGCGTAGCGCAGGGCCAGGTCGCGTAGCAAATCCTTGCGTTCGGCAGCGGAGAAAAGGAAGCTGGCTTCATAGCGCCCCCAGGCCCGGTCGGCCTGCTCGGCGTCGGTGCGCGCCAGGCGGTGCAACCCCAACAGCACTATGTCCCTGTCCTCCGGCTGACCGGTGCTGAACCGCTGGTAGTCCAGCAGCAGTTCCGGCTGCCGGTGTACCTGGCGCATAAGCTGCGCCCTGGCACCTTGGGCACTGTCCATGCGACGCGCGATGAACGCCGCCAGCTCCAGATTCTTCTCTTCCACTGCCAGCTTGTGACGCTTCCAGTTGAGTGCGGGGGTCAGCCCACCGTCGGCGATCCAGCGGGCGAACACCGGATCGCACTCCTCAGTCTGTGAGTGACCTACCATCCATAATTCCTGCACCAGGCCGTAGGCCTGGTCCTTGTCCCCATGTCGCGCCAGGGCATCGGCGTAATAGCATTGCAGTGAGGCACGCTTGACAGTGTCGGGTTGGTAGTACTTGAGATAGGCGCGGAAGCGCTTGCGCGCACCCAGCTCGCGGAGAAGGCGTACCCGCATCCAGTCACCGATGGCGGTATCGCGGTTGTCGGTCAGGAACGTATCTATCTCCGCCAGCGGAAGGCGGTGAATACGCCGGGTGATGGACCAATAATCCAGGTAGGGGCGCAATGGGTAATCTTGAAGTTGTGCCCTGAGCTTGCGGTAACTGCCCTGGTCGCCACCGGCAATGGCTGCACGGGCCGCTGCGAGTTGCTCGCGCTGTGTCGCCGCAGTTCCCGTCTCCGATGGAGCGGCGTCACTGTGTGCAGCAGCGACCATCAGCAGATAAAGCAGCGCAATTCTATGACTACCTGAAAACATCCAAACCACCTGATCAAAAAGCGCTCACTGGTGAATTTATCAGAACCCTGCGGGTAATTCTGCGTAAAATATCCCTCTTTACACTTGATCCGGTGGCTTGTCCCCTGTTGCCGGACCAGTCGCCGGCGGTGGGCCATGCCCTAAGGGCGATAGTTGAAACAGTATTTTTCAACAGTCTGCTGCCCCGGACAGAGGTGTTCGGGGGGCAAATCAAGCGTCTAACTGCTTGATTTGTAGGCAGATATGGGCCGCAAACCCGGCTTGGGGAAAGCCGGGCAAGGTTGTTTCGACAACCTGATAGAGTTTAGCAGGCCGCTGCAAAAGACTTGGCTAGCAGCTGGCGGCCCGGACAGGGGTGTCCGGGCCGCAAATCAAGTGTATGACTGTTTGCTCTGTCGTTGAGGCTTTGCGGACATGGGCCGCAAACCCGGGCTGAAAAAAGCCGGGGGAGGCTTTTCCAGTAACCTGTTAGTTTTTTAGTTGTTGTTATGTTGCTTCAGCTCGATAGTGTCGACCTGCGTTACGGCACCCAGGTGCTCGCCGACTGCGCCAGCGCAAAGATAGAGCGCGGGGACCGTATTTGCCTGGTTGGTCGCAATGGTGAGGGAAAGTCCAGCCTGTTGCGCCTGATAGGGGGCGGAATTGACGCGGATGGAGGCGAGGTGATCTACAGCACCGGCCTGGTGGTGGGGACCCTGGAGCAGGAGCTGCCCTCCGGTTGTCGCGACACTGTGTATCGACACGTGGCCGCTGGACTGGGGGAAGTCGGCCTCTGGCTGGCGGACTACCGCGACCGGCCGTGTGAGGAGTTGCAGACCCGGATTGAACGGGCCCACGGCTGGGAGTTGCTGGCGCAAATCGACAGTGTCATGGACCGGCTGGGTCTCGAGTCCGGTGCTCTGGTGGGCGACCTGTCCGGTGGCTGGCAGCGACGCGCAGCACTGGCGAGAGCGCTGGTGGCGGCACCGGATCTGTTGATACTGGACGAGCCCACCAACCACCTGGATATCGCTGCGGTGGAATGGCTGGAGGAATTCCTGGCGGGCTTTCGCGGCGCCCTGTTATTCGTCACCCACGACCGCGCTCTGGCCCAGCGGCTCGCACACAGTGTGTGGGACCTGGACCGGGGTCAATTGCGGGTGTTCCGGTGTCAGTTTGATCAATACCAGAAACAGAAGGAGGCGCTGCTGGAGGAGGAGGCGCGCAGCCAGGCACTGTTTGATAAAAAACTGGCGCGGGAAGAGGACTGGATCCGGCGGGGTATCAAGGCGCGGCGGACACGCAATCAGGGCCGGGTGCGCGCACTGCAGGAGCTGCGCCGCCAGAGAGAGGCCCGTCGCGGCGCCCAGGGTTCCGCCAAGCTGGTACTGGATGCGGGCGAGAGGTCCGGCAAACTGGTAGCGGAGCTGACCAGAGTCAATTTTTCATACGGGGGCTCTGAGCCCATCATCCGGGACTTGTCGCTGACGCTGTTGCGCGGCGAAAAGGTCGGCCTGATCGGCCCCAACGGCGCCGGCAAGAGCACCCTGATCAAGCTGCTGCTAGGGCAGTTGCAGCCGGATAGCGGACAGGTCCGGCTGGGTACCCGCCAGCATGTGGCCTATTTTGACCAGCGCCGCGACCAGCTGAATCCGGGGCTCTCGGTACTGGATAATATCGCCGAGGGGAGGGAGTCGATTTCCATCGGTGGCCGGGACCGGCATGTGATGTCCTACCTGGCCGATTTCCTTTTTTCCGGCGTCAAGGCGCGCACCAGAGTGGAAGCCCTGAGTGGTGGCGAGCGCAACCGGGCACTGTTGGCCAAGTTGTTCAGCCAGCCGGCCAATATTCTGGTGCTGGACGAGCCCACCAATGACCTGGACGTCGAAACCCTGGAACTGCTGGAGCAGCTGCTGCTGGATTTTGCCGGCACTGTTTTGCTGGTCAGCCACGACCGGGCTTTTCTCGACAATGTGGTGGGTTCCTGCCTGGCTTTCGAGGGCGATGGGCGAGTGCGCGAGTATGTGGGTGGCTACGCCGACTTCATCCGCCAGGGCGGCTGTTTCGGGGCCTGGCGGGACCCGGTGCCAAAGGCCGGTAGCACAAAAGCCCAGCCGGCCCGCGAGAGCGGCGCTGGGATTTCCGGGGCCCCGGCAAAAAAGAAAAAGCTCAGCTACAAGCTGCAGCGTGAGCTGGACGCGCTGCCGGGGCAGATTGAACAGTTGGAAGAGGAACTGGCTGCCCTGGAGGCTGAGGTGGGCGCGGCGGATTTTTACAGCCGCGAGCCCGCCGTCATCGACCAGCGGTTAAAGCGGTATGCGCAGCTGCAGTCGCAGCTGGACGCCGCCTTTGATCGCTGGGCGGAACTGGATTCGCACCAATAGACGGAAGAGCGGATGTTCGCCGTTACTTCTTATCCGCCTCGGCACTGTGCACCCTCACTGCCAGCACATCGCAACCGGCGCCGTGCAGCACGCCGTTGGCGGTCGAGCCGAGCAGCAGTGCCAGGCCGTGGCGGCCGTGACTGCCAATTACGATCAGATCAGAGGCAAATTCGTCTGCCAGCCGGTGGATCTCGGTGGCGGGCTGCCCCAATACCACCCGCTGGCGCTCCGCCGGTACACCCAGTGACTGTGCAGCTTTGTGCAGTTGTTCCCGGGCCTGGGTCTGCAGCTGCTCCTGCACTTCCGACAGGTCCATGGGAATGTCGCCGCCATAGGCGAAGGTAAGGGGTTCGATCACGTGGACAAGGCTGATCTCAGCACCGGATGCCTTGCCGATTTCTGACGCTTTTTGCAGAACCTGGGCAGATTCTTCGGACAGGTCCAGTCCCACGAGTATACGTTGATAGCTGGCCATTGCTGCATAGCTCCTTTTGGGTTCTTTTGCGGTGGCGCTGTGGCCCCACCAGAGTCTACTGTAAAAAAAACTTGTTGACATGAATAGCGCCGTTTCGCGCACAATGGGCGCCCTTTGACACCGGCACGGAGAAGCCATGGCCAGCTGGCTGCCCCTCATTATCGTCCTGTTTGCCCTTGTCCTGGTGGTTGGGCCGGTGATGTGGATCAAGCCTAGCCGCCGCGACCGCGATCTCGCGGCTTTGCGCCAGCGCGCAGCCAAAGCCGGTATGACGGTGCAGATGATGCCGCTTCCGGCGGCTCTGGGAGAGGGGTCCGCCGCGGTCTATTTCGGCCGTTGGGAGGACAATCGCCGGTTGCAAACGGACTGGGTGCTGGAGTTGCAGCGGGTCTCCCACGCGATGCATTTCGCCGGCAGGTGGGACTGGCGCAACGGGCGCGCTGCGCCGCAGAGCGCCCGAGCCGCACTGGTTGAAATGCTCGGGGTGCTGCCGGAGGACGCCTGTGCGGTGGTGGCCAGCCGCGGGGGCCTGGGGGTGCAGTGGCGGGAAACCAGCGGCGATCCGGGCCTGGCAGCGCTGGAAGCCGCACTGGGTCGCTTTCGACCGCTGATTGAACAGGCCATCCGGTTGCCACCGGGTCGGCCCGATGCGGCATGAGGCGCCTGGCGGGCAGTTGAAAACGTATTTTTCAACTCCACGCTGTCCCGAACCGGGATGTTCGGGCCGCAAATCAAGCGTGTAGCTGCTTGATTTGTCATGGACGGTTTGCGGACATGCGCCGTAAACCCGGGTTGAGGAAAGCCAGGAAAGGCTTTTTTAACAACCTGCGAGGGGCCCTGCAGGGCCGGATTATCGTCGCTCTGGCGACCACAAACGCCGCCACTGGCCGAATGGGAATGCAGCTGTTTGCTTGACCAAGTCGGGGACGGGGCTTATATATTCCTGCAGCACTGTGTAGAAAGTCTGCAGGTGTAGTAATTTTTTTTTAGCTAAATCAAGTGCTTATGGGTAAATCACTGGTTATCGTCGAGTCTCCTGCCAAAGCGAAAACAATCAACAAATACCTCGGCAAGGACTTTGTAGTGAAGTCCAGTGTGGGCCATATTCGCGATCTGCCCACTGGCGGTGGCAACAAGCAGCCCGTGGATGCCAAGGAGCGGGCCCGGCGGGCGGCCGAGACGCGCAAATTGTCGCCGGAACAGAAAGAAATTCATCGGCGCAAGAAAAGCCGCGAGCAGTTGATCAAGCGCATGGGTATAGATCCGGATCACAACTGGAAAGCCCATTACGAGATACTGCCGGGCAAGGAAAAGGTGGTCAGCGAACTGCGCAAGCTGGCACAGGACGCCGATTACATTTATCTGGCCACGGATTTGGATCGCGAGGGGGAGGCTATCGCCTGGCACCTGCGCGAGGCCATTGGCGGGGGTGGTGAACGCTACCGGCGGGTGGTGTTCAACGAGATCACCAAATCGGCGATTCAGGAAGCCTTTAAAGATCCGGGGCGGCTCAACATCGACCGGGTCAATGCCCAGCAGGCGCGCCGTTTTCTGGACCGCATTGTCGGTTATATGGTATCGCCGCTGCTGTGGGAGAAGGTTGCCCGAGGCCTTTCTGCCGGGCGGGTGCAGTCGGTAGCGGTGCGCCTGGTGGTGGAGCGGGAACGGGAAATCCGCGCTTTTATCCCGGAGGAATACTGGACTCTGTTCGCCGATACGCAAACCCGCAAGACAGAGCCACTGCGGCTGGAAGTCAAGCGCCAGGGCGGGGAAGCTTTCCGCCCCGTTAACGAATCCCAGGCCAGCGCTGCGGTCAGGGCGCTGCAGGGATCGGAATTCAGGGTTACCGCCCGGGACGACAAACCCACTCAGTCGAAACCCACCGCACCTTTCATCACCTCCACCTTGCAGCAGGCGGCGAGCAACCGACTCGGCTTCAGCGTCAAAAAGACCATGACACTGGCTCAGCGGCTGTACGAGGCGGGCCATATTACCTACATGCGTACCGATTCCACCAACCTCAGTGGCGAGGCGGTGGAATCGGCGCGGGCGTTTATCGGCGAGCAGTATGGGGACAAGTACCTGCCGGAAGTGCCCAACAGCTACAGCAGCAAGGAAGGCGCCCAGGAGGCACATGAGGCGATCCGGCCCTCGGATGTCCGGATGCAACCGGCAATGCTCGCGGGTGTGGAGCGTGACGCTGGAAGGCTGTATCACCTGATCTGGAGCCAGTTTGTCGCCTGTCAGATGACGCCGGCACAGTTCACTTCCACCTCAGTGGTGGTGGGTGCCGGGGAGTTCGAGCTGCGCGCCCGCGGGCGGGTGATCCGGTTTGACGGCTTTCTGAGAGTGGCGCCGTCGATCGGTAAAAAAGAAGAGGATCTGGTGCTGCCGGATGTGAAGGTGGGGGAGCAGCTGTCCCTGAAGAAACTGGACCCCAAGCAGCACTTCACCAAGCCGCCGGCACGCTACAGCGAGGCGACACTGGTCAAAGAATTGGAAAAGCGCGGTATCGGTCGCCCCTCCACCTATGCCTCTATCATTTCCACCATTCAGGACCGCGGTTATGTTCGCCTGGAGAGCCGGCGTTTTTACGCCGAAAAAATGGGCGATATTGTCACGGACCGCCTCGGGGAGAGTTTTACCAACCTGATGGATTACGGCTTTACCGCCAACCTGGAGGAGTCCCTGGACGCAGTGGCCGACGGGCACAGGGGCTGGAAGGATCTGCTGGATGCGTTTTATGCGGATTTTTCCCAGCGGCTGGAGAAGGCCCAGGCGGCAGACGGGGGAATGCGCCGCAATACGCCCACGGACACAGATATCGAATGTAGTAAGTGTGGCCGCCCCATGCAGATTCGCACCGGTTCTACCGGTGTGTTTTTGGGCTGCTCGGGTTACGCCCTGCCGCCCAAGGAGCGCTGTACCAACACCATGAACCTGGTGTCGGGCGATGAGGCTGTGGATGCGGATCAGGACGATGAGGCGGAGTCCCGCCAGTTGCGGGAAAAGCGCCGCTGTCCCAAATGCGGTACCGCAATGGACAGTTACCTGGTGGACGAACACCGCAAACTGCACATCTGCGGTAACAACCCGGATTGCAGTGGCTTCGAGGTGGAGCAGGGCACTTTTAAAATCAAAGGCTACGACGGCCCGGTGATAGAGTGCGATAAATGCGGCAGCGACATGCAGCTGAAGCCGGGTCGCTTTGGCAAGTATTTTGCGTGCACCAACGAGAACTGTAAAAACACCCGCAAGCTGCTCAAGAGCGGGCAGCCGGCGCCGCCAAAAATGGACCCGGTACCCATGCCCGAGCTGGCGTGCGCAAAAGTGGACGACCATTATATTTTGCGCGATGGCGCATCGGGACTGTTCCTGGCCGCCAGCCAGTTCCCGCGCAAGCGCGAGACCCGGGCACCTTTGGTCAAGGAACTGCTGCCACACCAGAGCGAGATAGATCCCAAGTACAGTTTTCTCTTTTCCGCACCCACTGAAGACGATCAGGGGCGCGATACGGTAGTGCGCTTTAGCCGCAAGACCCAGGAGCAGTATGTGCAGTCCGAGGAGGACGGCAAGGCGACGGGCTGGCGAGCTTTTTATCGCGACGGCCGGTGGCAGGCGGAGGCCGGTAGCAAGAGTCCGGCGGCAAAGCGCAAGCCGGCGGCCAAGAGGAAATCGGCCTCCCGTTCCGGATGAGCAATCCCTATACCGGCACTGTAACCTCGGCGCTGCGCAAGAGCGAGCTGCTGTTGGCGGGGCAGCCGGCCCAGGGGTTGCAGGCCGCGGCACTGCGGGAGGCGGCACTGATGCAGCTGTGGAGGGCATACCTGGCTTATCTGGCAGAGCTGTCGTTTCAATTGCAGCTGGGCCTGGAGCCTCAATCCGCCGCAGAGCTGCAGCAGCGCCTGCAAGCCAGCGCTAAAGCCAGTGGGGAAGTGGCTGAGCTTATCGCCCTGGAGGAGGATTCCTGCAGCTGGCTGACCCAGCTGCAGGCCTGCTGGCGGTTGCTGTGGCGCCCGGGGAAGGGTAACGCCGGGGCGCAGGGGGGTGTTGATCTTATTTCCACCGGTAATCGTGCGGCGGCCAACCCCGAATCACTCAATGACGATAGGTTGCGGGCCTGGCACCTGGCGTTGCAAGAGCTGGTACAGAGGCACCGGGCCCATACCGAGGAGTGGTAACTCCGCCGTCCGCTTTCCATCCCCAGAGTCTTTACACGGATCTGTCGTGAACGACTGCCCCCCCGTATGTTACACTGCCCCACAAGATGCCGTGTCAAAAGGGGAGAATTGCATGTCCTCCGAAACGTTTGAAATCATTGAGCTGGCCAATGGCGATATAGCGCTGCGCCGCGCCGGCCACAGGGAGGACCCGCTGGTGCGCATTCACTTTTCGGAGGAGAGTCTGCACTTTTTGCGCGAGCACAAAATCATCATTGCGCGCGCAATGCTGGAAGCGGGTATCGAGGCGGTGCAGAATATCGGCGATTCGGATGTGGACTTTATCGATGAAGAGGAAGTGGAGCCGGTCAACCACACCATCCATTGAGGGTGAACAATACCCCCGTCAGTACGGCATCCCGGCTAGAGAGCGCAAGGCAAGGGCGGACGGGCCGCCTCCACTTGTAAAGCTCAGGGGCTCTGTCGTATCACGCCTACAGCCAACCCTTCGATAGCAAAATTTTTGTCCCGCATGTCCACCTGGATCACGTCGAAATCCTCGTTCTCCGGCAGTAGCTGGACCATTGCCTGATTGCCTTTGCGCCGAAACCGCTTGACGGTCACCTCGTCCTCAATGCGCGCCACCACTATCTGGCCATTGCGCACCTGGTCAGTGCGCTGCACCGCCAGCAGATCGCCGTCCAAAATCCCCGCGCCGCGCATACTCATACCGTGGACCCGCAGCAGATAGTCCGCCGGGGGGTGGAAAAAGTCTGAAGGCAGTTCGCAATAATCCTCGATGTTCTCCTCCGCCAGAATGGGATTGCCGGCTGCCACCCGGCCCACAACCGGCAAGCCTGGCTGGTAGTCGGGAATGCGGATTCCGCGCGAAGCACCGGCCACCATCTCGATAGCCCCCTTGCGCGCCAACGCTTTGAGGTGCTCCTCCGCCGCATTGGGGGAGCGAAAACCCAGTTCCTGGGCGATCTCAGCGCGGGTTGGGGGGTATCCGGTCTCGTCCAGATAGGACTTGATCAATTCCAGTACTTGCGCCTGACGGGCAGTGAGGTTGGTCATGTGATCACCTGTCGTGTTTCTGTATTTATATACAGTTGCTGTGATTATATACAGATTTGCCTGCTGCGCAATGTTTGGCGCCCGACGGCTAACTGCTGCTAAAGTGGAACGGGACAGGTTGTAAAATTTGCGTTTAATTGCGCGACAAGAAAGGAACTATAACAATGCTTGATGCGAAAATGCCCGAAGCGTGGCGCGTTCTGCGCATCCAATCGGAACTGGTGGACGGGATCGAGCGGCTGATTGCCCTGAACGGCGCCGTGACCGTTTTCGGTGGGGCGAGATTTACCGAGGATAGTGCTGAGTACCAACAGGCTGTCAGGTTGGGAGAATTGCTGGCCGCGGAGGGAGTACCGGTGATTACCGGTGGTGGGCCGGGTTTGATGGAAGCGTGTAATCGCGGCGCTTACCCCCAGAAGGGCAAGTCTATCGGTTTGAATATTGAACTGCCGTTTGAACAGTTACCAAACCCCTATCAGGATATCAGCCTGAATTTTCGCTACTTTTTTGTACGTAAATTTATGTTTGTTAAACACGCCGTTGGCTTTGTCGGCATGCCCGGGGGTTATGGCACTCTGGACGAGCTGTTCGAAGCGTTGACCCTGGTACAGACGCAGAAGGTACGGCGCTTTCCGATTGTGCTGGTGGGTAAAAGTTATTGGTCGGGACTGCGGGACTGGCTGGTGGACACGGTGCTGGAGCGCCAGTGTATTGATGCCACTGACCTGGATCTGTTCAGAACTGTGGATACAGTGGATGAGGCCGCGGAGCTGATTCTCCATTATATCCGCGAGCGGGAATAGCAGTCCCCCACCAAGTGCCAGCGATCCATTGGCTAGCGGTGAAACGCAGCTGTGGGCGGAATTGGTCCGAAAATCTGCCGATCTTTTAGCGACAGCTCCAATTGGTTTGTGACCCCGGCGGATATTGCATGCTGCCATTTGCGTGCACGGTTTCAGGCCCGGTGATGGCAGGTTCTGGTAGTGCACCTGTCCAGCCTTCAGAGCCCCTGTTCCTGTCCTGTCTTCCTGTGTGGCTCTTTCTATCCCGACTGCCCCTAACAGCTTGTTGAAAAGACCCTCCCCGGCTTTCCTCAACCTTGGTTTGCAACGCAGGTCCGTAAGCCCTCCACGACAAATCAAGCAGTTACATACTTGATTTGCGACCCGAACATCCCTGTTCGGGACAGCGGGCTGCGGGTGTTGATATTACTGCCCGGCGCGGCTAGTGGCCACAGGGTGGGCGGGTTATGCTAATCTGCATCAGAACCGAACAACTGTTTTAATTGGTAGTTTGAATTTCATGAGCCAGCCGGACACCGTTACCCGAATTCTGGATGCGGCAGAAGTGTTGTTCGCCGAAAGAGGCTTTACCGAGACTTCTCTGCGCACCATTACCAGCACTGCGGGGGTAAACCTCGCGGCGGTCAATTATCATTTCGGTTCCAAAAAGGAATTGATTCAGGCGGTTTTCGAGCGGTTTCTCACGCCTTTCACCACAACCCTGGCGGATGAGCTGGACCGCCGCGCCGCACTGGAACAGCCGCTGCACCTGGAGGGACTGCTGGAGAGCCTCTACCGGGTCGGTCTGGGCAGCCTGGCCGCCGAGGGCCGCGACCCGCAGCGCTTTATGCGTCTGCTGGGACTTGCCTACACCCAGTATCAGGGGCATCTGCGCCGTTTTATCGTTTCCAGGTACGGTGACAGCTACCGGCGATTCGCCGGCCTGCTGGCCCGGGCGCTGCCGGAGCTGGATCCGGTGACTATCTACTGGCGGCTCTATTTCATGCTGGGTGCGACTATTTTCACACTGTCGAGCTTTGATGCCATCGAGGCTATTCTGAGGGAGGACTTTGGTGCTGAGAGCAGCCTGGGAGAGACACTGGAGCGGCTGGTGCCCTCCGCATCTGCGATGTTGCGCGCCGAGTAAAACCAACTGGGAGCCCTTTGTATGAGCGCAGTGATCGGGCCGGTGATGGCCGATATCGGTGGTACCTACCTGTTGCCGGAGGACCGGGAACTGCTGGCCAACCCACTGGTAGGAGGGCTCATATTCTTCGCCCGCAACTTCAGCGACCGGGAACAGTTGCAGCAGCTGGTGGGTGAGATCCGCGCTGAGCGGCCGGATATCCTGCTGGCCGTGGATCAGGAGGGGGGCAGGGTTCAGCGGTTTCGCGGTGACTTTACCCGTATTCCCTCCATGCAGCTGCTGAGCGCGCGTGCGGATCCCGATCAACTTAGGGACGCCGGCTGGCTGATGGCGTCGGAGCTGCTGGCGGTGGGGGTGGATTTCAGCTTTGCACCGGTACTGGACGCCGATGATCGACACTGCAAAATCGTCGGCGACCGCAGTTTTGCTGCGGATCCGGCCAAAGTTTCCGAGCGGGTGCGGCCCTTCATGGAAGGCATGCACCAGGCCGGCATGGCCACAACCGGCAAACACTTCCCCGGCCACGGCCATGTGCTGGAGGACAGCCACGAAGAACTGCCGCGGGACCAGCGGACGCTTGCACAGGTCATGGCTTCCGATGCACTGCCCTTTATCGAGTGTATTCGCGCGGGTGAGTTGGATGCGGTGATGCCCGCGCATATCCACTACGTGCAGGTGGACGACCGGCCGGTGGGCTTTTCCCCCTTCTGGCTGCAAAAAATCTTACGCACGAAGCTGGCCTTTAATGGGGTTATTTTCAGTGATGACCTGTCCATGGAGGGTGCCGGAATGGCGGGAACTTACGGGGACCGTATCCGGGCGGCGCTGACCGCCGGCTGTGACATGGGGTTGGTGTGCAATAGCCGCGTGGGTACACTGGAAGCACTGGCAGCGCTACGGAATTTCGTCCCCATCCCTGAATCGGGCGCACGCCTCGCGCGCATGCGCGCAAAAACAAAAATAGGCTCCTGGGAGGAGCTTGCCGAGAGCGACCGCTGGCGGCGGACCAAATCCTGGCTGGAATCAATTGATCCTCTGGCTGCCGGCGTTTAGTCGCGGGCCGGGCATAAGACCGGTGCGAGGGCGTACAGGTTGTTGTATGTGAATGCCAAAATTTTAAAGGCGGCAATCCAGTGAATTCAGAAATTACCCATTGAATTGTCGGATTAATAACAGTTGTTGATCGGGAGTAGGCAGTGGAATCGGCGCAGCAAATGATATTGTCCTGGATAGGGGACAATCGACTGTGGATAGTGGCAACCTTCATAATTGTGTTGGGGACCGCACTAGGGGCCTGGTTTTGTACCGGCTTCGTGCGGCGCCTGCATCGGCGTGCGGAGAAAACCGCTAATCCCTGGGACGACGCGCTGGTGGCGGCTCTCAATCCACCGGCAATGGTACTCATTTGGCTGCTGGGCCTGACCCTGGCGGCGGGGCGGGCCGGCAGTGCTACCGGGGCAGAAATATTCTCCCTGGTGGTGCCGGTGCGACAGATCGGACTAATCCTGGTGTTGACCTGGTTCGCATTGCGGTTTGCACGCAATGTGGAGGCCAATTTACGCAACCCCCAGTACATGAGCAAACCGATGGACGCGACCACTGTGCGCGCCATGGGCAAGCTGGTACGGGTCTCCATCCTGATTACCTCGGCCCTGGTGTTGATGCAGTACCTGGGTTACAGCATCAGCGGTGTGCTGGCATTTGGTGGTATCGGTGGGCTCGCAGTCGGATTTGCCGCGAAAGATTTGCTGGCCAACTTTTTTGGCGGCCTGATGGTTTACCTGGACCGGCCGTTTGCGGTGGGAGACTGGGTGCGCTCGCCGGACAAGGAGATCGAGGGGACGGTGGAGGATATCGGCTGGCGCCTCACCCGGATAAGGACTTTTGACAAGCGACCACTGTATATTCCGAACTCGGTATTCAACCAGATTGCGGTTGAAAATCCCTCCCGTATGTTGAATCGTCGAATTTTTGAAACCATCGGTGTCCGCTATGAAGATGCGGGGCAATTGTCAGCTATCGTTACCGATGTGAAGGCGATGTTACAGGAACACCCCGAAATAGACAGCAATCAGACGTTGATCGTCAACTTTAATTCCTTTGCGCCTTCATCGCTGGATTTTTTTATTTATTGTTTCACCAGGACCACCGAATGGGTGCGTTTCCACGAAATCAAGCAGGATATTCTGCTTACGGTACTGCGGATAATTGAAGGGCATGGCGCCTCCTGCGCTTTCCCAACCTCCACCGTGCATATCGCGGAAGTCCCCGAAGGGTTCGGGGAAACGATTGCGAAGGGGTGAGACGTAGTGCGAACGATCACTGTGTCGCGAAAAGCATATTTTGACAGTTTATGTGGGATTGACCCGCCCCCAGGGACAAATCATTGCGTATTTCCTTGGAAATGGCGAAATAATTTTATCGGCAAATCTGGACACTGGCATCGTTTTATCTAAGAATCAGACAGCCGCATCGAGACTGACTTGGTGGGCAGTATAAGTGCGGTGACGGGCTCGCTACCCGTGGCCGGAATTGGGGTGGCGTTTGCCCCTGTTTTCCGTAGGGGTATAGTGGTAAGCGCAATAAAAATAATGAGGTTGGCTCAATGAGTGATCGCGTTACGGGTACCGTCAAATGGTTCAACAATGCCCGGGGTTATGGTTTTATCACCCGGGGCGAAGGGGGTGGTGAGGATATTTTTGTACACTATCGCAGTATTCGCGGCGAGGGGTACAAAACTTTGAACGAGGGACAGATGGTGGAGTTCGAAATGCAGCAGGGGGATAAAGGCCTGCTGGCGGAAGACGTGGTTCCCTGCGAATAGCGGTTGCCCCTGCACATCTGACTGAATATTTCCCTTCCCCCCGACAGGGTCCGGCCGCTGCCCGAAATTTCTCGGAAAGCGGCTGAAATAATCTTGTCGCTAACCTGGCAGGTTGTTGAAAAAGCCCTTCCTGGCTTTCCACAACCCGGGTTTGCGGCGCATGTCCGCAAATCCTCCACGACAAATCAAGCAGTTACATGCTTGATTTGCGGCCCGAATATCCCTGTTCGGGACAGCAGGCGGCTGAAAAACACTTTTTCAACAGCCTGCTAGGGCCTGTGGCCCGCCTTTGCGCGTTCTCGCTACATAGCGCTTACCATACGCAACAACTGGCCGCAGAACCAGGCGGCGTAGGTTCCTAAGGCGTAGCCCAGCACCGCCAGCAATACGCCAACCGGCGCCAGCGAGGGGTGAAAGGCCGCCGCTACCACCGGGGCAGACGCGGCTCCGCCCACATTGGCCTGGCTGCCCACCGCCATAAAGAAGGTCGGGGCCTTGATCAGCTTGGCCACCAGCAACAGCAGTCCCGCGTGTACCGCCATCCAGATGGCGCCCAGTACGAACAGCTCGGGGCTGTCGCGCAGGGCAGTGATATCCATATGGGTGCCTATGGTGGCGACCAGAAAATAGATGAAGACTGAGCCCACTTTGGAAGCGCCGGCGCCCTCGAGTTTTTTCGCCGGAGAAAAGGCCATGGCGATACCCAGAGTAGTGGCGATGATGATCAGCCAGAAAAACTGGCTGGTAAAGCTGAAGCGGGCCAGTTGCGGTGCGTGGGTCTGGAACCAGGGGGCCAGCTGGTCGGCCCCGGCATGGGCGATGGCGGTAATTCCAAATCCCACTGCCGCGATCAGCATCAGGTCCGGTAGCGAGGGGTTGCGCGAGTGCTTTTTCTGCAATGCCTCGACTTTTTCGCGCAGGGAGGTGATGGCTGCAGTGTCGGCACCGCGGCGTTGATCGAGTTGCTTGGCGTTGCCGGCCATAATCAGCAGCATCGCCATCCAGATATTGGCGATAATCACATCGACCGCCACCATGGCTGAAAATATCTGATCGCCAACACCGAAGATTTCCTTCATAGCGGCCTGGTTGGCGCCGCCACCGATCCAGCTGCCGGCGACGGTGGTCATGCCCCGCCAGACGGCTTCCGGGCCGCTGGTACCGAGCATGTCCGGATCTATGCTGGCCATGATCAACAGGGCGATTGGCCCGCCGATGACGATGCCCAGGGTGCCGGTAAGAAACATAATCAGGGCTTTTGGACCCAGGTTGACGATGGCTTTCAGGTCAATACTCAGGGTCAGCAGAACCAGACTGGCCGGCAGCAGGTAGCGCGAGGCCACGTAATACAATTGGGACGACTCGGCGTCGATAATGTCGAAGGTGGTCAGCAGGGATGGAAGGAAATAACACAGCAGCAGGGCTGGCACGAAACGATAAAAGCGTTTCCAGAAGCGGTGCTCGCTACCGGCCGTGTAAAACACAAAACCGAGGATGGCGGCGAGCATGCCTAGAATAATGGCATCGTTAGTAATCATAAAAAGGACTTCGTTTTTTATTTTTGCAAGAGTGGTTATTCGGTGGCGGTGGTCGGCGCTTCGGGTGCTTCGACGGTGCGCACCTGAAGCAGTATGCCAAATTCGGGGTTGTCCAGATAGTGCAGTTCGCCGCTGCGCAGACGCCGTTCCTGACGGAGCTGAGTGACATGACGGGCAAAAACCGGAGTGGGAAAGTCGACCTCCGCGGGGTAGGCAGTTGCCAGTGCCCCACCAGCCTCCAGGCCGGTGTCCGCCGGTACCCGGGTCAGTCCCAGGGGCTCTGCCGTGGGTGGGGGCGGCGGCACGGGCTTGCTGGGCAGGGGTATGGCATCGACTTCCGGACCACTGGCGAATTCGCTGAACCACAGATTGGTGCTCAAGTGGAGGTAGCGCGCCACACTCAGGGTAATGCTGCCCTCCAGTTGGTGCAGGCCTCCCAGGCTGGTGCCGCCGGAAATCAGTATCGCCGGAGAATTCTGTTTGTTTTGCAGAACCTGTCGCCAGGCTTTGTGGAGAAGCACCCGGTAGCCATCCCGGTCCAGTGCGGCGGCCTTGTTGTCCAGCTGTGTCATGGCCGGCGTCAGCAGCGGAGTCCCCTCTTCGGTCAGGGTGCTGAAATCAATCCACTCGCGGGGATATTGCATCTGCGGCGCTGTCGGCCAGGTCTCGCGGGACTGGGCCATGCCGCTATCGCGGCTGAATGCGATCAACTCGATCTCGAAGGTGGTGCCTGCATAGCCGGCGGCCTGGCTGCCGGTACTCAGCAGCAGTAGCGACAGCGTCGCGCAAAGGCAAAGGGTGCGGGTCATGGCGATACCAGTCTCATCGTTATGGCTGTTGCGAAACCCGGGCGGGCTGGTGCCGGCCCCGGAAACAGGCGCGATTCTAGGCCCGGCACCTGTGCTTTTACGGCGATCACCAATCCGGTCACAGAGTCCCGGCCTGATTACCGCGCCCATAGTATCATTGTGCCAGTTGCTCCAACACTCCCGAAACCTCCTCCAGCCGCTGTTCGGCTCCACCCTCGTCGAGGGAAAAATTGAGCTGGTTGGCGCCGGCCAGTTGGTAGCGCCCCGGCTGGGTCTGCACCAGCTTGACCAGAGTCAGCGGGTCGACCCGGGTGTCCTCGGCGAATTCAATACGTCCGCGGGCCGCAGAGGCCTCGAGCTTGCGAATGCCCATGGTATTGGCCCGTAGCTTGATTTCGGTGGTGTGGAACAGGTGTTTTACGGGCTCCGGCAGCAGCCCAAAACGATCGATCATCTCCACCTGCAACTCTTTCAGGGCGGACCTGTCGGCCGCGTTGGCGATACGCTTGTACATGATCAGGCGGCCGTGGACATCCGGCAAATAGTCTTCCGGAATAAGCGCCGGTACCCGCAGATTGACCTCTATGGCGGGCGATTCCAGTGGCTGGTCGATATTGGGCGTGCGGCCCTCGCGTATGGCTTTGACCGCGTGATCCAGCATATCCATATAGAGATTGAAGCCCACGCTTTGAATCTGCCCGCTCTGCTCCTCACCCAGCAGTTCCCCCGCGCCGCGGATTTCCAGATCGTGGGTGGCCAGCGTGAAGCCGGCGCCCAGGTCCTGGGCCTCACTGATCGCCTCCAGGCGTTTGGTGGCGTCGGTGGTCATGACCTTTTGGTTGGGGGTCAGCAGGTAGGCGTAGGCCTGGTGATGGGAGCGGCCGACCCGGCCCCGCAGCTGGTGCAGCTGCGCCAGGCCAAACTTGTCGGCGCGCTCGATGACGATGGTGTTGGCACTGGGAACGTCGATTCCGGTTTCGATAATGGTGGTGCATACCAACAGGTTGAAGCGCTTGTGATAAAAATCGCTCATCACCTGTTCGAGTTCGCGCTCGCGCATCTGCCCGTGACCGATGGCGACCCGCGCCTCGGGAATCAGTTGCTGCAGCTCCTGCGCCGCGCGCTCGATACTTTTCACTTCGTTGTGCAGAAAATAGACCTGTCCACCGCGCAGTATTTCCCGCAGTACCGCCTCCTTGATCAGGCTTTCGTCCCGTTGCCGCACAAAGGTTTTTACCGACAGGCGCCGCGCCGGTGGCGTTGCAATAATAGACAGGTCGCGAATTCCGGCCATGGCCATATTCAGGGTGCGGGGAATCGGAGTCGCGGTGAGGGTGAGGATGTCCACTTCGGCGCGCAGGCTTTTCAGGCGCTCTTTCTGCCGTACACCAAAGCGGTGCTCTTCGTCGATGACCAGTAAACCCAGGTCCTTAAAATCCAGGTCGCTCTGCAGCAGCTTGTGGGTCCCCACCAGTATGTCCACCTTGCCGGACGCGACCCGCGCCTTGACGCTGTCCACCTCCTTGCTGGTGCGGAAGCGCGAAATCAATTCGATATTGATCGGCCAGTCGGCGAAGCGGTCTTGAAACGACTGAAAATGTTGTTGTGCGAGCAGGGTGGTGGGGACCAGCATCGCCGCCTGTTTGCCGGCGTGGGCGGCGACGAAGGTGGCCCGCATAGCCACTTCCGTTTTGCCAAAACCCACATCGCCGCAGACCAGCCGGTCCATGGGTCTGGATGACAGCATGTCTGCGACTACCGCCTCGATGGCCTGCTGCTGATCCGGAGTCTCCTCGAACGGAAAACCCGCGGCAAATTCCCGGTAGGACAGTCCCGGGTCGGCGAAGGCGTGGCCGACCCGCGCCTCCCGGCGGCCGTAAATGTCGAGCAGCTCGGCGGCGGTGTCGCGGACCTTTTCCGCCGCCTTGCGCTTGGCTTTCTGCCATTGCTCGCTGCCCAGCCGGTGCTGGGGGGCCAGGGTCTCGTCCGCGCCGGAATAGCGGCTGATCAGGTGCAGGCTGGCCACAGGTACGTAGAGCCTGGCCTGGTCGGCGTACTCCAGGGTGAGAAATTCGGCCGGCTGGCCGTCGATCTCCAGATGCTGCAGGCCGCGGTAACGTCCAACGCCGTGATCCACATGGACCACCGGCGCTCCGATTCTCAGCTCGGCGAGGTTTTTAACCGCATTGTCCACCTCGTCCTTGGCTTTGCGGCGGCGGCGTTGTTGCAGTACACGATCGCCAAACAGCTGGGGTTCGGCGATCAGGCTGATACTGGGGTCCAGCAGGCAGAGTCCCTGGTCCAGCGGTGCGACGGTGATACCAAAAGCGACATCGCCAGCGGTGAATTCCTCCCAACTGGGAAACTGGCCTGGCCGCAGCTGGATTCCCTGCAGCAATTCCAGCAGCGCCTCGCGGCGCCCACTGCTCTCCGCGCAAAACAGCACCCGCCCGCGGAATTCCTCCAGGTAGCGTGCGAGCGCGGCCAGTGGCTGATCCGATTTGCCACCCACCGGCAGTTCCGGCGGAGACAGGCTGCCAAAGTTGTGGTTGCCCACCGCCTGCGGCAGTTTTTGCTCGGAAAAAACAGCCCTGGGCAGGGCTTTAAGCGCCCGGTTGAGTTCGTCGATGTCGAGCAGAATCTGCTGAGGCGGCAAAATGGGGCGGGTCAGGTCACCGCGGCGGCTTTCATAGCGGCTGTCCACTTCGCGGCGGAAATTCTGCAGAGGCTGCTGAATATCCCCGTCCACAAACGCGATGCTGTTTTCCGGAAGGTAATCGAACAGGCTCGCACATTGATTGGGAAAAAAGAGCGGCAGATAGTACTCGATTCCGGCGGGCGCTATTCCCGCGCTGATATCCTTGTAAATGGGTACCTGGGCCGGGTCCGAGTCAAAAGCGTCGTGCCAGTTTTCCAGGAAGTCCGACAGGCCCCGCTTGTGCAACGGAAATTCCCGCGCCGGCAGCAGCTCCACCTGTTCTACCTTATCGATAGTGCGCTGGGATTCCGGATCGAAGGTCCGCAACGAGTCGATCTCGTTGTCAAACAGGTCGATCCGGTAGGGCAGGTTGCTGCCCATTGGAAAGATATCCATCAGGGCACCGCGCACGGCGAATTCGCCGTGTTCATAAACAGTGTCCACACAGTGGTAGCCCGCCTGCTCCAGCAGGCGGCGCTGTGTTCCCGGGTCGAAACTCTGACCGGTCCGCAGCATCAGCACATTGCCTGCTACATAGTCCTTCGGCGCCAGCCGGTGCGCCAGTGTGCTGGCCGATACAATTACTATACCGCTGCCCATCTGTGGCAGCCTGTACAGGGTGGAGAGGCGATCGGAAATAATGTCCTGGTGTGGGGAAAAGGTGTCGTAGGGCAGTATCTCCCAGTCCGGGAACTGAATGATCTCCAGCGGCCCTGTGCCCAACGCCGCGGCGCCCCGGTCCGGCCTCTCGTCATCTCGCCGGGGCTTGTTAAAAAACTTCAGCTGGGCCTCCAGGCGGTGCGCTCTGAGGCTGTCTGCAGCGATCAGCAGTGTGGGTGCGGCATTGCGCCGGGCCGCATTCAAAATCGCCAGCGCGGCGGCGGCACCGTGCAATTGGCCCCAGTACTGACGGTCGTTGGCTGAACGAAATCCGGGGGGCGACAAGGGGTTACATTCAACCATTTTTGGGTAAATTTCCGCGTATTTGTTCGGGGGAGGGGTGCGAGGGGCGCTATTGTAACGGCGAACGGCCGCGAGCGCAGGTGGCGGTGGAAAAATAGCGGCACCGATATCGCCCGCGGTTGTATTGGGCAGTGCTGCGGGGGGCTTTCCAGGGGGGCGCGGGTCGGTAGTTTTACTACAATTTGCGGGCGTTTTTTCCCCCGCTTGCGCCCCTTTGGGGGAATGCTGATAATGCGCAGCCACGCACTCGGGCCAGCCCCGAAAGGCGGAAATTTTCCTCCTATAAACCACCATGCAGAGGTGTCCGACTGTGACTCAGAAGCGACCCAAGCCCGCTGACTTCTTCAAGGATTGGAAAGAGCGCGAAGCGCTGGCCGAGACCATGATCCCGATGATCGGTAAGCTCAACCGCGAGCGCAATGTCGGCATCTATATGTACGGCCGCAATCTGGTCAACCGCTCGGTGTTGGACATCATGAAGTCGCACCGTTTCGTGCGGCAGGTGGAGGAGAATGAGCTGTCCGAATGGGAGACTTTTCCCGTGCTGGAGGCTATTTCCAAGATGGGTCTGGGGCCGGTACATATCGACCTTGGGACTCTGACCAACAAGTATATGCGGGATAATCGCGGACTGTCGGTCGACGACTTCGTGCGCGAGGAGCTGTCCGGGGCGGAAGGTGCCGGCAAGCCGATCCCCGAGGCCCGCGACGTGGTGATTTACGGCTTTGGCCGCATCGGTCGCCTGGTGGCGCGGCTGCTGGTGGAAAAGGCGGGCAGTGGTGACGTGTTGCGCTTGCGGGCCATAGTGTTGCGCAAGGGCAAGGCGGACAACGACCTGGTCAAGCGCGCCTCACTGCTGCGCCGGGATTCCGTGCACGGTGCCTTCAAGGGCACCATCCGCGTGGACGAGGACACCAGCACCCTGATCTGCAATGGCAACGAGATCAAGATTATCTATGCCAATTCCCCGGCGGAAGTGGATTACACCCAGTACGGCATCAAGGATGCGATAGTGGTGGACAGCACCGGAGTGTGGCGCGACGAGCAGGGGCTGGGGCGGCATCTGGAGTGCCCGGGGGCGTCCAAGGTGCTGCTGACCGCGCCCGGTAAGGGCGATATAAAGAATATCGTCTACGGCATCAACAACAATGACATTACCGAGGATGACAGGATACTGTCCGCGGCTTCCTGCACCACCAACGCCATTGTCCCGGTGCTGAAGGCGGTGATGGATGAGTTTGGTGTCGAACACGGTCACGTGGAAACGGTGCACGCCTATACCAACGATCAGAACCTGATCGACAATTATCACAAGGGCGAGCGCCGCGGTCGCGCCGCTGCACTGAATATGGTGCTGACCGAAACCGGGGCCGCCAAGGCGGTGGCCAAGGCGCTGCCGGCGCTGAAGGGCAAATTGACCGGCAACGCTATCCGGGTGCCGACTCCTAACGTCTCCATGGCCATACTGAATCTGCGCCTGGGGCGGGCGGCCAGCAAGGATGAGGTGAACGAGTATATCCGCAAGGTGGCGCTGCACTCGCCGCTGCGCCAGCAGATCGACTACACCAACTCCCCGGAAGTGGTGTCCTGCGATTTTGTCGGATCCCGCCGTGCCTGTGTGTACGACTCAATCGCCACCATAGTGGACGGCGACAATGCGGTACTCTACTGCTGGTATGACAATGAGTTTGGCTACAGCTGCCAGGTGGTGCGTTGCCTGGAGGACATGGCCGGCGTCCGCTACAAGCTGTTCCCGCTGCAGGACTGATCCGGCGACGGGCAAAGTGTGACTGTTGGGGTGGCCCTGGTCTCTCGTCGGCCCTGGCCAGCCCCGTGAACTGCGGCGGTGACTGCACCGCCGTTTCCCACCCCGGGCACAGCCCCAAGTGCCTGTTTTTACCCAGAAAAATTCCCTTGTCCGAGTCATTTTGGCCGCTTCCGCACTGGTAAAGATCCGGGCCGATCTTTATAATGCGCGCGATTTTAGCGGGGCCACCGTGCGCCGAGAAGTTCGCTTCCTCAAGGTCCGGTCAGTGGACCCAGCGGTTTAAGTCCTCAAAGAGCGAGAATTCCCGAATCTGGTTTTGTGCCTTCACGGTATACCCGGCCCCCGGATGTCGGCTGCGCCAAAGCCAGTTTCGCATGTTTTACAAACTAGAAACTTAGGCATAGGCGTATGAGAAAGATCCGTCGGGGATTGGATTTACCCATATCCGGCGCGCCCGAGCAGGTCATCCACGATGCCCCTGCGTCCAGGACTGTTGCCGTGCTCGGCCCCGATTACCACGGGATGAAGCCGACCATGGCAGTGGCCGAGGGGGATAGCGTCAAGCTCGGACAGCTGCTTTTTACCGATAAGAAGACCGAAGGTGTGCGCTACACAGCGCCTGCATCCGGCAAGGTGGTGGCGATCAACCGGGGTGCCCGCCGCGTACTGCAGTCGGTAGTGATTGAGGTGGACGGCGAGGCGGCGGAGGAGTTTAGCTCCTACTCCCCCAGTGAACTCAAGACCCTCACCGACGCACAGGTGCGGGACAACCTGGTTGAGTCCGGTCTCTGGGCCGCGCTGCGCACCCGCCCTTACAGCAAGGTACCGGCTACCGACGTAAAACCTTCGGCGGTATTTATCAACGCGATGGATACCAACCCACTGGCGGCGGACCCGGCGGTCATTATCCCGCAACACCGCGATGCCTTCGTATGGGGTGTGGAGGTTCTGTCCAGACTGGCGGATAAGACCTTTGTCTGCACCGCTCCCGATGCCGATATTCCAGTCCCTGACTCAGACCGCATCCGCCGCGAGACATTCGCCGGTCCTCACCCCGCCGGTCTGCCGGGTACCCATATTCACTTTCTGCACCCGGTGAAGCCAGGCCGCAGCGTGTTTACCATCGGCTATCAGGACGTCATCGCGGTGGGCAAGCTGTTCACTACCGGGCGCCTGTTCACCGATCGTGTGGTGGCTCTGGCAGGTCCGCAGGTGACCAGGCCGCGCCTGCTGCGCACCCGCCTGGGTGCCAGCCTGGCGGAACTGACTGCCGGAGAATTGAAGGAGGGGGACAACCGCCTGGTGTCCGGTTCCGTTTTTGGCGGTCGCACTGCCGCCGGACCACTGGGCTACCTGGGCCGTTACGACAACCAGGTGAGCGTTCTGGTTGAAGGCTACGAGCGCCCCTTCCTGCACTATCTGCGCGCCGGTAACAAGCGGTTCTCCATACTGCCGATCTACCTTTCGCGCCTGTTCAAGAACAAAAAGTTCGACTTCACCACCAGCACCAACGGTTCCGAGCGGGCCATGGTTCCCATTGGCACTTACGAGAAGGTCATGCCGCTGGATCTGCTGCCCACGCAACTGCTGCGCGCGCTGATTGTCGGTGACACTGCCACCGCCCAACAGCTGGGTGCGCTGGAACTGGATGAAGAAGACCTGGCGCTGTGCACATTTGTCTGCCCGGGCAAATATGAGTATGGCCCGATTTTGCGGGACAACCTGACCCGTATTGAGAAGGAGGGTTGAGAATGTTGCGCAAATTTCTGGATTCTCTCGAGCCGCACTTCCACAAAGGTGGCAAGTACGAAAAATTCTTTGCCTTGTACGAGGCCGTGGACACGGGACTGTTTCAGCCTGCCGAGCGCACCAAAACCACTGCCCATGTGCGCGATGGCATCGACCTCAAGCGCATTATGATTTCGGTCTGGGCCTGCGCCATGCTGGCGGCCTTCTTCGGCATGTGGAATGTGGGCTACCAGGCCAACACCATTATCGCCCAGTCCCTGCAGACGGGAGGTACCGCCGAGTTTGACGGCTGGCGCCACGCCATTATTGGCGCGCTGACCAGCTATAACCCGGCCAGCCTGTGGGACAATTTTGTCTACGGGGCCATGTTTTTCCTGCCCATCTATCTGGTGACTTTTGTTGTCGGTGGTATCTGGGAAGTTCTGTTCGCCGCTATCCGCGGTCACGAAGTCAACGAGGGCTTTTTCGTAACTTCGATCCTGTTTGCACTCACCTGTCCCCCGGACCTGCCGCTGTGGATGGTGGCCATGGGCATCAGCTTCGGTGTAGTGATCGGCAAGGAAGTCTTCGGTGGTACCGGCAAGAACTTCCTCAACCCGGCACTGACCGGCCGCGCCTTCCTGTATTTTGCCTATCCGGCCTCCATGTCCGGCGATACAATTTGGACCGCGGTGGACGGCTATACCGGGGCCACCGCCCTGTCTGTACTGGCCAGCGAGGGTGTACAGAATGGTGTCATCAATACCGCTAGTGGTCCCCTGACCTGGTGGGATGCCTTCTTCGGCAATATGCACGGCTCCATCGGTGAGACCTCCACCCTTGTGATTCTGATTGCCGGTGTCATCCTCATGAGCATGAAGATCGCCAGCTGGCGGATCGTAGCCGGCACCCTGCTGGGGATGATGGCCACCGCCACGCTGTTCAACTTCATCGGTTCCGACAGCAATCCCTTCTTCAGCGTGCCCTGGTATTGGCACTTGGTTGTGGGAGGCTTTGCGTTCGGCCTTATCTTTATGACCACCGACCCGGTATCCGCCGCCATGACCAATGTCAGCCGCTGGTATTACGGCATCCTGATCGGTGTCATGACGGTGCTGATCCGTGTGGTCAACCCGGCGTTTCCGGAAGGGATCATGCTGGCGATTCTGTTCGCCAACCTGTTCGCGCCATTGTTCGACCACTTTGTGGTGCAGTCTCATATAAAACGGAGGTTGGCACGTGGCTAATAAAGATTCCGTCAAAGGCACCCTCACTGTTGCGTTGATACTCTGTATCGTCTGCTCGGTATTCGTTTCCACCGCAGCGGTAGTACTGAAGCCGGCCCAGCAGGCCAATGCCGAACTGGATATGCGGCGCAACGTACTCATGGCCGCCGGCCTGCTCAAGGATTCCCATGCGGGCAGGGCAGAGGTCGAACAGGCTTTCGCCGACGTACAGGTCAAATATGTGGATCTGAACACCGGCAAGTTCACCGATGAGCCCCCCCCCGGTGGCAGCGGTCGCGCCGCGGCCAAGATTGCCTCCGCCAGCGAAAAGCTCACGCCCGAGCAGGACATCGCCAAGATAGTTCGGCGCGAGAATATCAAGGAAGTTTATGTGGTCGAGAAGGCGGGCAAATTGGAAAAAATCATCCTGCCCGTGCGCGGCTATGGCCTCTGGGGCCAGCTGTACGGTTTCCTGGCGCTGGACAGCGACCTGAACACCGTGGCCGGCCTGGGTTTCTATGAACACAAGGAAACCCCCGGACTGGGTGGCGAGGTCGACAATCCCAACTGGAAAGCCCTGTGGGTGGGCAAGAAGGTCTACGACCGCGCCGGCGACGTGGAGCTGAGCGTGATCAAGGGCAGTGTCGACCCCGACAGCCCCGGTGCGGAATACGAAGTGGACGGTTTGTCCGGCGCCACGCTGACCAGCAGGGGCGTCGACCACCTGATCCATTTTTG
This sequence comes from Microbulbifer sp. TYP-18, assembly GCF_040932045.1. NCBI lineage: Bacteria > Pseudomonadati > Pseudomonadota > Gammaproteobacteria > Cellvibrionales > Microbulbiferaceae > Microbulbifer > Microbulbifer sp. TYP-18. Next base: position 204,889 of record NZ_JBFRBC010000003.1, read on the forward strand.
GCTGGGTAGCGAGGGTTACGGACCCTTCCTGAACAACCTCAGAGCGGGGGAGGCGTAAGCGTGAAAATCAAAGATATTCTCCTGGAGCCGATTTTTAACAACAACCCCATCGCCCTGCAGATTCTGGGTATCTGCTCCGCGCTGGCGGTGACCAGTTCCCTCAAGGTGACGCTGGTCATGTGTGTCGCGCTCACAGTGGTGGTGGCCTGTTCCAACGTGCTGGTGTCCCTGATCCGCAATCAGATTCCCAACAGTATTCGCATCATAGTGCAGATGACTGTGATCGCTTCCCTGGTGATTCTGGTGGATCAGGTGATCAAGGCAGTGGCTTACGATATTTCCAAGCAGTTGTCGGTCTTCGTCGGCCTGATCATCACCAACTGTATCGTCATGGGCCGCGCGGAAGCCTTCGCCATGAAGCACGGCCCCAAAGAGAGCTTCTTCGACGGCCTCGGCAATGGTCTTGGCTACAGCGTGATTCTGATCGGTCTGGCGGTGATCCGCGAGCTGTTCGGCGCCGGCAAGCTGTTGGGCGTGGAGATACTGCAGACCGTCAACAATGGCGGCTGGTATCTGCCCAATGGATTGCTGCTGTTGCCGCCCAGTGCCTTCTTCCTGATCGGCCTGTTTATCTGGGCCATCAGAGTCTGGAAACCCAGCCAGGTGGAGGAGCAGGAATTCAAGATAGCCCCCAATACCAATGCGCAGGAGGCCTGACGGATGGAACACTATATTTCTCTGGTTATCCGCGCTGTTTTCGTCGAAAACATGGCGCTGGCCTTTTTCCTCGGCATGTGCACTTTTCTCGCCGTGTCGAAAAAGATCGAGGCGGCTATTGGGCTGGGGGTGGCGGTCATCGTCGTCCTGACCCTCACGGTGCCGGTCAACAACCTGATCTACACCTATCTGCTGAAAGATGGCGCCCTGGCCTGGGCCGGCTATCCGGACGTGGACCTGAGTTTCCTGGGCCTGCTGTCCTATATCGGCGTTATCGCCGCACTGGTGCAGATCCTGGAAATGTTCCTGGATAAATATGTCCCCGCTCTGTACAACGCCCTGGGGGTTTTCCTGCCCCTGATCACGGTCAACTGCGCCATCATGGGGGCCTCCCTGTTTATGGTGGAGCGGGAATACAACTTTGGCGAGAGTGTCGCTTACGGTTTCGGCGCCGGTCTCGGCTGGGCGCTGGCGATTACCGCCCTGGCGGGCATCCGCGAAAAAATGAAGTACAGCGACGTGCCCGATGGCCTCAAGGGATTGGGTATTACCTTTATCACCGTGGGTCTGATGTCCCTGGGCTTCATGTCTTTCGGCGGCATCGATATATAAGCGGGGGTCTAATAGTATGAATATCGAAGTTATCCTCGGCGTAGCGATGTTTACCGTCATAGTGCTGGCACTGGTGGCGGTGATTCTGGTCGCCCGCTCGCGCCTGGTGAACACCGGGGACGTGCAGATACTGGTCAACGGAGAGAAAACCCTCACCGTGCCCGCCGGGGGCAAGCTGTTGCAGACACTGGCGGCCAACAATTTGTTTTTGGCCTCTGCCTGTGGCGGCGGTGGCAGCTGCGCCCAGTGTGTGTGTAAAGTGGTTGCCGGCGGCGGCGATATGCTGCCCACCGAAGCGGCGCACTTCACCCCCCGGGAAGCGAAGGAGGGCAAGCGTCTTTCCTGCCAGGTGGCGGTCAAGCAGAATATGGAAATCGAAGTGCCCGAAGAGGTGTTTGGTGTGAAGCAGTGGGAGTGCACTGTGGAATCCAACCCCAATGTGGCCACTTTTATTAAAGAGCTGACCCTGAAACTGCCGGAAGGCGAGAATGTGGACTTCCGCGCTGGCGGTTATGTGCAGCTGGAAGCGCCGCCGCACCATGTCAAATTCTCCGATTTTGAAATCGGCGAGGAGTATCGCGGGGACTGGGAGCATTTCGGCTTTTTCAATCTGGAATCCAAAGTCGACGAGCCGGTGGTGCGGGCCTATTCCATGGCCAACTACCCGGAAGAGAAGGGCGTGGTGAAATTCAATATCCGTATTGCCACGCCGCCACCGCGCACCGAGGGTGTGCCCCCGGGTCAGATGTCCTCCTATGTTTTCGGCCTCAAGCCCGGGGACAAGATCCGGGTCTATGGTCCCTTTGGTGAATTCTTCGCCAAGGAAACCGAAAACGAAATGGTGTTTATCGGCGGTGGTGCCGGAATGGCACCCATGCGCTCGCATATTTTCGATCAGCTCAAGCGGCTCAAATCCAAGCGCAAGATCAGCTTCTGGTACGGCGCCCGCTCCCTGCGCGAAATGTTTTACGAGGACGACTACAACGGCCTCCAGGACGAATGCGACAACTTCCAGTGGCATGTGGCGCTGTCCGATCCGCAGCCGGAGGACAACTGGAGCGGCTACACCGGGTTTATCCACAATGTGGTCTACGAGAATTATCTCAAGGACCACCCGGCGCCGGAGGACTGCGAATACTATATGTGCGGTCCCCCCATGATGAACGCCGCCGTCATCAATATGCTCAAGGACCTGGGTGTCGAGGACGACAATATATTGCTGGATGACTTCGGAGGTTGAGCGGAGTGCGTCATCTGTCAGGTGCAGTCAATCCGCCGATAACAACAAAAACAGGGTCCCTATTGCGGACCCTGTTTTTGCTTGGGTGGACTGCTGTCGCGGTCATTTTACTATCCGCCTGCTCCGGCAAGCGGGACTGGCAGCTCACCGGGCCCACCATGGGAACCCGCTACCATATCACCCTGGTGGCTGTGCCCGCGGAAGTGGATCGGGACAAGCTTCAACAGGCCGTCGACGCGGAGCTGCGCGCGGTCAATCAGGAAATGTCCACCTATATTCCGGATTCGGAATTGATGCGCTTCAACCGCTCCAAAGTCGGCCAGGCCATACCTGTGAGCGCGCCACTGGCGGATGTGGTCGCTCTGTCACTGGATCTCTACCGCCGCAGCGGGGGCGCTTTTGATATCACCGTCGGCCCGCTGGTCAATCTGTGGGGGTTTGGGCCGGAGCCGGAGCCGGAACAGATTCCCACCCCGGCCGAGATAGAGGCATTGCGCACTGTGATTGGTTCCGATGCCCTGCAACTGCAGAGGAATCCGGATCTCCTCACCCGCACCCGGGCGGTACAGCTGGACCTGTCCGCCATCGCCAAGGGCCACGGTGTCGACCGGGTAGCCGCTCTGTTGCGGCGCCGGGGAATCGAGAACTTTCTGGTCGAGATAGGCGGTGAGCTGCGCACCCGGGGCCACAACCCGGACGGACAAAGCTGGCGGGTTGGTATAGAGAGCCCAAATCCCAAGGGGAGGGTGGTGCAGGAGCCCATCAGAGTGAGCGGAAAATCCATTGCCACCAGCGGGGATTACCGCAACTACTACCAGCGCGACGGGGTGCGCTATGCCCACAGCATAGACCCCCGGACCGGCAGGCCACTGAAACACCGGCTGGCATCGGTGACCGTGATTGCCGACACCTGTGCCGAGGCCGATGGCCTCGCCACCGCCCTCAATGTGATGGGCGCCGAGGCGGGATTACAATTGGCAGAGCGGGAGGGTCTGGCAGTGTTCATGCTGGTAAAGACCGACGAGGGTTTTGAGGAGCGCTTTAGCAGCGCATTTGCACCCTATTTGGAAAGGTAGTGAGTTGGAGAGGTAGCTGGAATGACAATCTATATTTTTGCCTTTGTCGTCATGGTGCTGGTGGTAACCGGTATGGCCCTGGGGGCGATTCTGCAGAACAAGCCCCTCAAGGGCTCCTGTGGGGGGCTGAATAATATTGGCATGAAACAGGATTGCGCGATTTGCGGTGGCGATGACGACGAGTGTCGCAAAGAGCAGCAGCGGCGCCAGAAGGCCGCCCCCGGTGCAGAGCTGGCTTACGATGCAACCAAGGGTGCTTCTGATTGATTGGAAGCGTGCCGACACCGAATTTAGCAAGGATGCCCTGACAGGCTATTGAACAATTAGAGCTGAGCCTTGGGGCAGCCGGCTTGTCGCCGGGCCGGTTAGCGGTTCTGGCGACTGTAGCTGGGCACCGCAACCGATTGAATCGTTTTACATAGAGTTTGTTGATGGCAGAATTAAAATTCGACCTGGTAGTGATTGGTTCCGGCCCCGCGGGGGAGGCGGCGGCCATGAGCGCGGCCAAAAAGGGCATGCGTGTGGCCGTGGTCGAAAAGCGCCCGGCGGTGGGGGGCAACTGCACCCACAAGGGCACCATTCCCTCCAAAGCACTGCGCCACTCGGTAAAGCAGCTGATGCGCTACAACACCCAGCCGGTATTTCGCGCCCTGGGCGAGCCGCGCCGCCTGACTTTTCCGCAGGTGATGGAAACCGTCAACAAGGTGATCTCCTATCAGGTGGAGATGCACACCAGCTGCTATGCGCGCAACCGGGTTGAACTGATCACTGGCGCGGCTCATTTTCGCGATGCCAATACAGTGGAAGTGTCCCTGCCCGATGGCGCCACTGAAGTGATCACCGCGGGCCGATTCGTCATCGCCACCGGTTCCAGGCCCTATCGCCCGGCGGATGTGGATTTTTGCCACAGCAGGGTCTACGACAGCGACACCATTTTGGAGATGCAGCACACCCCCCACTCCATGATGATTTATGGTGCCGGTGTGATCGGCTGTGAGTACGCCTCCATTTTCGCCGCCCTGGGTGTCAAGGTGGACCTTATCAACACTCGTGGCAGCCTGCTGGAATTTCTCGACGATGAAATTTCCGATGCCCTCAGCTATCACCTGCGGGACATGGGGGTAACCGTGCGGCACCGGGAGGAGTATGCCCGGGTGCTGCCCGGCGACGACGGGGTGGTTATGGAGATGGAGTCCGGCAAACGCATTCACGCGGATGCGCTGCTCTGGTGCAACGGCCGCACCGGCAACACCAGCTCCCTGGGCCTGGAAAATGTTGGCCTGGAGGCCAATCACCGGGGCCAGTTGAGCGTCGACGAGCACTACTGCACCAAGATCGACAGTATCTATGCGGTGGGGGATGTGATCGGCTGGCCCAGTCTCGCCAGCGCCTCCTACGACCAGGGTCGCGCGGTCGCCGCCGCGATTGCGGGTCGCGGCCACCGCGTGGTGGAAGATGCGCCCACGGGAATCTATACCCTGCCGGAAATTTCCTCCGTGGGGCAGACGGAATCCGAACTGACCGCCGCCAAGGTGCCCTATGAGGTGGGGCGCGCACTGTTCAAGCACACGGCGCGGGCGCAGATTTCCGGTGAGCGGGTGGGTATGCTCAAACTGCTGTTCCATATTGAAACCCACGAAATTCTCGGCATTCACTGCTTTGGTGCCGAGGCCGCGGAAATCGTGCATATCGGCCAAGCCATCATGAAACAGCCTGCGCCCCACAATGTGATAGACTATTTCGTCAATACCACTTTTAACTATCCCACCATGGCTGAAGCCTACCGCAGTGCGGCGCTGGACGGACTGAACCGGGTGATGCGCCTGTGAGCGAGCCGTCTCCCAGTGAGTTTCGGGATCTGGTCAAGGGCTTCTTCGACCAGATTCCCTTCAATCGGGAGATAGGGCTCGAAATGCAGGAGCTGGACCTGGACCAGCTCACCATCTCCGCATCTTTTGCCCAGCGTCCGCAACTGATCGGCAATATCTGGAAGAATATCCTGCACGGTGGCGTGATCGCCACCGCTCTCGATACCGTCGGTGGGCTCACCGCCATGGTCGCCGCCTACCAGCGCCTGGGGGACATCAGTTGGAAAGAGAAAGCCGAGCGGCTGTCCAAACTGGGTACCGTCGATATGCGTGTCGACTATCTGAAACCCGGCAAGGGGGAGCAGTTTATCTGCAACGGAGCCATACTGCGCACCGGTAACAAGCTGGTGGTGGCGCGTATGGAATTGAGCAACGACTCCGACCAGCTGATTGCCACCGGAACCGCAACCTATCTTTACTAAGGCCTGTTCACACTAACTGAGATAGTCCTGCTGCCGACTCTTTTTTGATTATTTCGCCGGCGGAATGTGATTGCCACAGGGAAAAACCCAAGGAGCCCGGGATACCGGGCTCCAACTTAACAACTATTTTTTCAGCGTGGCTATTATCAGGCCGGCAACTGCACAAGTTGCCGGCTCGATAAATCCCAGAGCCGGGTTTTGGAAGCTAACGGCTCCTGTCAGCCACCTCTGAGCATCCAGATTCAGTACACATAGACAGCGCCAGAATTTCTAGCAGTACTATTGTCCGGATCACCACCGATTCCGGTGGCACTGCTGTCTTCATACGGTGCCCCCACCGCCAGTGTATTGCCGTCATCACTTAAACTGACTCTACCAAATGCTTCCAGTTGTTTCGTATTGCTGGGCTTGACGTAGGCCTTTTGGAACCAGCTGCCCGCACTGCGAGTAAAAATATAGGTGGCGCCGGTCCTAAAGCCATCCCCACCAGTCACAAATTCTTGGTCGCCATTGATTCCGGTGGCAGCGCTGGATTCATTGCGTGCGCCTACAGCCAGGGTGTTGCCATCCGCATTTAAACTGACAGTCCAACCGAACTCGTCGCCCCCATTGGTATCGTCGGCTTTTACATAAGCCTGCTGCTGCCAGCCGGTACCAGTTCGACTAAACACATAGACGGCACCGGCGTCATCGGCATCATTATTATCCCCGTCGCCTGCGATTCCCCCAGTACTGGTTTCCGTAGTACTGCTATCCTCTTGCCTTGCACCAACGGCCAGGGTATTCCCATCCGCGCTGAGGCTGACGGCTGCACCAAATCCGTCACCTTGACCGGTGTTGCTGGCTTTTATATAGGCGTCCTGTGTCCACGCAGCATTTGCATCGCGACTAAACATATAGACGGCACCGGCACCCGAGACAGAATTATCGAGTTGGTCACCATCGATCGCGGTGGCACTGCTGTCTTCTCTGAATGCCCCCACGGCCAGGGTATTGCCGTCACCACTTAAACTGACGGCCGCACCAAATAGGTCCCCAAAACCCGTATTGCTGGCCTTGATATAGGCATCTTTTTTCCAGGTGCCGTTTTCCTGAACAAACACATATACGGCTCCAGAGTCATTGAGGTCGGTATTGTACGGGTCCTGGTTGTCGACCCCGGTGGCATTGTTGGATTCACCTTGTGCCCCTACCGCCAGGGTACTGCTATCGGCACTCAGGCTCACAGACCTTCCAAAGCCCATATACTCCTCCGTATTACTGGGCTTGATATAGGCCTGTTGGTCCCAGCCATCTTCATCGCGGGTAAAGGTATAGACGGCACCAACTAAGAGATAGTCATTGTTGCTCTGGCCATCACTGTTGACGCCAGTGACGCTGCTCTCTTCGTTTGGTGCCCCCACTGCCAGGGTATTGCCATCGGCACTCAGGCTCACAGAAGTACCAAACCGATCGTTTGCATCGGTATTACTGGCCTTGATATAGGCTTCCCAGGTCCAGCCACCCGCACTGCGACTAAAGATATACACAGCTCCGGATTCCACAGCACTATTATCGCTCTGCCCCTGATCGATCTGCCCCTGATCTATCCCGGTGAAGTTGCTGTCCTCAAAAGGTGCCCCCACCGCCAGGGTGTTACCGTCGGCACTCAGGCTCACAGACGAGCCAAACTGATCGTCACGCTCGGTCTCGGTATTAGTGGCCTTGAAGTAACCGATACTGTCCACCAGGGTGTCACTCACCGAGAGGATACCCGAGTCGCTACACACTTCCCGAGCGCCCTGGCCCGCACAGGCTCGCAGCATATATTGCGCATTGGCGCGGGCATAGAGAGGCACTTCCAGTGTCAGGGTCTCGGTACCCTGTACGACCTCTTCGCCAACCGGGCTAAAGCCGGAAATACCATCGGGGTTTTCCATAAGCCGATAACGGCTGGCGCCGGCCACATCGGTCCAGCCAAACACAAAACGCTTGACGGCCTCAAAACCCAGGGTGACATCCTGCACCTGTTCCAGGGGTACAGTGACCATCACAGTATTGCTGGCAATGTCTCCCTGGGTGGCGCTAACCGCCGCTTTGCCCGCACTCACCGCTGTGACGTTACCCTGGCTGTCCACACTGGCAATGGCGGTAGCATCGCTGCTCCAGTCCACATCGTCGGTGATATCGGCGGTGCTGTTGTCGCTGTAGCTGCCCTGGGCGGTAAACTGTTGGCTGTCTCCCTTTGCCAGAGTTATATTGCCTGTGGTGTCTTGTGATGGGGATATCTGAATCGATACTAGTGTCGGTTCCTCAGGCTCGGGCGTGGGCGTGGGCGTGGGCGTGGGCGTGGGCGTGGGCGTGGGCGTAGTATCGGAGCCATTCGAACCGCCGGAGCCACCACAGCCGGAGAGAATTACACTCAGTAAAATGGCCATGGAGGCCAAAAGAAAATTCCTGATTGGCATACTTTGTCCTTTTGCGCCGATGTCGGGTAGCGCACTGTTCAATTATTGATAGTTCGGAAAGTTCGAAGTTATTGTTTATGGAAAAACCCTGATCTGTCGTCCAGGGGTATAAACGGATATAAATAAAACTGCTTTAATTCGTCCGTGTGAACGATACAACCTTTATCTATAGTATTTGATGACTTTCCTGAGCCAAGGTATCAACAAACTACGAGGATGAAGGGCAATCGAATGCAAATCCATAGTCAAATATCTTAAAATGAATTCTACGCCTAACGGAGTTGGTTTTGCAACCAGGGTGGGAGTGAAAAGCTAGCTGGGATTTAAACGATTGCCCGTTGGAATGCTTCACAGCCTTTTAATTGAACGCAGATAAATACTGGAATTCTTTACGCTATATATTAGGTCTGGGTTGTTTTGAACAGTTTCTGTTCGGCTTGATGATTGAATAACCTTTTTATTATCTTTGTGCGACTTGCCGATGACCCGGTGTATTTATCTATTAGTGGGAAATCTCTCAAGGTTACCAGCAACAGAGCAATAAGCTCGTTCATTGACCAGTATATTTTTCTGCTATAGGAGCAATTCCTGTCCAGGGAAATGAATGTGAACCACTTCAGTCAATCAGTGATCGAGCCCCTAACCTGGGCGGGCAATCTCCTGTGGTTTGGGTCGGCGCTGGTAAAATACTGAATATTTATTCGGTATTAAGGGCCTTGGGCGGATTCTTATTTACCTATCCAGCAAAGGCGTGCCCCTTCACAGCAGCGGCCCGGCCCCTTATGGAAGTGCCGAGCCGGGTGCTATATTTTAAAAGCAAACCTTGTCTTCATTGAAAGTTCGGCTTATTGAGCCAGGGGATCGTCCTGCTAGTTTGAAATTACCCTGTAGATTTCCCCACCAATATCGCAGATATAAAGCTCGCCAAAATAATCCTCACCGAAGCTTGAAATACTATCGATAGAGCCCACAGTGGGTGCCAGCTCACCGGTGCGTTCGGTGAATTCCGACAGAGTGGTGCCGTCATATTTCAGCGACCAGATCTGGTCGGAGCAGTAATCGGCAAAAAAATAGGTTCCGTCCAGGGAGGGGATAGCGCTACCTCTATAGACATAGCCGCCGGTAACGGAGCAGCGAAAAGGAGAGCCGCCGCGGCTGTATTCCCAGATAGGGAACTCCAGGGTGCTGGGGCTAGGGCATCCACTGGTATTAAATGGGTTGTTGCCTTCATAGCAACGCCATCCCCAGTTGGTGCCGCCGCTGCTGGAAGCGGGCTGGAAGTTGACTTCTTCCCAGCTGTTCTGGCCGACGTCAGCGATCCATAGATCGCCGCTACTGCGGTCGAAGCTGGGGCGCCAAGGGTTGCGTAGCCCATAGCTCCAGATTTCATCGCCGAATGGATTGCCCACGGGAATCGAATAGGGCAAGGAGCCGACATCAATGCGCAACATCTTGCCCAGCAGATCATTGAGGTTCTGGGCGCGATTGGCCGGATCGCCGGCTGAGCCACCATCGCCCATAGCGATATACAGATAACCGTCAGGCCCAAATGCTATCCAGCCACCATTGTGATTGCTAAAAGGCTGGCTGATGGAAAATACCACTTGCGCGGAGCCTGGGTCCGCCAATTGTGGATTTAAGTTTGAGCGTTGATAGCGGGTCACAAAGGTCCGACTATTTTGCGTGTAATTGACGAAGAAGTAGCCATTATTTGCGTAATCCGGATCGAAAGCGAGACCCAGAAGGCCCTGCTCGGAGCCGGTATTTAAACCGCTGATTGACAGAAAGGTCGAGACCAGGGCACCACTGGTCCGGTCGAGAATCTTGACCCGCCCGGTGGAGCTGGAGCGCTGTTCGACCACGTATATCCAATCGGAATTTACTCCATCGTGGGTTACATACACTGGCCGGGTTAATCCGCTGGCTACCCGAACAGATGACAAAGTGACAGCGTTATTGGCCTGTATTGTCGTTGTCGGGTCAATATTGATTATAGGGGCAGAATTTGGTGATAGTTGAGAATGCTGTTGTGCCGTTGCGCTCAGACTTATCAGGGCCAGAGCGAGCATTATTTTTATTGACATTTTTACCCTTCTCCTTGGATTTTCAGTTAGTGAATTGGACTCAGTCGATAGTATTGCGACCCCGCTTAGATAAGAGACCAAGCAAATTTGACGGAGTGGAAGCCATTCTCTCTACAAGGCGGGCCACCCATTGTGCTTTCCAGCGCAGGGGCTTTTTGTTTATACCGTATTATCTACAGCGTAAGTAACCCCGAATAAGTCAGTATCGTTGCTTACAAGATGAAATTTGCGTAATTAATACGATTCGGCGCCAATATTGGTTTGAATGACTCTGTCAAAATTTCCCCCAAAGTGTATTTAATACCTAGGTCAAAAATATTTGGAAATGGATCTTAGGTGAAGTCTCGCTAAATTTTTGTAGATAGTATCTGCATAACGGAATTCTTATGTCACTTTGCAAAAAATTTCTTGTAGCGTAAATATTTTTTAAACTGCTTGAACTGATATAAATCAATGGAGATCCGAAAAATTTTTATCGGCTGGATACTGATATTCAAGATTTTATATGCTTCTCCAAAACTGGCAGTAGTACTATAACTAAGTTTAAATTTCTACTGGCGGTGATAAGACTATGTAGAGTTTTGTTGGGATTGCTTTGGATCTGTTCTTATTGCATTGAGCCGTTTATGCCTATTCATAGCTAAGGAAGTCACTCGCAGTGCCAGGGGAAAGTTACAGTGGCAAGCTTCCATCCCCTTATTGGCTGAAACCCTCTCCATCCGATCCTGTCTGAAAGCCGCAGCTGGATTTTCGACAGCTCGATAATGGCTTGTAATGATTTGTAATGGAAGTTTTATTGCACTTTTACCGGTATTGTGGTAAGGCTATGCTGAATCTTTGAGTTGTATGGGTTTTTTTGGGGGTAATTACTGCAAACGCTTAGTGCAAAGTGGAACTAACAATAACACAAATTACGCTTAGTTCAGCTTGCTGATCACTTAGCCTTACAGTGAGAAAATATCTAACTTTAAACTGCTAACGCACATTCTTTGTTTCTGGGTATGACGATGAATAATCAGGTCTGTCAGTAGGATTAGGTTGCTGACATGGTATTCGCAAATGGTCGAATATCTGACCACACAAAGTTCGTTAAAGAAACCTTGAGTAGCTTTAAGAAATTATTTAACTTAAGGCTAACGATTGTAAAGAGGCCCTGGTAAAACTACAGGTCCGAGTGTTAACTGATAAAAATGAGGATTGACTAATGCAGCTATCCAAAGAGAGCAGGTTGGTATCGGGTGTGATACTACTTACGATTCCAACCATTATGTATGGTGGGATAACCCTGTTGAGCATTCTCACTCAAGGTGCGGTCGGTTTTGGCGGTAATATAACCTTGGATGAAGCTCAATTTGCGCTGTGGCGGGCGGGGCATGCCCATGCGGGTGTCTGGGTGATACTATCAATAGTAATACAATTGCTTATTGATTCTAGCAAGTTATCCTCTGCCAATAAGTGGATAGCCCGTATCAGTGCACCCTTAGCAGCGATTGCTGTTCCTGGAGGTTTCTTTGGGCTCGCTTTCTTGCCGGGATTTCGCTGGTTGATATACTTTGGTGTTTTGAGCTTATTGCTATCACTGCTGCTAACAGGTATTGGGCTGCTCAGAAATTTGCATACCAGTGAGCTGCAGACTTAGTAGAAAGAAATTTAGAATTAATTTTAGCTGCAGATTAATAATTTGCTTGGAGAGTGAGAGCCTTGTCAGAAGCACCGCTAATAGTCAAGTTTTAGCCGGCCATAGTTTAAACATTCAAGGCTATATAACGACGTGGTCATTACAGTGGGGAAGAGAGATGAATGCTGGGAAAGTCAGCCGTTCGGAATTTGGCCAAACCATTCGAGTGCTTCTTTCACATTGACGGTGACGAAGCTGACTGGGGTAGAAAGTAGGGTAATTAACTCGTACCGGAAAGGGGTGGAAAATAATTCCCATAGTTTACGCCGCCCCCGGCTCCCTTCCTGAATGTCCGCACCAACAAGTCAATAGTCCGGGTATGGGGTTGATAAGGGAGCCTAAACATTGATCTTATTGCATTCATATTGCCTGTATGGTAGCTTAAAATGTTTAATTTTAGGGTTCGGGTCAATATTCTAATGAGAACTATACTGTCCAGGTTTATACTTGTTGTTGCCTTTCTATGGACTGCTGTATCAATTGGTGCCCAGGTACCATTATCGGATTTGGTGCGTCACCAGGATATACAGGAAGTAAAAATTTCCCCGACTGGCTCTCATATAGCGGTCAAGAAGCTTTATGAAGGAGAGCGAGTTCTTTACTTTATGTCATTGGACCCATTAAAAGTCGTTGGCGGGCTGCGGTTTAGTGGCAAAGAGGAAGTTGGCGACTTTTATTGGGCGAATAACGAGCGTGTTGTTGTTGAGGTCATGTCTCGTAAAGCGGCACTGGAAACACCAATTAGCTATGGCAGCCTGTATGCGGTTAATTACGATGGAACTCGCGGTAAAAACATATTTGGTCATTTGACAGGGAAAATGCAAACAGGAAGTAGAATAAAGCGGGCAGAATCTACCTATGCCCATGCAACAATCATTGATCCCCTACTTAATAGAAAAAATGAAATTATGGTGTCAACCTCACCCTGGGCGAGAGATTGGGAAACCCTTGGTGAGGTTCTTAAGATCAACATATACAATGGAGTCAGGAAGCGAGTAGCTGACTTGCCAGTAGTAGGTGGACGTGCCTATACAGATGGTAATGGAAAGCTAATTTTTGCGGACGGTACTGACATAAAAAATGAGCACGAAATTTATAAGAAATTAAAAAATGGTTGGGAAAAAGTAGATGATCCAATTTTAGGGCGAGGCCGGCCTGTAGGTATTGATCAAAACGCCAATGAAATCTATTTTGAAATAAATCGACTCAATGAAACTGAACAATTGGTAAAATTCAATAGAAAAGCTAATAAGATTATTCCTGTCTTGCAGCATGAGATATCCGATATTGAAGAAATTATAAAGGATCCTAAGGATAACAGGCCTATAGGGGTTTATTTGAATCCGGATTATCCGGAAGAATCTTTTTTTGATGAAGAAGGAGGTTTTGCTGCTTATTTTCGCGGTCTTAAAAAAGCCTTTGAGGGGTTCCGAATTCGGTTCACCAGTTTTACTGCTGATGGAAAACTTGGGGTTTTGGAGGTGCACGGCGACAGACTTCCGGGGGATTTCTTCCTGGTAAATACGGAGACAAAAAAAGTAGATTTTCTTATATCTTCTTCGAATTGGCTTGACCCGGCTCAATTAAACTCCATGAAGGCTGAGTCATTTATCACTGACGATAAATTTAGAATAGGTACCTACTTAACTTTCCCAGACGGGCAGAAAGAAGATCTTCCTATGGTTGTAGTGCCCCACGGTGGACCTCACTCCCGCGACTATTGGGAGTATAGCCAAGATGCTCAAATTTTGTCCCAGAACGGTTACCTGGTACTCCAGGTTAATTTCCGGGGCTCCACTGGTTATGGTGACCATTTTTATACCGCGGGCGAGAGGGAATGGGGTGGAAAAATCCAAAAAGATATTGCCGATGCCGTGAATTGGGCGGTTGCGGAAGGCTATGCCGACCCTGATCGTATTTGTATCTACGGCGCCAGCTTTGGGGGTTATTCTGCCCTGATGAATCCCATAAGATATCCGGGCCTGTACAAATGTGCCATCGGTTTTGCGGGTGTATATGATTTGGAACTTTTGTATACAAAGGGTGATATAAAGCGCAGGGATCGTGGATTAGCTTATTTGGAGTCAGAATTAACCAAAGACAAAGATTTCTTGAAAGAAAATTCACCCCTGCACAATGCAGATAAACTCGACCTGCCTTTATTTATTGTTCACGGGGAAAAGGATGAGCGAGTCCCTGTGGAGCATGCTAAACAGTTGCTCCGCAAGCTTGAAAAAGAGGGGAAACCAGCAAAGAGCCTTCTGGTCGCCAATGAGGGGCATGGTTTTTACAGCGAAGAAAATAACTTAGAACTATATACCGAGATATTGGCATTCCTGGATCAGTATATCGGTGTCGGTTCGGTAGAAAAAGGGAATGATAATAATCAAGCGCAACTGTCGGAGTAGATAATAGGGTTGGTGTCCGCTCAACTAATGAGCTATTGGGAGACTGTCTGATCTAGTTAATTCGCATCATGCTAGTTTCTGCAGTCTCTCAACTTGGGCAGCTGCTTGTCCGGTACAGGAAGAGGTTATTCGTATTTATATTAGAGTTTAGCTTCTGCACCACAGGTTATTCTCCGTTGTAATAGAAATATAAATCAAATCGAATATAGGAGTTGGCTCGGACAAATTCTGGTCGTTCTTATTAGCCTCCATAAATCGATGGGGTGGGAGAGTAATATGAGGCTATTTGGCTGCCTTGTTTTCTTTAATTTCGGTTTAATCGGTTTTTTTGTTTCACCCATTGTTGTTGCTCAGGGCTCGATTGATGCAGAGACCCTGCAAAGGATGAAGGAGTTAAAAGAAAAATATCAACTGCCGTCTGTTTCTGTTGCAGTAGGCTTGGTAGAAGAGATTGTTTTTGCCGAGGCAATTGGATTCTCCGATATTGAAAAAAACCGCCCGGCGACCCGTGAAACCCAATACTCTGTGGGCAGTCTGGCAAAGCCAATGACGGGAATTGCATTGGCCAGGCTTATGGATTCCGGACAAGTGGATCTACAGGCTCCAGTAAGTAAGTATGTTAAGCAGCCTGAATATACGCAGCAATTCTCGGTCCGCGAGCTTGCCGCCCATATTGCCGGGGTTCCCCATAATACCGCTGAGCGCCATACGGCCGAATTCGTTGATATAAAGGATCACATAAGCCCCTTTGATGCATTCTATGTTTTCGATTCACATCCCCTGCTTTTTCCCCCTGGCACTGACTATGAATACTCGTCCAATGGATATATTTTATTGTCCGCTGTGATTGAGTCCGCAGCGGATATGAATTATGTGAACTTCCTGCAATCCTCCTTGTGGGATGAACTTGGGATGAAGAGCACTGAGCTGGATACTTTTCTCGCCGGCAGGGAGCATGAGGCATCCTATTACCAGGCAATAAAGCCTGATGGTAATTTTGCCATTTCTCCGGTCAACCGGGACAGGAGTTTTCTTTTTGGCGGAGGCGGATTTATTTCAACACCCAGTGATTTGATCAGGCTTTCCAGGGCGACTTTCCCCGAGGATTTCCTGTCGGATGACGCCCGGCTCGCAATGGCCACCCCGGCCAGGCTTAGGAATGGTGAAATCAATTCTGATCGATACTCCCTCGGCTGGCGGGTTGCGGCTATCCGGCTGACAGAAGATGCAAAGGAGGAGTGGCTGGCTTTGCACCATGGCGGAGTTACAGATAAGGCATCGACAGCCTACCTGCTGGTTGTTCCGGAGTGTAAGGCTTCCATAGCCTTTGCGACAAATTATATTCCTGAAAAATTTTGGCGGATGCGGGGCGATATGGCGAAAGTCCTGAAGGGGTATATTAATCAGGAGCAGTGCCGAAGAAGCTTTAAAGCATCGTAAACCGGTGTTTTACGGCTTTGTGGTGAGATGCTGGGGGAATTGCTGTTACTCTTCCAGTCTTCAGCTGCGCCGATAGAAGCCGTTAGCTTTAAGTGTGATCGACAATTGATTTTGATACCTCCGGATTCACCTCCGGAGGTATCGCTGTTTGCATTAGTGATTTAAATTACAGCCGAATCCAGGCGTCCTGCCAGTTGCTTCCAGTGCCGGGTGCATAGTGATAAGGGCTGTTGATGTTACACCAGCCTCCGTGGGGAAAGGGACGGCATCGGTAGCGATTGCCGTCTGTTCCAAGGACGATGGTCTGTCCGACCACATAATTGCCTATGCCCTGGGGGTAGACATAGTCGTAATTGTCACCGCCGCCAGAGGGGACATTGTGGCGGATGTTTATGGTGGCTGAATCGCTGAGGCTGCCATCGCTGACGGTTACCCCAACGGTTACTGTCTGGCTCTGAGTGGGCGCACCCAGGTTAAGGGTAGTTGAAACACCACTATCGTTGCTGAGGCTGACAAGGTTTCCGGAAACCAGGTTCCAGGTGTAACTTAGCGGGTCACCGTCCGGATCACTGGAGCCTGCGGCGGATATGATGACGGTGCCGGCCCCTTCCACCGTGATCGACGAGGCTTCGATGCTGGCCCGCGGTGACTGGTTGCCATTGCCGTCAAAAAGCAGGATATCAATTTCGTGGCTCAGGCTCTGACTGGCTGTGGTGTAAATGCGGTTGGCGCTGGCGGAACGGGTTGGATTTATCTGTCCATTGTTGGGGTCCAGCACACCGATGCGGGCATACTGGGACTGACTGTTGACACTCTGGGCAAAGGCGTAGGCCCAATCCGCTGCGCTGGTAGCGCCGTCCAGTACTGTATGTTGTACACTTTCCACGTCATTGCCGGATTGGTTGAACAGTCTCAGGGTGACGGTGCTGTTTGCGGTGAGGTTTGTCTGCGCTGTGAGTGGACCTTCATCGGTCCAGCTGCTGCCGCCGCCGCTATCTCCCAAAACCACGTCCGTGCAGGTATAGAAGGCTTCAGCACTATCGGAGCGTTGCCAGGTAGTGTAGATAATGTGCTTGCCGGTGACCGGGGGAAGCGGACAATTGAGAATATAGAGGTTATCAGCACTCAAAGGGACATTTCCAAGTCGGCAAAACTCAAACAGGTCGCTCCATTTCAAGGGGGCACTCGGGATATAACCCTGCCGGGTGACATAAAACACCCAGTCCCGGGTGGCATGGGGCGCTGTACCTTTAAACTGGAAATCAAAGGTTCCATCGGCTTTGGGGGCAATGGGGGTCGCCTCCCAGTCACTGCGAGCCAGATCGAGACCGGCAAATTTGGCCTGGCCGCCGGCGCACAGGGTGCCGTCCGGTACAACGTCGCGATGGTTGCCGTTGGCGGAACCCTGGTTGACCCCATTCCAGTCGTAGAATGCCTGCGAGCTGGCGACGGCTTGTGCCGCCGCGCAGGCGGGGTCTGTTGGGTTTTCCGGGTTGTTAAGGTAGCAGTTATAAACGCGGCTCTCCGGTACCACCATACTGCCGTGGGCAAGGGCCTCCACTGGCGCGAGCGTCAAATATGCCGGTAGTGATAGTGTGGTCAGGGACAAAAAAAGATGTTTTCGCATAAAAACCCCAATAGGTTGTTTATTTTGATTGTCGTTTGTAAAAATTTTTGAACGGCCAGCCTGCCTTTTATTTTTATCCTGAGAATCAACCAGGTTTTCCAAGTTCGGTTGAAATAGAAAAGCCGACAAGACAGCGCTGTCGCTCACGATTGATACTACTGAAGAGGCGGAGTGGCATTAGTGACTGGTTTGGCGTATCCAGATTTGGCGCCTACTTCTTCTTTAAATTAAATACTGGCGCACGGCTCAATGGAGGAGGAGTTGGCAAACAGTGAAAATCGCTTTTGCTAATTTTCGCGATGCTTCAAATTCATCCCGCGAAATAAGCCCAAGGTGGGCAAAAGTGGTTGGGCTTGAGGTGCGGGCTTCATTTTATTCAGCTTTTCGCCTGGTTTCGGACCTTCAGGGCGACAATTCTGGGTGCAGGTATGGCGGCAACCTACAAAGACTTTGTGCGAAAATCTATCACTCGATACTTAGCAGGTTGTTGAAAAAGGCATCCTGCCTGTTTCAAAACACGAAAAGCGAAAAATGTGAATTTCACTTTTCTCCCAAAATCAACGACTTAGACGTCGTCGATTTTGCCGGAACATCCATATTCCGGTACCAGGCGTCGAAATTCTGCGAATTTCAACAGCCTGTTAGAGGGAAGCCCGGACGGAAATTTAAACGGGTTTACGCAAAAGGTGTGCCCCAGGCTAGTGTTGGGGAAAGCCGGGGAGAGCTTTTTCAACAAACTGCCAGGGGTTTAAACGGTCGGGAGTGGCCCCGGCCACTTGTTTTTAGCGGTTCAATACCCAACTGCCTGAAGCCGCTTAAATTGCTTCATAGGCATTGAGTGGGGCTTGCGCCCGGTGAGGGGGAATCCTTATACCTGTTGATGGGGCAACTTGTCTGGTTGCCCCGTCAATAATTTCGCTGCAGGGTGTCTCCCGGTTACTTTTACAGGGTGCTGTCCGGTTGATTTTCCGGCCTGGCGTCTACAAAAGCCGGTATTTGCGCACAGGCTTGCTGGATGCTGTTGATGGCCGGGTAATCCGCAATATCCAACCCGAATCTCTCGGCACTGTAGATTTGCGGAATAAGGCAACACTCCAAGAGCCCTGGCTGCTCGCCCGCGGCGAAGGGGGCGGGGGAGAGCTGTTGTTCCAGGGCTGAAAATCCGGCGTGAATCCAGTGGCGGATCCACTGGAGTTTGTCTTCCTCGCTGATGTCCAGTTCGCTTTGCAGGTATTTCAGCACGCGCAAATTGTGCAATGGCTGGATATCGCAGGCGATGCCGTAGGCGAGGGCGCGAATTCGGGTGCGCTGGAGGGGCTCCCCTGGTAACAGGGCGGGGATTGGATGCTGTTCATCCAGCCATTCCAGTATCGCCAGGGACTGGGTCAGCACCTCGCCGCCTGCTACCAGGGCCGGTACCAGTCCCTGGGGGTTCAATTCGCAATAGTTGCTTTGACGCTGCTCCCCCTTCAGCAGGTTGACCGGGAGATAGTCGTAGGGCAGGCCCTTCAGATTGAGCCCGATACGTACTCTATAACTGGCGGAAGAGCGGAAGTAGCCGTGAAGTTCCATGGTTTATCTTCTCCGCTGGCGGCGGTGTGACCCGGCGCGAGCCCGAACAGTGGTTCAGGGCGGTCAGCACTGCGCACAAAAAATGCGTGTTGTTGGGTTTTCGATAACAAAAATGGCGCTCGGAGTCGTATAATGCGCCCTCGATTTTTCTGCAGGCCGGCGCCTGTTCGGGATAAAGTCCCTGCCACTTTGTTGTTGCAGTGGTTACAATTGAAACCAATTTTAGCTACATTTGTAATCCTACACAACCAGTGGAATGCGGGTGCGAGAGTAATGACCAGTGACAAATCGGTGACCGACAGCCCAGTGCGAACTGATGGCCTGCACCTGGAGAATTTCCTGCCTTATCGCCTCTCAGTGTTATCGAACCGGGTGAGCAACGCCATTGCCCAGGCCTATGGGACCCGTTTTCGCCTTACGATCCCAGCGTGGCGGGTAATGGCGATCCTGGGCCGTTTCCCGGACCTGTCTGCCGCTGAACTGGTTGAGCAGACGGCCATGGACAAGGTGGCCATCAGTCGGGCCGTGTCCACTTTGTTGTCCAACGACTACATCACGCGCAGCGAGGATCCCGCCGACCGGCGCCGGCAGGTGCTCAACCTGTCACAACTCGGGCGCCAGGTTTACGGGCAGATTGTCCCTCTGGCCCAAGGCTACGAGAATGACCTTATGTCATCGCTGAGCGCGGAGGAGCGCCACCAGCTGGACGGAATTATTGACAAGCTGATGGACCGCGCCCAGGCATGGGCGGATCGCGGTCTGATCGATTAATGGAATCATGTGAATTGCAGGAGTTTTCCATGTTCAAACATCTGAGTAGCCTTTCACCGGATCCGATTCTGGGCCTCCTGGCCAGTTATCGAGCGGATGAGAATCCCCACAAGATTGATCTCGGTGTCGGTGTATACAAGGATGAGTCCGGCCATACCGGCGTGCTGCAGGCAGTAAAAGAGGCGGAAACCCGTCTGTTGCAGAGCGAGGAGACCAAAGCCTATATAGGCCCGGCTGGCACAGTGGGTTTTAACCGGGCGATGCAGGAATTGATTCTGGGTGCCGATCACCCGGCGCTGGCGGCCAATCGGGTGCGTTCGGCGCAGACCCCGGGCGGTTGCGGAGCCCTGCGGGTGCTGGCGGAGTTTGTCAATCGCGCCGAGCCCGGCGCCACTATCTGGGTCAGTGACCCCACCTGGGCAAACCATGTACCGCTGCTGGGCAACGCCGGCCTGCAGATCAAGACTTACCCCTATTATGATCGCGCCAGCAGCAGTCTCAGATTCGAAGCCATGGTGGAGGCGCTGAGTGAGGTGGGCCGGGGCGATCTGGTGCTGTTGCACGCCTGCTGCCACAATCCCTGTGGCGCGGACCTGAGCCGTGACCAGTGGCGTCAGCTGGCGCAAATGGCCCAGAAGCAGGGGTTCACCCCTTTTATCGACATGGCCTACCAGGGGTTTGGCGAGGGCCTAGCAGACGATGCTTGGGGCCTGCGGCTGATGGCGGAATCGGTTGATGAGATGTTGGTGGCTGCATCCTGCTCCAAGAACTTTGGTCTCTACCGCGAGCGCGTGGGATTGGCGATGGTTGTGTACGGCGATGCTGCGTCGGCGGACAGGGGCCAGAGCCAGTTGTTGAATGTGGTGCGCGGCAACTACTCCATGCCGCCGTCACACGGCGCCGCCATTGTGGAATCCATCCTCTCGGATGCCGGGCTCAGGGCCAACTGGGAGGAGGAGCTGACCGAGATGCGCGAGCGGATCAATGGCCTGCGCCTGGGCCTGGTGGAAAATCTCGCAGCCGCTGGAGCTTCCGGTGATTTCAGCTTTATTCAGCGCCAGAAGGGTATGTTCTCATTCCTCGGAATTACCCCTGAGCAGGTACAGCGATTGCAGCAGGAGTACTCGATCTACATGGTGGATTCCAGCCGTATCAGTATTGCGGGACTCAGTCAGTCCAATATGGAATACTTTTGCAGGGCTGTGGCCTCCATACTGTGAGCGGACTGCGCAATCCGGTGCCGCCGGCCCGCTATATCGACGTTAGTACCCTTTGGAAGTTGAGGTGATGTTTCCCGTGCCCCGATCCCTATCCGAGAGCTGGACCCCCGATAGCTGGCGCAAGCTTGTGACTCTGCAGCAACCAGTCTACACGGCACCCCAACGGGTTGCCGAAGTCACTGACCAGCTGTCCGGCTATCCACCCCTGGTATTTGCTGCGGAAGCGCGGGAACTCCGGCGCCAGCTGCGCGACGTGGCCGAGGGCAGGGCTTTTTTGTTGCAGGGTGGCGACTGCGCCGAGTCCTTTGCCGACTTCAATGCGGGCCGGATACGGGATACCTTCAAAGTGCTGCTGCAGATGGCAGTGGTGCTCACTTTTGCCGGAAATCTGCCTGTGGTGAAGGTCGCGCGCATGGCTGGCCAGTATGCCAAGCCGCGCTCTGCGGATACCGAGACGATTGATGGAGTAGAGCTTCCCAGCTACCGCGGCGACATCATCAACGGAATAGGTTTCAATCCCAGGGACCGGCAACCGGATCCGGACCGAATGCTGGTCGCCTATAACCAGTCCGCTGCGACCCTGAACCTTTTGCGTGCCTTTGCGCAGGGGGGACTCGCGGATCTGCACCAGGTCCACGGCTGGAATCTCAGCTTTCTGCAAAACAATCCCCAGCGGGAACGATATGCCCAGCTGGCCGAGCGGCTGCAGGAGGCGCTGGAATTTATGGCCGTCTGTGGTGTGACTTCGGCCAATACGCCGGCAATTCGCGAAACGGTACTCTACACCTCCCATGAGGCGCTGCTGCTTGACTATGAACAGGCGCTGACCCGTATCGATAGTCTTACCGACAAATGGTATGACTGCTCCGCCCATATGCTGTGGATCGGTGAACGCACACGCCAACTGGATGGGGCGCATGTGGAGTTCCTGTCCGGTGTCTGGAATCCCATCGGGGTCAAGGTAGGGCCGGGGATGCAGACCGATGAGCTGTTGAGGCTGATTGACAAGCTGAATCCGGACAATGAAGCGGGGCGGTTGACTCTGATCACCCGTATGGGGGCGGACACCATTGGCAAGCGGTTGCCGTCATTGCTGCGGGCGGTGCAGAGGGAGGGACGGGCGGTGGTCTGGAGCACGGATCCCATGCACGGTAACACCGTTAAGGCCAGCAGCGGCTACAAGACCCGGGATTTTGACAAGGTCCTGCGCGAAATTCGCGACTTTTTTGCCGTGCATAATGCAGAGGGCAGTCACCCTGGTGGTATCCATCTGGAGATGACCGGGGAGCATGTCACCGAGTGCACCGGAGGTGCCTGGAAAATTTCTGAGGCGGATCTGGCCAGTTGCTACCGTACCCAGTGCGATCCCCGCCTGAATGCGGACCAGGTGCTGGAGCTGGCGTTTTGCGTTGCCGAGTGGCTGCGCGACGGGCGCGCTGCCTGACCCGTTCCCTGTGTTGCACTCCGGTTAAATAAGCGCCTGCCTGCTGTGCTTTGGGAGCTGCCGAAAGCGGATGTATCAACAAGAATCCCGGTAAAACACGGCAGGAGGAGCACCAACTTGGTGGGCTCCTCTGCAATCGAAAGTCTACAGCTTAGGGATGGGTAAACTGTAGACGGGCCTTCTGGAATCTCAGCAGGCTTGTCGCCGCATCAAAGCGCACCCGAACCAAATAGTAACAGCTCTGTGTGTCGATCGGCCGGTTCGGTATAACGACAACTGCGGAACCGTTGGCGGCATCAAAGCTGGTGCTGGTGGCTACTGTGGTGAAAGTGACGGGACCTCCGCCAAATGACGGCTGGCATACCTCAAACAGAAAAACCCCCATGGCCGAATTTGGGTCATTGTCGGACCACCACCACCTGAAAAACTGCAGCACGCCCCCATTGGGTAGATCCTCTACCTGGGCATCGGCAAAGCGCTCCGTACCGAGGCGGCTGAGTTCCAGGCTGTTTCCTGCGGAGAATTGCCACTGGGTACCCGTGGAGTCCACCCGGCCGAAGAACTCCTTCGCCGAAACCGGAGAATAGTCGGTACTGCCGGAGGGAAACAATTCCGGTTGAACACTGGGGCTGCCGCTGGACCAAAGTCCGGCATCCATACTGTCCGCGTTGTTGTCCAGCTCAATGCCGGCCGCCATATAAGCCTTGTCCATATCCCTTGCAAAGCCCATAGCCTCCAGTAGGTCCAGATCTGTAATAAGAACGTCATCACTTGCTGCCAGTGCTGCCAGTGCTGCCGGGGTAGAAAAGTGGAAGCCCAGGATGAAGGCGCAACCAAACGACAGGGTTTTGAGGCGCTTGAACATATATAAATCCTCCGTGATCGGTATTTATAAATTGACCCGCTTCGCCTGGGGCTGCAAGCCCGAGGACAGTGGCTGTCCCTGGCGAGCTTCGGATCTGATTTGGCGATAGAAACAATTACCGGCGGAATGCAAGCAAAATACTTTCTATTTATTGCGATAGAACTTATCGCTGCCTGGTCAATGACATCCGGGTGAAGAGCCTTTATTACATAGCCGATGAATTTATTAGCTGTTCAACCTTAATCATAGAATCAGGCTGCCCGAATCCGACCGCTGTATACCGCAATTGCTCATTAGCACGGCGCGGTGGGAGTGTCAAACCAATCGGGAGGTGAAAAATAGATGGGGTAAATGCTTTATGCGGCAAGAGGCGTTGCCAAAAACTACACCGCATCGAGAAGTGATCAGCCGGTACAGCTTGTGTGTTTGGCGAAAAAAAGCGGGTGATATTCGAGTCTTCGCACATGGTAGAAAAGGAGAGGGTCTCTGGCCACAGGGGGTTAAATAGTTAGCCGCTGGGGTACTAAAGCAGGGAGGGACTCAGGAAACCGGGGCTATGGTTTCGAATTGATGCCAGGGAAGGAAACTTAGCTGAGTCGGCTGTTAGATGTCTCTCGGCCGCTAACAAGTTAGCCATTTTTGGCTTGTGCCTCCCAACCAGGGCCGTGCAGGGCGCTGTTTAGCCTGGCAATTGGCGTCAACTCTAATGCGCTTTTGATTCATCTGCCGCCTTGCCTCCCCAGTTGTCACGTAATGGGTGACTGTTTTGGGATCGCAGTTCAGTGAGAAATGAAAAAGCAGGTTAAAAGAATACACTTAAAAAGCCGTTATCATCATAGCCTATGATTCAGTGTATATTCTTTGACCAGGTTGATCAGTTGAGTCGAAGAGTGGGGAATTCATCGCGTGGGCAACTCCAGCTGTCCCGCAACCCGGGGCCAATGCCTGCGGAATTGAGACAAAATTGAACAGTCCGGTTACACTCCGGCGGTTCAGAACGAGAAAACTATGAAAAAAAGGAGAGTACTGATGCGTCAACCATTGATCGCTTTATCCATAGCCGCCCTCGTGGCCACGGGGAGCGGTTTGACCAGCGCCGCCGAGCGAGCATCGGCGACCGGATCTGCTGTGGCCAAGACAGAAGCTGCGGCCTCCAACCCGCTGCTGGCGGAGTGGACAGGCCCCTATGGTGGCGTTCCCGCTTTCGACAAGATGCGTATCGCAGACCTGAAGCCGGCGATGGAATTCGCGATGGCGGAAAATCTGCGTGAACTGGACATCATCGCCAACAATGCGGAGCCGGCCACTTTTGCCAATACCATCGCCGCCATGGAGCGTAGTGGCGCAGAACTTGACCGGCTCTTCTCTTACTATGGAATCTGGTCTGCCAATAGATCCTCTCCCGAGTTCCGGGCAGTACAGGGCGAGCTGGCCCCGAAACTGGCGGACTTCCGATCCAAGATCATCCAAAACGACGCTTTATTTCAGCGGGTTAAGGCCATCTATGATGCGCGGGAAAAGTCGGACCTGGATGCCGAGCAGAAGCGGGTCGTGGAATTGCTCTACAACCAGTTTGCTAACAATGGCGCGACCCTGACCGGTGAGGCCAAGCAGCGCTATGCCGGAATCAACAAGCGCCTGGCGGGGCTACACACCAAATTTGCCAATAATGTGCTTGCGGATGAAGAGGGTTACGACCTCTTTTTGGACAAGGATCAGTTGGCCGGGCTGCCGGAGTCCTTTGTCGCCGCAGCGGCGGCTCTGGCGGAAGAAAAGGGCAAGAAAGGTAAATATGCCATTACCAATACCCGCTCCTCTATGGATCCCTTTCTGACCTATTCGGATAACCGCGAACTGCGCGAGCAGGTCTGGACCAATTACTATAGTCGCGGCGACAACGGCGACGAGCATGACAACAATGCCATTATCGCCGAGATCCTCAAGCTGCGTGACGAGCGCGTTGCCTTACTGGGCTTCGACAATTATGCCCAGTGGCGTTTGCAGGATCGCATGGCGAAAACACCGGAACGCGCAATAGAGTTGATGGAAGCCGTGTGGCCGGCGGCAGTCGCTCGTGTCAAGGAAGAGGTGGCGGACATGCAGGCGGTAGCCGACGCCGGGAAGGCCGGGATAACCATCGAGCCCTGGGACTATCGCTACTATGCGGAAAAGGTTCGCAAGGCCAAGTACGACCTGAATTCCGATGAAGTGAAACAATATTTACAGCTGGACAAGCTGCGCGAAGCCATGTTCTACGTGGCCGGGGAATTGTTTAATTTCGAATTCACGCCGGTCAAAGAGGGCGCTGTGCCGGTCTTTCACGAAGATGTGAAGGTCTGGGAAGTGACCGACAAGACCAGCGGTGAATATATCGGCCTATGGTATCTGGACCCGTTTGCGCGCTCCGGTAAGCGCTCCGGCGCCTGGGCGACCATGTACCGCGATCACTCCACTTTTGATGGTGAGAGCACTGTGCTGGCTTCCAACAACTCCAATTTCATCAAGGGTGCGCCGGGGGAGCCGGTACTGGTAAGTTGGGACGATGCCGAGACGTTTTTCCACGAGTTTGGCCATGCTTTGCATTTCCTCGCCTCCAATGTCACCTATCCGACGTTGAATAGTGGGGTGCGCGACTACACCGAATTCCAGTCCCAGTTGCTGGAGCGCTGGCTCTCCACCGACGCGGTAATCGACAACTATCTGGTGCACTATAAAACCGGACAACCAATCCCCGACGACCTGGTAGCCAAGATCAAAAAGGCCTCCAAGTTCAACCAGGGTTTCGCCACCACCGAGTACCTGGCTTCTGCACTGGTGGATATGAAGCTTCATACCACCGATCCCAAGGATATGGATCCGGACGCCTTTGAGCGCGAGACCTTGTCGGAACTGGGGATGCCTGAAGAGTTGGTTATGCGCCACCGGACCCCGCACTTTGGTCATATTTTTTCCGGTGAAGGCTATTCCGCAGGTTATTACGGCTACCTGTGGGCGGATGTGCTGACCTCCGATGCGGCGGAAGCTTTCGCTGAGTCCAAAGGAGGTTTTTACGATCAGGAGGTGGCGGACAGACTGGTCAAGTATCTGTTCGCGCCGCGCAATGCCTTGGATCCGGCTGTCGCCTACCGTGAGTTTCGCGGTCGCGATGCCAAAATCGAGGCTCTGATGCGCGATCGGGGTTTCCCCGTGCCCGACAAGAAGGCCTCCACCATCGCGGTGAAGGACTGATTCAGTCCACAGTGTCCGGGGCTTCGGCTCCGGATCTGTGCCGGCAGGTCGCTGTGTCGGAAAGGGAGGTTGAGGCCCGCCTATCCAAGTTGGGAAAAAATTGCAGAGGTTTTTCGACAGGCTGCTGGTCAATAGCCGGGATAACAAAAAGCCGCAATTTATTGCGGCTTTTTTATTGTCAACGGAGCAGTGGTGCAATCGCGTTTTTGCTGCGCGTTGCTATTGTGCCGCCAACCCAAATTATGACCCTGTATCGATTGGGTTGTCGCCCCTGCAAACCGGCTCAATTACATGGGATCACCTGATTTTGAAAGCCCGCCGGCAACTCAATCAATTGTCGGGTCAATATATACGCGCTCACCCTCTACCCAGGTTTCCAACACATTGGTGCGCCAGATTTCCTGTGGGTCGATAGTGAAAATATCCCGGTCCAACAGGATAAAATCAGCGAATTTGCCCGCTTCCAGGCTGCCGATAACTTTTTCCTGGTGGCTGGCATAGGCCGCATCCAGAGTGAAAGCGCGCAGAGCCTGGGGCAGTGTCATGGCTTCCTCGATGCGCCAGCCCCGCAGTGGCTGCCCCTGGCGGTCGCGGCGGGTAACGGCGGCGTGCAAGCCAAACAGCGGGTTTGCCGGCTCCACCGGAAAATCAGAACCGCCGGCGATCGGGGTACCCTGTTGAATAAATTTCTGCCAGGCATAGGCGCCCTCCAGCCGTTCCTGGCCGAGCCGCGCGGCGGCCATGTTCTTGTCACTGGTGGCATGGGTCGGCTGCATCGACGCGATCAGGTCCATCTGGGTAAAGCGGGGAATATCCTCGGTCTGCAGAACCTGGGCGTGCTCTACCCTGTGTCGAAACGGCTTCTGGTCGCTGTCCCGGTGCAGTGTTTGCAGGTGATTCAGTACTATGTGATTTGCGCGGTCTCCAATCGCGTGTACATTGACCTGAAAGCCGCGGTCTGTGGCCAGTTTAAGCAGCTCGAGTATTTTGCTTTGCGGATACAGCAGCAGGCCGGTTTCGCCGGGCCTGTCGTGGTAGGGTTCCAGCAGCGCGGCACCGCGGCTCCCTAGCGCCCCGTCGGCGGACAGCTTGATACTGCGCACAAACAGGCGCTCCTCCGGCTCGCCGATTACGCCGGCCTCAAGCAATTGGGCAAACCGGCTGTCGCTGGCGGCGATCATGGGGTAGGCCCTGAGTGGGATTTCGTCCGCAGCGGCCAGTTGCCGGTAGGCGGTCAGTGTCTGTCTATCGACCCCGGCATCGTGGATACCGGTAAGCCCCAGCGACAGGGCCTTGTCAAATGCGACCCTGAGCGAAGTTTTGTCGTCCTCAAGGCTCGGCGCGGGGATAGCCCTCTCGAGTAGGGACATGGCATTGTCGATCAGGACTCCGCTGGGAGAACCGTCCTTATTGAAAATGATTTCTCCGCCGTCGGGTGACTTGGTATCTCGACCTATTCCCGCCAGCTTCAGGGCTGCCGAATTTGCCCAGCCGGCGTGGCCGTCGATGCGGCGCAACCAGATGGGGTTGTCCACTTCCAGTTTGTCCAACTGGACACGGGTCGGAAACTCTTTGCCCGGCCAGAGAACCTGGTTCCAGCCCCGGCCCAACAGCCATTGCCCCGGCTCGAGTTTTTGCGCAAATGCCTCCACCGCCTTCAGGGTTTCGGGAAGGCTCAGGTCGCGCAGCTGCAGCTGTTGTTGCAGGCGTCCCAGTTCCCGCACATGGCCATGGGCGTCGATCAGGCCGGGTAGCAGTGTCTTGCCGCCGGCATCCACCGTTTCGGCGTCCGGGTACTGACGGGACAGGGCTTTGTGGTCGCCTACTGCCAGAACCTTGCCCTCTTCAAAGGTCAGGGCGTTAAAGGTCTCGAGGCCCTCTTCGGTTATCTGGTAGCCATTGAAATTATGTATTAAGGTGGCCGCCTGAAGGGCCCAGGAAGGGACCGCGAGTGCAATAAGCGCCAGGGTGCGGAGAAGGTGCATAATTGTTAGCCTTTTATTGAACCTATGCCGGAATTGTCCATGGTAGCAGCCGGTTTTCATGGCGGGCAAGCGGTACCCTGACTATTGCAGGCCCGCTACGGCGCTTACTGTATGGTCATGGTGGTGAGAAAACCCTTGGCTGGGTTGTGAAGGGCGAATGCGGATCAAAAGTGGATCAAAAATGGGTCAGGGGGCCTAATGCTATCGAAATGGCTGTTGATCGTCGGTTGCATATTTATTGTGCTGGGATTGCTGTTACATTTTTTCCCGGGCGCACTGAACTGGTTTGGCCGCCTTCCCGGTGATATTCGTATCGAGTCGGAGCGCACGCGGGTGTATTTTCCCATTGTATCCATGATCGTCCTGAGTATCCTGCTCAGCCTGCTGATCGGTTTTTTTCGCCGCTAGCAGCCTGTTGAAAAAATATTTTGTAACAGTTTGTTGTCACGAACGGAGATATTCGAGCCATAAATCAAGGGAGCAATTGCCTGATTTGTGCGTAGGATTTTCGGACATGCACAACAAGCCCGGGTTGAGGAAGGCCAGGAAAGGCTTTGCCAACAGACCGCTGGTGGCTTGCCAATTCGCGGGCCTGGCCAAGTATAGGCCTCTCCTGGCGGGCCGCGGGCGAGTGGGGTCTCTTTGCGCAGAGGCCGGCTGGATCCGGAATATAATATGATATTTATCAATGTTGCCCGCAAATCGTCGAAATTACGTTTTTCGCATACCCGCGGTGGATTGGGTGTCTTAGTCCTCATAGGTAGCTGACAGTGAAAACAAACTTTATGACCAGGGCGGGGTATGATGCCCTGAAGCAGGAGCTGGATAGCTTATGGCGACAAGAGCGGCCGGAAGTGACCCGCAAGGTGACCTGGGCGGCATCGTTGGGGGATCGCAGTGAAAATGCGGACTACCAGTATAATAAGAAGCGGCTGCGCGAGATTGATCGACGGGTGCGTTATCTCAGAAAACGTATCGAACAGGCGAAGATAGTCGACTACTCGGCGGAGCAGGAAGGGCGGATTTTTTTTGGGGCCTGGGTGGAGATTGAAAATGACGCCGGGGATAGAAAGCGTTTTCGTATCGTCGGTGTGGACGAGATTTACGCACGTAAGGACTATATTTCCATTGACTCTCCCATGGCCAAAGCTCTCTTGGGTAAGAGTCTGGATGATGATTGCTCGGTAAAGACACCAAGCGGATATGTTTACTGGTTTGTTACCAATATCGAATATGAAAGGCCATAATTCGGGGAATTTCTTTAGCTAAATTTTATAAAGCCAGTAAAGTCCATGAATCGCGGTAGTCGGAAAATCTGTTTCATGAGTTGCATCGTCAATTACAAATAGTTTTAATTTAAGATCTAAATATTCTCTTTTCTTTAACGTATCATAAAATTTCTTAGTATCCTTAACCATATCATGCTTCCATCCGCTACCTTGATACTTCGGCATCTCTAAACTTCCAATCGACACAAATACATTGGCCCGCAAATTATCATTTTCCTGGGAATAACTTTCTTCCAGATCAAAAATCACTCTGTCGTCATACCATAGCGACGGACTCCCCAGGATGTAGTTCTTAAACATCCCTCCGTCTTTGAAAAGAATATAGGCTCCAAGTAAACCACCAAAAGAATTTCCCACATAGGTTCTTCTCGATGAATCTGCACGAAACCTGGTTTCCACCTCTTTGAATATCACATCCCGAATAAATTTTATATAGTCCTCAGCCCCACCCGTAGGGTCTTCCCAGTTAGCCTTTACGGTAGGCGTATAATCCCGCTGCCTACTTAACGCTGCAGGAGTCTCTTTATCCCAGGAGATACCGACAATAATCGCTTCTTCCATCGTATTCACGGTCATCGGATATCTGGTCGCGCCAGAAACAATCTGAAAAGTATACATGGCATCGGTAAGATAAATTACTGGATACTTTTTATTCGAGCTCTCATAGCTCTTAGAGAGCTTAATGAAGAGTTCATAGTCTCTATCCTGGATGGCATCCGTAATAGGTATGGTAGTTGACCGGGGAATCTCAAATGGTTCGTTGGACTTTACATGACCAAGTACAGGTAGGAAAAATACCAGCAAAATAAATCGAAAATACATTTTAATTTCTATTAAATTTTCAACCTTTCCAAAAGATATAGTTTTTACACGTTGAAAATTTCCAAGCTAGGCCACCCTTACTACCCAACATAACTAGATATGGCAGCAATTTATTTGCGCAAAAAAAGTTCCACCACTTCTTTTTTTGCTGCCACAACATAGGTGATAAGCAGGTTTTCCTGATTAATATCCGTTAGATAATCAACGTCTTTATGCATGTCTCTGATCAGATTGAATTCGTCAGTATCGAGGTTGTATGACCATAGCTGATTGTTGCGATTAATACCATAAATTATATTGCTTTCGACGACAAATCTTTTTTCGCTACCTTGACCGAGTAATTTATCGATAAGCTGGTCTTCAACGGGACCGGGCTTCCAGAACCGGTTCATATGGTCCATATAAATTAGTCGTTCACCCTGGTCTTTTTGGGCCCAGTAAACCCGCTTTTCATTAACGGTTGTAAATTTTAAATGATTTAGATCAGCTTCAGAAAAAATGGTGATTCCGTTGATATTCATGGACAGTAAGGCGGTATTTTCTTCGCTGTTCCATTGAAATAGCCAGTTAACAGGATGCGTTAGTAAAAAACTATTGGTTCTGCCATCCAGAAAAACCTGGATGAGCTGCTTGTTGGCATTTATCAGGAGGCTTTGGCCATCCACAGCCCAATCCATTCCATTAATATTGGTGTCTATAGGAAACTGAGTGATTTGTCTCAAATCTTGGCCGTCAGCTATCCATACCTGATCCTCTCCAGAACGCCTGGAGCTAAATGCGACCAGGCTTCCATTGGGTTGGAAGACACCATTGTCCTCGCCCAAAATTGACCGGGTGGTGCTTGGATAGAGTTTGCGGACGTCAACTTCAGCCGGTGTATTGGTTGATTCTGGTTCATGCAGAGGAATCGATGCGATATCACTGTCATATCGACCCTTAATGGCAACTGCCCTTTGCCCGCTCTGGTGGAAAGTTGGTGAGCTGATCGCTTGATCCAGAGGCAAATCAATCTTACTGATATTGCCGTTATAGGATAGAGAGAAGAGCCGGCGACCTGTGCTGAAGATTAGCTGATCCTCTAAAGGGGAAAAATTAGGGTAAACTTCCGTATTTTCTGCTATTTCGTTTGGGTATTCTATCGGGTTACTGGATAGAATTTTTCCATTAGTATCAAGCAGATCCAGGTGAAGCCGACCATCTTGGTGCTTGCTGGTTATCGCGATCAGGCCTTTGCGGATCGAATAGTCGAAATCGACTAAACTTCCATCTTCCAGGTCATAGAGGACCTGGCTCTTATTATCCCTGGTAGAATAATTGATTAACTGCCAGCGGTTGGTCAGTTTTTGTAAAATGGCGAGGTTACTGTTATTTAGCCATACCGGTTTTTTGATTCTGGAATTTTCACAGCGCATTATAGTCTCTGGTTGCTGAGGACCTTCTAGAGCCTTCTGAAAATCCAAACTAACCAGGTCATAACATATATTTTGGGTTAGTGGTTTGGTGCAATCCTCCATTGCGATAAAAACGAGTGTTTTTCCGTCGGGCGATAGCGAATGGCCGTCGTAAGTTCCCCAGCTTCTGGTCAACTCAAATTCTTCCTGGGTATATATATCCCTGGCCCAGAGTTTATTGACGCAGAGTTTATTCAAATAGCGATGAAAGAGAATATACTGGCCGTTGGGGGAGTAGGCAGCATCAAATTCCTTATGGTCGGTCGCAGTTATCGGCTGCAGCCTGTCGAAGAAAAGCTGTGGGCTCTCTCCGGAAAGACTGAGTTTAAAAACGATAACACCTGAAATTAGCAGTCCCACAGTAGCAATGACTAAAATCCTGCTGTTTTTGCGAAGCTTGACTCGATAATCCGGGTTGTTAGTTTTTTCATTGACTTTAGGGGTGGTAGAGGGAGCAGAAGAAGTGCTCAATTCGCGCGGTGTTACTGTACCTTTGAGGTGAGTACTATTTGTCCAGGTAACATCGCACTCCAGGCTATAGCCCTGTTTGGCATGAGTCTTGATATAGGACTTTAGCTTTCGATCCTCGCCCAGTGCTTTTCTGAGTTGCGCGATACTCCTTTGCAGCGTATTTGGTGTGACTATTGTATCGGGCCAGATCTCGGCTAGCAGCTCGTCCTGGCTCACAACTTTTTGCTGGTGTTTTGCCAGGTAGGTTAAAACGGCGAGCGCTTTTGGAGGGATGGTTTGGGATTGTTTGTTTTGGGTAATTTGATTCCTGGATAAATCGATGAAAAAGTCACCCACCCAATATTGTATGGTCATCGATCTACTGTCCTGGACAAAATTTGAGCTGAATGTGAGATAAAAAATAAGGCCGATGCTAGCATAAATTTTGATCACGGTTAACGCTGATCCGGACTCAATAAAGTGTCCTGGCTTTGTGATCAGCCGCTTATTTGAGGTGAATCAACCAATATGCTTTCTGCGATGCTGGGTACCTTCGCCGGGTTGGCGTAATTTGTTCAACAAGTGTTCATATTTCCTGATAACTTATTGATAAATAAGCATTATTACTCTGGTAACCAAATAAGTTGCTGGGTTGATATCTGGTATCAGCAAAACATCATCCAAAAGTCAGCTGGACGTCAGGTATCTAAGAGCCAGTTTATTTACAGTGAGGGTCCCCCAGGTCATATGTAACCACATGGATATAGGTATGAATAAACACTTGCTGGCAGCCATTTTCTTTTTTCTGCCCCTCGCGGCTCTCAAGGCCAGTGAACCCAGACCTCTGGAGTTACCCAAAATCCAGGTAGTACCAATTCAGGATTCCAGCACCGGTAGGGAATATGAGCTGTTGATTAAGTTGCCCGAGGAATATGCCAAGAGTGGCGCTAAAAAACACCCAGTTATTTATTTTACCGATGCCATCTGGGCTGTGGAAATACTTTCTGCAACCGTAGAATACACAATTCAGGATGCTATTTTAGTGGGTATTGGCTGGCAAAAGAATCGGGTTGACTGGCAAAAGAACCTGGCCGGGGCTGAAAAGGAGTGGTGGAGCAGATTCCGGGACCTGAGACCGGCATCAGATCAGGTTAGTCACGAGAATAAAGGCGAGGCTCATCAGTTTCTCGCATTTTTAAACAATGATGTCATCAAATATGTCGAAGGCAGTTACCGGGCGAATCAGGATAACCGTACCTATTTTGGCTATTCCCTCGGAGGTGCTTTTGGAGTCTATACATTGCTTAACCAGCCGGATATTTTTCAGAATTATATTATCGGTAGTCCGAGTGGCCTGGCTTCCTATATGGGTTCCCTGTCGGAAGCCGGGTCTCAGAAACCCATAAGTAGCCTGCCAAAGCAAACCAATGTCTTTATTTCATATGGTGCCCTGGAGCATAAGTTGGGCGACAATGTAGAGAAATTTGTCGGTCAGCTAAGGAACCGTAAACCGGCTAATTTATCTTTACAGTCGGTGGTCATTGAGTCGGCTGACCATAATACGGCTTTCCCAAAAACCTCGGTTCGCAGTATTGATTGGCTGGCAGGCCGGCTCTAACTCTAGTCGGTGTTGTATCAGGTGATAGTGTAGAGCTCATTTTTATGGGATCAAGCGCTCGATTGGGAATAAGTGTCCGTTTTAAAATCAATATCCTCAGCGCTAAAACCCCGGTTCAGTAGCTGTGATTGAACAGCTTTGCATACGCTCTGGTTCGGTTGACCCGGCTCAACGCAGTCAATGAGGTTACCCTGACACTTGCACTGGACAGGGTAGTGGCGCTCCCGTTACCCATCCAGATTCCTGATAGTAATGCCTGGGCCGGGTTCGGCCAGGGGAAATCCGAATACACGGCTGTAAAATTCCAGCTCACCCTCCAGGGCCATCTTGATGCTGTCACCACTGCGAAACCCGTGGCTTTCGTCGGCAAAAGTAATGTAAGACACCGGGATTTCCTGTTGCTCCAGCGCCTGCACCATGGTCTCGGCCTGACCTGGGGGCACCACTTTGTCCTGCAGCCCCTGGAAAAAGATTACCGGGCAGTTGAGCTGCTGCACATGATTGACCGGTGACCGATCCCGGTAAATCTGCTCTGCGTTTGGCCAGGGGCCTACGAGTTTGTCGAGATATCTGGATTCGAATTTGTGGGTGTCACGGGCCAGGGTGGTGAGATCGCCAATTCCGTAGTGACTGGCGCCGGCCTGAAAGACGTTGTGAAAGGTGAGCGCCGCCAATACCGTGTAGCCGCCGGCGCTGCCCCCCTTGATCAGCAGACGGTTCGGATCTGCCAGTCCCTGGGCCGCCAGGAATTTGGCGCCGGAGCAGACTTCCTCCACATCGAGGATACCCCACTGGCCCTCGAGGCGTTCTCGATACTCGCGCCCGAAGCCGGTACTGCCCGAATAGTTGACGTCGAGCACGGCGAAGCCCCGGCTGGTCCAATACTGCACCTTGAGATTCAGGCCCGCGGAAGTCGCTGCGGTGGGGCCACCGTGACTGAAAACGATCAGTGGCGGCTTTTCTCCCGTTGGTGCCTCGAAGGCTAGGTTAAGGGGCGCATAATAGAAAGCGTGTACCGATCGTTCCCCGACAACAAATTCAATCGATTGGGCGGGGGACAACACGTGGCTTTCCAGCTCAAGACTGCTGCTGCTGGCGATTTGCTCGAAGCGATCACTGTGGCTGTCGTAACTGATGATGGCGGGAAAGCGGTCTGCCGCACTGGCAATCATCACCGCCTCGTTTCCTTCGCAGCGGAGGCTTTCGAGATCACAGTAAGGCTGTTTGATCACCTGGTGATTGCCGCTGGTGAGATCAATTTTCCCCAGGTGCCAGCGCCCGTTCTCGCTAAAGGTGCACAGAATCTCATCGGAGGTGGTGAAGCTGTATGTGGACATGCCAAACACCCACTGTGGCGTAGCAAAATCCGCATGGCGCCGCCATAGCGGTGATGGGTCGCCGACCCGGTAGAGATTCCACCAATTGTTGCGGTCGGATACATAGAAGAGTTCCCCCCGCGGTGACCACTGGGGTTGAAAGACCGATTCCCCGGCTCCCCCGGCAACCACTCTAGGATCGCTCGCCAGGCCCCCGGAATCCATCGAGGCCAGACACAGTTCGGTGGCGTCCCAGGGCATGTCGGGGTGATGCCAGCGCAGAAAGCTCAGTTGCCGGCCTTGGGGGCAGAGGGTGGGGTTGGAGTAAAAATCCGCACCTTCTGCGAGGACCCTTTGCTCCGTCCCGGAACTCTGGTTGAGACCGATGGAAATGATGCGCGCCACCGCTTCCTGGCCGAGGTCACAGGGTGAATAGTCCTCCTGTACACAAAGCAGCCGCTGTCGCTTGCGATCCAGAAAGAGGTCGGCGTAGCGGAAGGGACCTTCAGGAGTGATGGGTTCCGGCACCCGGGTATCGAGATCCATTTGGTAGATGCGCTGGTCCGCGGCGAGAACAAAGTAAACGCGGTTCTGCCACACCAGGTAGCTGGCGCCCCCATATTCGTGTGCTTTGGAGCGGACGCTGAGTGGGGCAGGGGTGATGTCGGTGCGGCCACTGGCCGCACAGTACTGGACCAATACTGAACGCCCCTGTTCTGCCGGGCGGGATTCGAGCCAGTAATAGCGGCCTGCAACCAGGCTCGCCTCGCTTAATCTGACGCTGTTTTTAACCAGCATGTCCGCCTCTATGGTGGATTTCCAGCTGCCGTAGGGCGCCTGAACTGCCTTGGTTGCAGGGGGCTTGCTCACCGGTGGTCTTCCTCGTTCGGCTTCCTTCTGTGGGGTGCGCTATTTTGAAGGCCCGGTTGCGGGCATACAAGGGAACCTCTAATTAATTAGGCGCCCTACGGGGCTTAACGCCGGGTCCGTCCGTTGCGTTGCAGCTGCTTGAAAGGTAACCAGCGTTCCTGCGCGACTGTGCCATACCGGCGCACTCGACGCTAAGCCTGAGATTGCATCGAATTAATCCGGGGTTCCCAAGAGTCCTTTTGGTTGCGTTGACGATATGCTAGCCTCATCAACCAAGCAGTTGCTTGGTGCCTGGCCATAGGTTGCCTCGCCAATATTTTTGCTGCAGGTTATTCCCGGTTGCCTGCCCGGCGGGGGAAACCGGGGTGTGTTGGCTGTCCACTGGGGAATGGTGGTATCGGGGATAGCTCTGGAGCGACTTGGCAAAGCTGTCGCCGAATCAGAATAAATTAGGAGATGTCACAATGTCGGATGAGGTTGTTATCACTTGTGCCCTGACCGGGGTGCTCACCAACCCCAGCCAGCACCCGGTTCCGGTGACCGCGACGGAAATGGCGGCGTCCGCCAGGGAGGCTTACGATGCTGGCGCCTCTGTGATGCATATACATTTTCGCGCACAGGAGCCGGGGCGAGGGCACCTTCCCAGTTGGGATCCGGAAGTGGCAACGGAGATTGCCGGGGCGGTGCGTGCAGCCTGCCCCGGCGTCATTCTGAATTTCACTACCGGTACTATTGGCCGCGATCAAAGTGGCCCTCTCGCTTGTATACGGGCGGGGTGCCCGGAAATTGCCGCCTGCAACGCGGGCAGCCTGAATTACCTGAAAGTGCGCTCCGGAGGCACCTGGGCCTGGCCACCGATGTTGTTTGAAAACCCGGTGGACAAGATCGAGGAGCTGCTGCAGGTCTGCCGGGAAACCGGAGCCCGGCCGGAGTTCGAGTGCTTCGATACGGGTATTGTGCGCTCGGTCTCAATGTTTGCGGAAGTGGGCCTGGTCGAACAGCCGAACTACAACCTGGTGATGGGGGTCGCCTCCGGGATGCCGGCGGATACCGGGATGCTGGCGTTGCTGCCCAAATATATGCGGCCCGGAGCTTTGTGGCAGAGCACTGTTATCGGT
The DNA here is from genome assembly GCF_040932045.1 of Microbulbifer sp. TYP-18. Taxonomy (NCBI): domain Bacteria; kingdom Pseudomonadati; phylum Pseudomonadota; class Gammaproteobacteria; order Cellvibrionales; family Microbulbiferaceae; genus Microbulbifer; species Microbulbifer sp. TYP-18. The sequence goes on from NZ_JBFRBC010000003.1 coordinate 242,527, forward strand.
CGCGGCGAAATCTGGCCGGTACACCGCAAGACCGCTGAGCTGGGGGGGCATCTGCGCTCCGGCGTTGAGGATACTTTTTATTTGCCGGGGGGCGAGAGGGCCAGCGGCAACGGTCAGCTGATCGAGGCGCTGGTGCAGCTAGCCGAGGACTGTGGGCGCAAAGTGGTGTCACCGCAACGGGCGCGGGAGATTTTTCTGTGATCCCGGGGCCGTAATTCCTCTGGCAGCTTGTTGAAAAAAGGCATCCTGCCTGTTTCAAAACACGAAAAGCGAAAAATGTGATTTTCACTTTTCTCCTAAAATCAACGATTTATGCGTCGCTGATTTTGCCGGAACATCCATATTCCGGTAGCAGGCGTCGAAATTCTTCGAATTTCAACAGCCTGCTAGGGCGGTGGCAATCAAAAGTTTGTGCACAGGAAAAAGCGGGGCAGGCTGGGTGCCTACGGCGCCCTGCAAAGTCGTTCCGCTTTCGTTTTTCAATGTGCACTGTCGGTGGTGGCTGCCTCCGGTTTTATCCGCGCCAGCAGCTGTCCACCGCGAACCTGTTCGCCGGCCCTGACCTGCAGCTGGCTGATTGCGCCGTCGCAACCGGCTGTCAGCGGGTGCTCCATTTTCATGGTCTCCATCACCGCAATTATTTCACCGCGCTTGACCGGCTGGTTGGCCTGAACCCGGACTTCGACGATCATGCCGTCCATTGGTGCTGTCAGGCTGTCGCTGTCCGGCCCACCCGTGGAGGCGGCTGCTGAGTGGGTCCGGTCGAGGAAATTCCACTGCGCGCCCTCCCAGGCGATCGCAAGCTTGTCATTTTCCAGGTGCCCGGAGAAACAATAGCGCACAGCATCGATTTCCAGTTGCCAGTCATTCGCCCGTAAATCCAGGGGCCGGATTACAAAGGCCTCATTCCGGGATTCCACCCGGTAGCCATCCTCTGAACACGACAGGAAAATCGGCAGCTGTTCCGCACCGCGCTGCAGCTGATAGAGCGTTGAAGCCGGGTCCCCGCCACTGCGCCAGTTTGCGCGTCCGCTCCTGACGTCTTGAGGCGGCAGTCGTCGCTGGTGAAAAACCACCGCCGCCACTGGTGGCAGCAGGGCCGGCATTTGAGGCTGCTTTGGAGTGTCCGCCACAGCCTCGATAAAGTCCGTGGCCGCGTGGCCGGCGATAAAACCGGGGTCCGCCAGCAGTTGTATCAGATAGGGTCCATTGGTGGTGGGCCCCAGGTATTCCAGTTGTTGCAGGGATACCAGGAGCCGCCGCCGGGCCTGGTCGCGGTCTCTGCCAAAGGCGATCAGCTTGCCCAGCATGGGATCATAGAATGGCGTAACCTTGTCGCCGGCGCTGATACCGTGATCGCACCGCAGACCCGGGCCCTCTGGTTCACTCCAGCGGTAAACAGTCCCCGTCTGGGGCAGGAAGCCGTTGTATGGGTCTTCGGCGTAGAGCCTGGCCTCGATAGCGTGGCCATTAAAGGTGACTCCCTCCTGCCGGAGGGGCAGCGACTCGCCCCGGGCTATGGCGAGCTGCCAGGCGACCAGGTCCAGACCGGTGACCATTTCGGTAACCGGGTGCTCCACCTGCAGCCTGGTGTTCATTTCCAGAAAGAAAAAATCACCCTTTGCATCCAGTAAGAACTCCACCGTGCCCGCACCCACATAGGCGCAGGCGTGTGCCAGGCGCACAGCGGCAGCGCCCATGCGTTCGCGCAACTGATGGTCGACGGCGGGAGAGGGGGATTCCTCGATGATTTTTTGGTGGCGGCGCTGTACCGAACAGTCCCGTTCACCCAGGTGGATCACATTGCCCTGGCGATCGGCAAAAATCTGGATTTCGATATGGCGGGCACTGACAACAGCTTTTTCCACAATGACTTCGTCGCTGCCAAAGGCGCTCAGGGCTTCGCTGCGGGCGGAGCGCAACTGCTCCCGCAGGCTTGCGCGGTCCCTGACCAGGCGCATACCCCGCCCGCCGCCGCCATCCGCGGCCTTGATCATCAGCGGCAGGCCTATGGCCGTGACGGCCTTTTCCACTTCGGTATCGGAGAGGGCTGCGTCATCACTGTCGGCGACAAAGCCGGGGATGCAGGGCACGCCGGCGGTGGCGGCGAAATTTTTTGCCCGCCGCTTGTTGCCCATAAGTTCGATCACCTCCGCCGACGGCCCCACGAAGACCAGTCCCCGATCGGTACAGGCGCGCGCGAAGTCTGCATTTTCCGACAGAAAACCGTAGCCCGGGTGAATAAGGCTGGCACCAACCTTTTCTGCCGCAGTAATGACCTTGTCGATGCACAGGTAGGACTCCTGCGGGGTAATGCCACCAATGGCCACCGCTATGTCCGCTGTGCGCACATGGGGTGCATTGCGGTCCGCGTCGCTGAAAATGGCGGCCACCCTGTAGCCCTCCGCGCGCGCCGTGCGCATTATGCGCAAGGCAATCTCCCCGCGATTGGCAATCAGCAGGGTTGGAGGGGTCGGCTCGTCAGCGGCTGTGTGTGTCATCAGGTTTGTTTGTCACTCTGTGAATTGCTTTGAATAGCATTGTGGGTTTTGCCCTGTGTCCCGCTTTGCGGTTCTCGCTGCACTGAATTAATCGGGAAGCGCCTTAACCGGCTGCCGAAAAAACGGGTAAATGGCCTGCGCTCCCGCGCCGGCAACTCAGCTGGTAGCGGATCACCTGTTGGATTGCCCGGTTACGCATTGCCGCGCCGGCCGGGCAAAATGCCCATCAATTTGCAAATGATTCCCAGCATGACCTCATCCGCGCCACCACCGATGGATGTCAGGCGGCTGTCGCGGTAGGAGCGGTTGATCGGGGTTTCCTCCATATAGCCCATGCCCCCCCAAAACTGCAGGCACTGGTCGGGAACAGTGCGGCTCAGGCGCCCGGCCTTTAACTTGGCCATGGACGCGAGTGTGGTGACATCCTCTCCGCCTACATAGGCCTCTACGGCCCGCCAGGTGAGGGCACGCAGGCACTCCACTTCCATTTGCATTTCCGCCAGGGAAAAGTGCACTGTCTGGTTGTCCAGCAGGGGCGCGCCGAAAGCCTGGCGGTCGCGCACATAATCGATTGTCGTGCGGACACAGTTTTCCAGCCCCTTGATTGACAGTGCCGCGCCCGCCAGCCGCTCTTCCTGAAACTGCAGCATCTGCAGTGAAAATCCTGCACCCTCGTCGCCGATACGATAGCGTTGCGGAATGCGTACATCATCGAAATATACCGGCGCCGTGCCGGAGGAGCGCATGCCCATCTTGTGCAGTGACTCACCGATGCGCACGCCGGGGCTTTGCGCGGGAATCAGCAGCAGTGATTTGTTGCGGTGGGGCTTGCCCTCCCCGGTGGTCACCAGTGTGCAGAAGAAATCGGCACTGGGCGCATTGGTGATCCACATCTTGCTGCCATTGACGATGTAGTCCTCGCCACTGGCCACTGCCGTGGTCTTTACGCCCGCCACATCCGAGCCGGCTCCCGATTCCGAAACTGCAATGGCGGCCACCATCTCACCATTAATTGCCGGAGTGAGAAATTCCCGCTTGAGTTCGTCCCCGGCAAACCTGGCCAGGGCCGGCGTGGCCATGGAGGTCTGTACGGCGATCGACAGTGGTACCCCGCCGCAGTGGGCGGCACCCAGCTCCTCGAGAAAAATCGCCTCATAGCTGAAATCCAGGCCGAGGCCGCCGTAGGGCTCCGGCTTACTGATGCCAAGCAACCCCAAACGACCCAACTGGCGGAAAATTTCGTGTACCGGAAAGGCCGCAGCTTTTTCCCACTCCGGGACCTGGGGATTTATCTCTTCCCGCACAAATTTGCGGACTGTGCGCTGTAGCTCGCGGTGTTCATCGCTGAGTAGCATGGCCTCGTCTCCTGTGTGTGCCTTACCTTAAAAGCGCGCCACGCCAAAGGTGGTTTTATGCGGGTGTGCCTTTTCTGCCGCGCGGCAGATCTGCAGTAGCAGCCCGAGCAGTTTGCGGGTATCCCGCGGATCGATGATCCCGTCGTCCCAAAGCCGCGCGCTGCAGGCGAGGGCGCTGGAGTTTCCCTGCATAAATGCCGCTGTATCGGTTTCCAGCTTATCGAGAGCGTCGTCGTCCAGCTGCCCCGAGCGGCGCATCTTCTGCTCCGTGACTATGCGCATTACCCTGCCGGCCTGAGCGGCACCCATTACCGCAGTGCGTGAGTTGGGCCAGGCGAAAATAAACCGGGGGTCGAAACCGCGGCCGCACATGGCGTAGTTGCCCGCGCCGTAGGAACCACCGACAACGATACTGAATTTGGGCACGCTGGCATTGGCGACTGCCTGGATCATCTTGGCGCCATGTTTGATGATGCCGCGCTGCTCTACATGGGTCCCCACCATAAAGCCTGTGGTGTTGTGCAGGAAAAGCAGGGGGGTGCCACTCTGTTGGCACAACTGGATAAACTGCGCCGCCTTGTTGGCCCCCTCGGGGGTGATTGGCCCGTTATTGCCGAGGATGCCGATAGGGGCGCCCTCGATCCGGGCGTGACCACACACTGTCTGGCGATCAAAATCCGGTTTGAAATCCAGTAGGGCCGAATCGTCTGCGATACGGGCAATTATCTCCCGCACGTCGTAGGGTGTTTTTGCGTCTGCGGGCACAACACCCAGCAGTTCCTCGATTGGATAGCGGGGTTCACACCAGTTGTGCTCGAATGGCTCCGCTCCCGGCCTGGGCAGTGTGGCAACAATTTCCCGCGCTACGCGGATAGCATCTGCATCATCTTCCGCCAGATAGTCGCCACTTCCCGCCTGGTGACAGTGCATCTCCGCCCCACCCAGGCTTTCCTCCTCGGCGATCTCTCCAGTGGCGGCTTTGAGCAGGGGCGGGCCAGCCAGGTACATCCCGGACTGCCCTCGGATCATCACTACATAGTCGGACAGCCCCGGTTGATAGGCACCGCCGGCGGTGGCGCTGCCGTGCACCACTGTGATCTGGGGAATGCCGGCCGCGGAAAGCCGGGCCTGATTGGCAAAACCACGTCCCCCCGGGGCGAAGGTTTCCGTCGCATAGAGCAGGTTGGCGCCGCCGCTTTGGGCCAGGGTTACCGTTGGCAGGTGGTTTTCCAGCGCTATCTGCTGCATACGCAGCGCCTTTTCCATGCCCGCCGGAGAGATGGTTCCACCCTTGACCGCATAATTGTCCACCCGCACCATGCAGCGCTGGCCGCTTATGACCCCAATACCACAAATAGCCCCCCCTCCGGCACCGGTGCCATCGCTGTCGTCGTACAGCCTGTGGCCCGCCAGGGCGCAGAGTTCCACAAATGGTGCCCCGGGATCCAGCAGCCGGTTGAGGCGCTCGCGGGGCAAAAGCCAGCCGCGCTGGTGGTAGCGCTCGGCTTTGGCCTGCTCGGCCGCGAGAGGTAACTGCTCGGCGTCGCGGAATCGGGCAATCGCCTCCAGCATGGCTGCGCGGTTGTTTCCGAATGTGCAATCGTCGGTGTTGAGCTGGGAATTGATTGGTTGCATCAGAGCTTGCCTTCCGCCTCCAGTTCCCGCACCACTTCCGGCTTGCGGCTTCGATGAAATCCGTTGAAGGCCTGTTTGTCACGGGGGGCGGTTGAGCGCCACATGGGTGAGCGGTGGTTGAGGCCTGCGCCTCCATCTATGCGAAGGGTCTGGCCGGTGATGTAGAGAGCCGCGTCGGAGAGCAGGAAGCAGACACTGCCACTGACTTCCGCCTCCTCCCCGAGGCGGTACATGGGGATGCGTTGGCGAAAACCCGGCAGCAATTCGCGCAGCAAGGCGGGATCATAGGTGTCGAAACCGCTGGAGAGAATATAACCCGGCGCCACCGCATTGACGCGCACAGAGTGGGGCGCCCATTCAACTGCCGCGCTCTGAGTCAGGTTTTCCATGCCGGCCCTGGCGGCGCCGGAGTGTCCCATCATCGGCATCCCGCCCACATTGTCGGCAGAAATATTAACTATGCTGCCGCCGTGCGTCTTCATATATTGCGCGAATACCTCGCGCGCCATCAGAAATCCACCCACCAGATTGTTGCGCACCACCGCTTCGAAGCCGTTTTTGCTAATGTGTTCCAGCAATGCCGGGAACTGCCCCCCGGCATTGTTCACCAGTCCGTGAATGGCCTCTTGATGGTCCAGAATCCGGGCCACTGTCTCCTTCACCCTGTCCTCATCGCGAATATCGAGGCTGAAAGGGCTGCAGCTTCCCCCGTCCGCACGGATCTCGGCAGCCACGCTTTCGAGCTTGTCGAGGCTGCGCCCCAGCAGAACCACCTGTGCGCCGAGGCTGGCCAGTTCATGGGCTATGCAGCGGCCGATACCGCTGCCGGCACCGGTTACGACGATGGTTTTGCCGTTGAAGGTGTCGGCGCGCAATACACTTTGGTAACCCATGCTGTTGTTTCCTTGACGAATCGCTATTGCATCTGAGGTGTTGGATACGCAGAATAACCTAAAGCTACCAAGCAAGTGCTTGGTAAGCAACAGCTTTAATGGGAGTTTGGATGGTTGTTCAATCAAAGGGGCGGGTAGCGGCTCGGCGACCGGCTGGTGCCGGCTCACAGACACTGATCAGCGCACTGGTGGCTGCGGGTGAATTGATCGACCCGGACTCACCGCGGGGCAGGCTGCTGAACGCCGCGGCGCGGCTGTTCGACCAGAAAGGGTATGCGCGCACGACCGTAAGGGATATAGCTGCCGAAGTGGGCATATTGTCCGGCAGCATCTTTCACCACTTCGGCAATAAAGAGGAAATACTCAGTTGCGTGATGCAACAGGTGACTGTGTATGCCCGCGCCCGAATGGCTCAGGCTGTAGAAGCCGCGGCGTCTCCCAGGGAGCGCTTGCGGGCCTGTATCCTGAGTGAACTGGAGGCAATCCACGGTTTGGCGGTGCCGGGGTTTTCCATTCTCGTGCTGGAATGGCGCAGCCTGTCCAGCCAGAACCAGAAAAAAGTCCTGCGCCTGCGTGAAGACTATGAGCGTATCTGGCATGGAGCCATCGCCGCGGCAAAAGGTCCCCAAAGCGACGCCGCCTTGATAAGGCGGCTGTTGCAGGGCGCGCTGATGCATACCTATAACTGGTTCAAACCCTCCGCAAAGGGAATGTCACTGCAACAACTGGCCGACGAAGTGTTGAACGTTTTTTCTCCCCAATAGGCGCCACTCTTCGTTGCTCGTCGCTCATTTGGAACAACCAGACCCCGCCCCTCTTGCCTCGATTGGCAACTTTTCTGTCACAACAGGCCCAATTCCGTTAGTGTGAACAGGTCCTAGCCCCTCTGGCGTATAAAGCTCCTTTTGATTCGACGACCAAATGCGTTATGGAGTGAGAATGAGGGCTTGTCACAATCCGGTAAAAATAGCCTTGTCAACCCATAGCTGACATCATGACTCAGTCATCCCCTATCAAATTCCTGGTGCCTGTTAATCCGGCAGGTAAAACAGATCTGGCCTGTCAGACTCGTTTAGCAGGCTGCCGGCGAAGCTTGCCAGGCGGCCCGCTGCCCTCAACAGGAGGGTTTGGGCCGCGAATCCAGCGATTAACTGCTTGGATTGTTGCGCGCTGTTGTGTACACACGCCGCAAACTTTTGCCTGGAAAACCTTGAAGTGATTTTTCAGCTGGGAAGCTATGGTACTTATCGAAGGCAATGCCAAAGTGAGGCACACTTGCTAAAAAGCGGCATAGACAGTGCTCATCCTGCGCACGGGATTGTGGAACCACTTGAGAATTCCAATGAAATTAGGGCTAAAGTAGATTTCTGTGCCAGATTGGTAATAGGACTGTTTAAATGGAAATATCCTCTATAGTATGATCAAAAACCTGAGTTGTTTTAAGAGTCTGGAAAGCATGGAAGTTCTCGAAAAAAGACTGTCCCTATGGAAATAATGGAACGATAAATTTCCGAATAAATTTAGTTTATTGGACTGCATTTGTAGAAAAATTCCGGTCTGTTCTAGTTGAGTTTAGGAAGCCTGATTTTTTCCTGGAGCATAGGAAAAAACTAGAAGTTGCGCATCCATGTTGAACTGATAATCAACAAGTGTGGCGGTAAATAAGTAAAAAAATTTTAACAGACAGGATTTTCCCAGGTTTGGTTCTCTACCCACAGAGCGGAGGGGAAGGAAAAATTGCATAATCGCTCCATGGAAGATTTTCTATCTCCAGCTCTAACGGCATATTTAAATGCGAAATTACAAAAAGAGCTAACCGACAGGGTGAATCTTCGGTGCGTATTTTTTCCTCTCTTTGGTTAACAGCTGTGCTGGCAGCTTGCGGCATCGCCTATGCCGTTATTGCAGCCACCTTGCCCCGGGCGCAGCTATTCGTTACATGGGATAGCCTGGAGCCGGACAAGTGGGCTTCCATCTGGCTCATCAAACAGCATATCGATCCCGATGCGGTGGTGGAGGTGCGGGCTACCGGAGATCCTGTTTCCGATGGTATTCCTTTTGGTGTTCCAGAGGCGGTCTACAAACGCACCGGCAGCCGCTCGGCCTTTGAGAGTCTCCTGCTCGGTTTTGCGCAAACCGACCCGACACTGCAAGCCATGGGCCGTATTATTACTACTATAGAAACCACTGCATGGAATGCGCCCAGTGATCCCCTGGTGCATGTGGTCGAGCGGAATTTTCGCCAGTTGCAGGACCGTTACGGTCGCGCCTATGTTCCCATAAGCTGCTATGCCCACTTTTTTGACGTCTTATACGCTCAACTGGCTATGGCAGCCCCCCCGGACATACTCGGTCAATCGCTGAGTTTAGCGGTGGATAATCAATCCTGTGCACAGGCGCCCACCATGGCTGAGCGCACAGGGGCCCTGCGGGTAAAGGAAATGGCAATCGAAAACCTGCTGACGGAGATTGCCCTGAACAAATCCGTCGTATTTGTCGATACGCGCGAGCCTGCGGAATTTCAGCGGTCGCATATTCCAGGTGCTATCAATATTCCCATGCGCAGCCTGAATGAAAAAGTCTACCGGCAATTGAGGCAGGCCGACCTGGTGATCAGTTATTGCGTCAAGGACTTTCGAGGCTATGAGGTTGCGCGGCAGATGCTGGACAATGGCCTGAACAATGTTGCCGTGATGAAACCGCACGGCCTTTCCGGTTGGCAGTCTTCCGGGCTGCCGATAACCTCGCTGGACTTGCCGGAAAAGGCCGCACTGGAAAAACTCATGCATTGCGCAAAAGGGCAGCAGGAATGCCTGAAGTAGCCCTCGCAAAATCGGAGCTTGTACTGGCGCCCGACCGCTTGTGGCGCTCGGCACGCCCTTTCTGGGTAGCGGTCTTTGTCCTGCCCCTGTGCCTTTGGCATATCACCTCCGACGTCTATGTCTATTTTCGCTACGGCGCCCCCAGTGGTCAGGTCTGGTATGTGTTTTCCAAATTATTCGGGCTTTATGGCGCTCTCCTGCTGTGGTATCAGGTCGTTTCCACGCTGCTGAAGAAAACTCGCTATGCGTGTGTGCTGCCTCGCTGGACACTGCTGCGTCACCGCTACCTGGGCGGTATGACGCTATTGTTTGTCGCGGGGCATGTGGCATTTTTTGTTACTGCCGTATCCCTGCGCAAAGGGGTGTTCGCGGGGAGTCTGTTGCTGCCGGATTTCCGGGACTTTTATCACAGCGCTATCACTTTGGGATTGGTGGCAAAACTACTGCTGCTGGTGGCGGTGCTGGCCGCGATGGGGCGGAAGTACATTCCGGGGGTTTGGAAGGGAGTGCATCGGGGAATGCTTATCGTTGTGGCGTTGGGGCTAGTACATGGCTTCCTTATCGGCACTGAAACCCGCTACGGCCTTTATGAAATATTCTATTGCGCACTCATGGCCGCTATAGGAGTGGCATTGTGGCTGCGCTGGCGTGAAGCCGAGGAGAGCCGCCTATGAACACCCCGCTGCAATTTTCGCTGATGCTGCTTCTGTGTTTGTTGTACCCGGCGGCACAAGCTGCCGCGGGCAAATGTGATCAGTGGCCTCGGGGGTTGGTTTTTGTTGGCCTGACCGATGACGGCTGGCAGACCTATGTCGTGACCAAAGCCGGCCACGCACCAGCCAACATGCATCTCGACACTGAAGCGAGAACACCAATATATACATCCGCGCCGGAGTCCCTGATCTATATCGACGATGCCGGGCGCGTCAACCAGCTGTCCCTGCAACCGCGCAAGGGCAGGGTATTGCTGGCTCCGTCCAGCGATGCCAGCTACGCCCAGCCGGAATTCGATCCGCAGAACAACGCCCTGTACCTGGTGCAGCTCAAGGCCGGCAAGAGTGTCGATACGGATATATTGCGCCTGGACCTGGCCACTGAAACCGCCAAACCCGTGGTGCTACAGCGCTCGGCGCAGTTTGAACCGAAAACCGCCCGGGACTGGCTCTACTATAGCAACGTCCACTGCGTCGTCGGCTGTGGCAAGATCATCCAGGAAATCTGGCGCTACCATACAGTTAGCGGCATCGCGGAGCAGGTCACACTGCTAAATACCATCAGCCGGCAGCCGGTTGTAGACCCGCAAAACGACTGGTTGTATTTCAGCAGCAACGCCGCCGGTAACTACCATATCTACCGCCAGTCGCTGACCGGGCAGGACAGCGGGCGGGTCGAGCAGCTCACCCAAGGCGCCGTCACCGATATGTCGCCCGCCATACACCAAAATCGCCTCTATTTTATCCGCCACAATGCCACCGGCAGCCAGTTGATGTGCCGGGATAATGACAGTGGCGAATTGCTTGCCCTGGCGCTGCCGGGCGGCGTGGGGGACATTCGAGACCTGGAGATCAACTGATGCCCAATCACCTGATTGTTTTCGCCTTGCTGCTGGGCATATCCATGCCCTTGTACGCCTCCGTCAGTATCGAGCAGTATGGTGCACAGGAGTTCAACCCCTCGCTTGGGCAGACGTTTGATATTCCCGTCCGCATAGACGAGCCCGGTAGCATACAGGTGGATATCTTTACCCCGGACGGCGATTTGGTGCGCAGCCTGCCCGGCGGCAGACAGACCGGGGCCGGCGTCTATCCCGTTACCTGGGATGGCCGTGACCAGGCCGGCACACCTGTGCCCGACGAAGCCTATATTCCCGTGGTCAGGCTGGTGACAGGGCGCGATGGGGAAGCTGCCAGCTATGACCCCCGCACGATCAGTGGTGGTGAGGAAGTCATACTTCCGGTCACCACCAACGCCCGCCAGCAGCTGATTTTTCAGTTGGATAAGCCCTCGCGGATTTTAGCACGGGCAGGCGTTAAGTCGGGCCCCATGATGAAATCCATCCTCAACTGGCAGGTGCGCGGCAGGGGTCGCAACATGGCCTTGTGGAATGGCAGCGACCAGGATGGCCTGGTGAATCTGTATGACAACGACAGACTGGCGCTGCTGGTCACTGGGTTTGAATTGCCCCTGCATTCCATTATCGCCGTCGGCAACGAAAACCTTGAGTATCTGGCCTGGCGTACCGCCAGGCAGTGGCCGGTCGGCATCCCGGACTTGAGCGAGGCTCAGTTTGAGCGCGATGGACGCCGTATATCCCGCCATTATTACTTGCCGCGCTCGGTGGAAATAGATCCCCGTATCACCCTCGAAATTATCGACCAACTGCCGGTTGGCGAAGACGGAATTCCCATTGTATCCGGGCCCATCGCACTGCGGGTAGATATGCACAAGGAAGATCGCTGGGCGATGCAGCAGAGTTTATACGAAGTGGCATTTTTTATTGATTATGAGTTCCTGTCCGAGGAGGAACAGGGCTATATGCCCCTCACCTGGCGCTGGAACCCGGTGGCCCTGAAGCCGGGTATTCATATGGTAACGGTGAATGTGTCCGGCTTTAACGGCCAGGTGGGTGTCAAAAGTCTGCAGATAGCAATACCCAAATAATATTCCGAGCCTGTGGTTGCAGTTAATTAGCCAGAGGTTCGCTGGGAGGTTGTTGAAAAAGCCCTTCAATCGCAGTCAGGCCAACGATAGCGCCTTGCAGTATGAGCGCGCCAGTCAACTGACCTTCATAGATCACGGCGTCAACCAGCGCAGCTATCAGTATCAGTACGACCAGGCCAGCCGCGTCAGCCAATGGCAGGGGGTAGCGGACGAGACCAGAAGCTACAACTATGACAGAGTGGGGCGCTTGACCTCAGTGCAGTCCCCAAATACGCCGGATAGCTTTAGCTACGATGCCCTGGGAAACCGCCAAAACAATAATGCCAGCTTTGATAGCGCCAACCGGATTACCGAAGACAACGATCACTCCTATTTGTACGATGTCAATGGCAATCGTATACAGAAAACTAACAAGGCAACGGGCGAAATTGAGCGCTATACCTATAACGGCCTCGATCAGTTGGTAGCTTATCAATACCATGCCGATAGCCTGTCCAGCCCCACAATCGACTACAGCTACACCTATGGCCCCATGGGGAGGCGTTGGTCCAAGAGCAACAACCTGGGTCCCGAAGTGACCCGGTTTTATTGGTCCGGCTCAACCTTGATCGGAGAAAACCTGAATGGCACGCGGCGCCGCTACCTGGCCGTCGGTGTCACACCGCTGGCTTATGTGGAAAATGGCCGGCAGTTTCACTATCTGCGGGATCACCTGGGCACAGGGCACCAGGTGATAGACAACTCCGGTACAATCGTTTGGGAAGGGGACTATGCAAGCTTTGGTCAGGTACAGGAGCTAGTCACCTCTGCAGAGAATAATCTGCGTTTTGCAGGACAGTACCATGATCGTGAAAATGGACTGTTTTACAATTACTTTAGAGACTATGATCCTGGCATTGGTAGGTATCTTCAGAGTGACCCCATCGGGCTTAAGGGTGGTCTCAATACTTATGCTTATGTGGGCGGTAACTCCCTGATTTACATTGATCCACTTGGACTCGAGGTTTTGTTACAAACTCACCCTGTCGCATTTGGGCTGGACCATGCCAAAGTGACTATTATTCCAAATAATCAAGCTGTATGGGCGAACGATTCTCGGTTTTCAAATTCACTTCCTGACGGAAGGAGGTACCTTACTTTGGGGGCGGGACCAGAGGGCGGTGATTTGGTGAGTAATATAAACCGATCAAGGGATGTAAACCTTGGGTACAACCAAACGAGCGCACTATGTCCAATTCCAGATCAGTACGCTTCAGAAGATGAACTTATTCAAGCACTTTTGAATGCGGATCAAAACTATCAAGACAATTTAGATTACGAGTACTTTCCCCAATCCTTCACTGATGGGTACAATTCCAACTCCTATGCAAATGGGCTACTACGTGCAGTAGGAATTACAATGCCGACTCCTCCAAGTTCACCGGACTTCAATAAACTGCTGCCAGAAAATTCGTTTAGGTGAGTCTATGAACCTATTCTTACAAGTTATTTTGGCGGTAGCTGTTTATACCATGTATATGGTTTCGTCCAGGTATTTTGAATTTGCAAGTCCAATTGCAGACTGGTTCTTTCTGGTAGTTTGTTCACTGATGCCGGTTGCTTTTCATAAGTCAATGAAAAATTCTGTTGTAAGAACCGTTTCCTTGGTTATGTTAAATGCAGTGATTTTATTTTTTGATAGTTTTTGGTTAATCGAATTTATATTTAAGGATGGCCTATAAGCTGCCAGTTCTGGTATTGAGAAAAATTAAAATTTGGTTGGAATAGTCTTCTGTCGAATTTACCCTTTCTTGAGCAATTTATTGGCATTATATTTGATCAGAGTGTGCTATTTTTTTAAGATTTCCAGGGACTTAAGTATAGAAAGCGTTAAGTTGGCGAATGCGGATTTATTCGACTTTATTTTTCACCCGAAACGGGGAGGATTTTGTAGTGTATACAGGTTAGGCGGCTTAAGCCGCCAAATAATTTTCCAGTAAATTTTCTGTTATTTCAAAACCTAATTTTTTCTTGGCCTGCTATTCAAATCGTATAGCATCAATCTCACAGACCCCGCTCGCTGAGCGTTCCCATAGGCTATCATTGTAAACTTGAAAACGGACTCGTTTCTGACCCATGTATGCAGCCAAGAGAAAGGAGGTCATATTATTGTATCCAGGAGCTGAGGGGGAAAGCCATACTCCCGTCGGACATTCGTCTATGCCTGTTTCCATCCAAGCAACAATATCCGTTCCTTCCTTACCTTCAATCGCCCCAACATCGTCATAAGTGAAAAGCCTTTCTATTGTCACTATATCAGTTGTTACGATCTCTGCCTGTACCAGAGAAGACACTGATAGCCCCAGAAATAATAGAAATAAATTTTTCTTCATAATTGTATGCCTTTGTCAATCTCTCATTAGGGTTTGTTGTTAAGGGTAAATGATTATATCACACTGTTTTTTGGAGGGTATTTGAGGGTTTAAGCTGGGACCTTGATTGACCAAGGTCTTGGAATATGCTTAAAGCAATGTTATGGATCAGTCAGGCGGATAAGAAGATACTGGGTAGAAGTACAACTAGACTTGGCATACTGCGACATTCCTACTTGGCTCTTGAAGTGCCCTTGGTTTGCCGGCCCGATTTGGCTCGAATAAAAAGTAACTCCCCGATAACTTAGAAACCATTAGGCCTCCTTGCCGCTTCGATCGTTTCTCAATCATGTTGGCTGAAAATAAATCAATGCAGCTTCAAGTCAGTCGAAAAAATTTTTCTTGTGATTAGAGACAGGTGAAGACTGCACATGTGATAATGCGCGCCAACTAATAGAACGAAAGTAAGCTTTTCCTTGGGGACTGCCGCCTATGGAAACTTTGCTGTCCCTTGTGGTGGCAAGTTTTTGGCAACCATAATTGTATGGCCCCGGTGAGCACAAATTTCTCTTTCGAGGGCATCATGTTGGCACAGCGATTTCGTCAGTTCGTTTCAACTTCAATTTTTATCCTCAGTTTGGCCTTGGCAGCTGGTGGTGCCTCGCTTAGCCATGGGCAGACTGCGCCCTATATCCAAGCGACGAGAGTATCCGAGTTCCAAATTGAAGTAACCGTTGGTGGTGTACTGGACACTCTATATTGGGTGCGGGAATACCGAAATGGCGCCTATGCCCGGGAAATTATTAGTTATCCTTCTACTGTAAAAACCAAGACAGTAACCATTTCAGCCGAAGGCGTTTATAAATATGAAGCGAGATACGTAGGTGTAGATCAGCTCACGAGGAATATAAGCACCTCCCTCGAGGTCATTTTTCCACCAGATGGCCCCTTTAATGTCAATGTGTCGACCGTCGAAGCCCAGGTTGGCGATACGGTTACCGTGACCTGGGAGGATGTGCCTAATGCAGATGACTATAATGTTTGGCAAAAAATAGGCAGTGGGGGATGGACGAGTTTAGCTACAGTTCCCGATGCCTCTCCCAAGTCATATTCCGTACAAGTCATGAATGTGGGCACTTATCAATTTGAGGTCGATGCTTGCAAGGATAGCGATTATACCGAGAGTAGCGCCTGTGGAGATGGGGCAGAATCTCCAACCGTTGAGGTCGAGGGTATAGATTACGACCTTGGGTCTTATGGTTACTCAGTGTTTGCCGGTGATCTTAATGGAGACGGTGTTCATGAGTACTACTTTTACAGTAGAGAGCGGCTGCTCCTTCTTCACGGTGATATTGTCACGCCTATAACCTTGCCCGCGAACCCCACTTTTATTATTAACGGTGTGATCACCGGCCTAGCCCCACCTTGGAAACATGATCCTCCACAGGAATGGTCCCTGACAGATTACGAT
This sequence comes from Microbulbifer sp. TYP-18, assembly GCF_040932045.1. Lineage (NCBI taxonomy): Bacteria > Pseudomonadati > Pseudomonadota > Gammaproteobacteria > Cellvibrionales > Microbulbiferaceae > Microbulbifer > Microbulbifer sp. TYP-18. The sequence goes on from NZ_JBFRBC010000003.1 coordinate 258,216, forward strand.
CTTCTTGGGATGACCCAGCTTACCGAGGGCGTCGACTACTTTACCGGGGATTTTGATGGAGATGGTAAAGTTGATTTCCTTCTTAGAGGGCAGAGTCTGGCGGAGTATGGAGGGCCAACTGAATACCCTTATATCGTCTACGCAGTAGATCAGCTGTCAGTGCCTAGCGGCATAACGCATTTGGTGGATGTTTCCTCCGATGTATCCGAGCTGGTAGCGCAAGGTAGCTCGTTCTCTATAAGAGATGTCAATGGGGATGGGGCTGATGATCTCGTATTTGGATCAGGCAATGCCTATATTGCAGACAAGGCCTATCTGTCCACAGGGGGAGTACCGCAAAATCCCCTGGATTTGACTGTTCCAGAAACACAGCACGCCAATCTAACCGGAAAAACAGAAACTATTTCGAGCGTGACTGCCGGCGGTGCTGCCAGTATCAGTGTGCCCCTGCAGTTGCCGGAGGGGTCGGGTGGGCTGGCACCGGAACTGGCATTGAACTATTCGAGCCAGGCTGGCAATGGTCTTATGGGCTTTGGCTGGACGATGCCCGGTCTGTCGGTTATCCAGAACTGTTACCGCACCTATGTACATGATGGCAGTGGCAGTGTGAATAGTGACGATAAGGACCGCTTTTGCGTGGATGGACAGCGGTTGGTAGCAGTCTCCGGCACCTATGGGGCGCTGAACTCCACTTATCGCACGGAGATCAATACTTTTCGTGAATACACTTTGGTGAACGATTCCAGCGGTGATACGGGCTTCACTGTGTCCTCCAAGGACGGCAAACAGGCCACCTATACGCAGATGGGACCGGATACCTATGTGCTTACCCAGTTGAAAGACAGCAGTGGAAACAACAAGATTGTCTATTCCTATCTGGATGACAGCAACGGCCTGCGTATCGACAAGATCGAGTATGCCTATGGGAGTGGCACCACGCCCAATGCGATGGTTGACTTCGTCTATGAATCGAGGCCGGATGCACTGGCGGGTAATCTGGTTCCCGGCGAGATGGATTTAAAGCGGCGGCTGAAGCGAATCGATATCACCAGCCTGGACAGCGAATATCGCAGCTATAGTGTCAACTACCTGAAGCAGCCTGACGATGGCAGTGTGCTGGTAAGCCGCGTTGCCAGTTTGCAGGAATGTGTGGGCAGTTCCTGCCTGCCGGCTTTGAGCTTTGAATGGGAAATCGCGGATAATCCCGGCTTTAGTTCCGTGGTTGACACGAGTAAATATGTGGAGTTCCACCACACTAATAATTCCCGCTTTCAGCCGGACAGCGTCGCCGATGTCAATGGCGATGGCAAGGATGATTATCTCTGGTATTATAAAGATGATGAAGGAAGAAGATACTTCCAGATAGCTTTCTCCGACGGTCAGAAGTGGGTGCGATCTGCCACCAATTATACGGTTCGCTCTTATTCTGCCGCCCGCAACGATTGGCATTTGGTCGACTACAATGGCGATGGGAAGCTGGATCTGCTGCACCGTACTGAGGACTACGGCTGGGTTGTAAGGCTTTTTAACACCAGTACCAATCACTTTTCCGGTACTTCGATTGGTACCGGAATACCCTCTTCCGCCGGCAACCAGACCGTCCTAACAGATGTAACCGGTGATGGCTGGGCCGATCTGGTGATGCGGCATGAAGATTCCCAGGGCATGAGCATCTATTATGCTGAACCTAACCCGAGTGGCGGCTTTAAATTTCCATCAACTCCCGACCGGACACTGGAGTTCAATGGGTTGTTCAGTTCGTGTGGTAGTGGTGATGCAACCTATGAGATTCTCGATCTGCATGCAATGCGAGTGCTTGACGAGGACGGTGATGGGCGCACGGAATTTCTCTATCCGGTAAAAGAGCAGTGCTCCAATGGAATCCGGAAGTATTTTTGGGGCAAAAGTGATTCCAGCAGTTCGAGGTTGAGCAGTTCGGGAGTGGATCTCGGTGATGGGGTAGGGCAATACCAGTGGATTCCCGCGGATCTGAACCGGGATGGCCTCACCGACCGGGTACGCAAGGACGATGAGAACAATTGGTCCTACGCTCTTTCGGTCGATGGCATTGTTTCGTCTTACACCAGTCTTGGAGAGAAGAGTAGCCGGGCCGAGCTGGTGGACTATAACCACGACGGTTATCTGGATTTTATTTGGCCCGGCAGTAGCACTCTAAAGGTAAAACTCTGGAACGGCTCCGGCTTTGATTCGGAGGCTATCGATGCTGGTGTTCCATCGAGTACGGAGGACTTTATTCATCCCGTGTTTGCCGATATCAATGGAGACGGCTACCGGGAATATATTTATGTTTACGATGGCGGTCAGCAGAATCCCCATGCACAAATCTATGCTTCACGGGAATCCTCTACACCAAATAATGTAATTAGCAAAGTGACTGGTGCCTACGGGGAGCAGGCGACGTTCACCTACAAACCCCTGACCGATAGCAGTGTCTATACCAAGGGGAGCAACGCCGGTAGTGTCGACTGGGGAACGCCGGTATTCGACATCACCGGCTCCTCTTACGTGGTGTCCAAGTATGAGTTCAGCATGCCTACAGCGGCCAGTGCCACAAATCTGGAGGCGCTGACTTATCAGTATGAAGGGCTCAAATTCCAGGGTGGAGGCCGGGGTTCCCTGGGGTTTGCCAAGGTCACCACCACGGATGCCCGAGTAGGGAAGACGGTCAGCACCTTCAAGCAGGAGTTTCCCTATTCCTTTATGCCTTTGACGGTGGAGCAGTACAGCCGCGAAAGCAAATTGTTGTCCCGGCAGACGAACACTCTGGCATCAAAGTCCAGTGGGGGAGTGTACTGGCCCTATGTTGAGACTTCGACCACAGATTATTATCTGCTGAAAAATAACGGTGCCAGCGCCGGCGCTTTGTATAAAAAGCTAAGTGTAAACAACGATTACGATGATTACGGCAACCTGGAACTGTCCACCACGGAAATCCGCAATGCGGCCAATGTCCTGGTGTCCACAGTAACCCAGGACAACTGTTTTAGCTGTTACAGTGCGCCGGCGTGGTTTCGCGAACAGGGGCGGGTTGCCAGAACTTCTGTGACTTCTACCCGCGGTAACGAGTCGGTGCAGCGAGTTGTCCGCTTTGATTATTTTACCAGCGGCAGCAAGCAGGGCCTGTTGCAAAATGAAATCATTGAGCCGGATTACACCGGTGCGGATGCCGACGATCTCAGGCTCACCACCAGCTATGGCTACGACGATTTCGGCAACCGGCTGAGTACCACCAAAACCGCCGCGAACGAGCCAAGCCGCGGCTCCAGTTCTGAATATGACGCGTTAAAGCGCTATATCGATATTGTGCGCGATGCGGACGGCCGCAAGCTGACGGAAGTGATAGCCCGTAATGTGATGGGTCTGCCCACGGAGGTGCGCCGCTACACCAATGTTTCCGGCAGCGCCTATGTGACCACCAACTTCGAATACGATGTTCTCGGTCGGGAGACTTATCGGGATCCGGGCGATGGCCCCTGGGTAAAAACCGAGTACCGCAACTGCAGTGGCTGCGGTGTAACCGGGGCGGCCTACTACACCGAAGTCACCAGCGAAACCGGGGCAAAGTCCAGCAGCTATTATGACCTGTTGGGCCAGGTGCTGCGCACAGAACAGTTGGGTTTGGATACCAGCGACGTGATTCAGGTGCAGACCGAGTATGATGATCTGGGCCGCGTGGAGCGCCAGAGTGAACCTTACAACAGAGGCTCCCTTCCGCAGTACTGGACCCAGAACAGTTACGATATTCAATCCCGTCTCACTTCGGTGCTGTTGCCAGACTCTGGCACCATCGTCCATACCGAACCGGTACTGGAAAGCAACCTCATTGTGGCCGTAACCACCAACCAGAAGGGACAGACGCGTACGGAGAAGACCAATGTCCTGGGAGAGCCGGTCTATGTGGTAGACCACAAAGGCGGCACGGTGGAATACCAGTACACGGCGAGCGGCCAAGTGGAGCATGTCATCAGCCAGGGCCGCGCGGGCGAGAACCTGGGCATTACCATCACCACCAGATACGACCGGCGCGGACGCAAGGAATCCATGTCCGACCCCGACAAGGGCAATTGGAGTTACCGTTACAATGGCTTTGACGATCTGGTAGAGCAGACCGACGGCAAGCAGCAGCGCACCGAAACCCAATACGACCGTTACGGCCGCCCGCTGCGCCGTACCGACTGGACCGCCGTCGGGACCGTGGATTACCACACCCGCTGGTACTACGATGACCAGGATGCCGGCGGCACCAGTGTGCCCTATGCCCTGGGCCAGGTGACCTCGGTGGTCCACTCGCGCAGTGCGAACGACGAGCTATGCTACGATGCCACCGCCGAGTACTGCGCCCTCTACAGTTACGACAGCGCCGGGCGCCAGCGCTCCATGTCCTCGGTGCTGGGTGTCGGCGGTGCGGATGGCGACTTTATCCGCCAGACGGAGTACGACAGCCTGGGGCGGCCCTACAAGCAATTCGATGCCCTGGATGGTGTGGTGACCAGTGGCGGCAGCGCCATTACCAGTGGTACCCGCCAGTACTATACCAACAGCGGCCACCTCAGTTATGTGGTGGACCTGAACAGTGGCAATGAGTTGTACCGGGTGATCGACACCAACAGCCGCGGCCAGGTGACGGACTATGACGTCGTCAGCGGCGCTGTGCGGGTGGATCACAACTTCGACCCGGCCACCGGGCGCCTGCTGTCGCAAAAGGCCGACAATGCGACCACCACTGTGCAGCAGATGGCCTACGGCTGGGATATCCTCGGCAATCTCACCAGCCGGAACAACCAGCGGAGCGGTCAAAGCGAGTCCTTCTGCTACGACCACCTCAACCGCTTGCTGCAGGTGAATCCCGATACCACCAGTGTCACCGGCTGCAACCCCGATGCTACCAGTACCCAGTACCGCTACGACAGTATCGGCAATGTCACCCACAAGGATGGGCAGGCCTACGTCTACGGCTCCAGCAAGCCCCACGCGGTGACCCAGGTTGGCAGCAGCAGTTATGTCTACGCCGACAACAACGGCAATCTCACGTCGGACAGCACTGGGCGCCTGTTCAACTACACGACTTTTGACAAGCCATCCCTGATCAGCAGCGCCAGCGGTGACAGTACTGCCTTTGACTATGGCCCCGACCGGGCGCGCTATAAGCGCGTGGATACGCGGGCCGGCGGGGAGGTCATCACCACCCTGTACCTGGGCGCTGTGGAGCTGATCAAGCGCAGCAGCGAAAGCACGGTTAAGTGGAAGCGCTATCTGCCCGGTGATGCCGTATTTACCTATACCACCAATGCCGCCAATGAGCAGCAAAACCTGGACAAGCGCTACCTGCTCAAAGACCATATCGGTTCCACCGATGTGGTGCTCGATGGCAGTGGTGCGAGCATCAGCGGCGAGGGGATGTCTTTCGATCCCTGGGGACAGCGGCGGGACAGCAGCTGGCAGCAGATTGACATCAGTGCTCTGGTGGCGACAGACTACAGTTTGCTCGATACCCTGACCGACACCACCACACGCGGCTTTACCGGCCACGAGATGGTGGACGCCCTGGGCATTATCCATATGAACGGGCGCGTCTACGATCCGGCGTTGGGCCGCTTTTTGCAGGCCGACCCCATGATCGACGGCGCCATGGATACTCAGGGTTACAACCGCTACAGCTATGTCAAAGGCAACCCCCTGACATTGACCGACCCTACAGGCTATTACAGCTGGGGGGATTTCCGCAAAGACTGGAAAGAGTTTTGGAAGGACCGCAGTGTCGGTGTGAGTGTCGGTTCTAATGGCGTTGGTGTTTATGGCGGCGATCCCAACCCCGACAGCCAGGGATTCTGGGCGCCTGCGGGTGGTGCAGGGGCAGCACTGCCGGAGGGGTCGTCCAGCGGCGCCTTCCGCTCCGCCAACTCGGAAGGTATTTCGGCACTGGCCTATGCCAGTTCCGGCACCATATATAATGGCGGTGGTTATGATGCTGTTGTAGCGGAGGAGACGTTAGGGTACTTCGACGTTGGCCAGGGTGATTTTGGTTCAGTTCTACGAGTTAGTGAATTTAGCGAGGATGCCTTTTTACTTGCTAGTAACGATGACTCGGTAACGATGGCTGCTGCTTTAGCGAGTGAGCGGCGCAAGAATGCACAAAAGGGGCGAGAGCACTATATGAAATATGGCGTATATCCAAGGGTTAATGGTAAACGCCAAGCTCCTAGCACATGGGACAAATTGGTTCACGGTTGGAGAGTAAAGAGTGAAGTGGAAGTTTTGGGTGAAACTGCTCAATTTATGAGAGACAACCCAGACTTTGTAAATGGCGTCAAATTGACTGTAGATGTTGCAACAGTGCCATTTAAGATTGTTAGGCTTGCTGCTGACTCTCATGTCGTTATCGAGTCCTCAGTTGCTGGGTACAACGGAGCTTACGGTGATGCTGCGATAGGGCTGATATCATTAGCCGCAGGTTCCGGTGCAACTCACTTTCTTAAGAATTTTAATATCAAAGACAATGTCGTTTTAGACACTTCAGGTTTGATAACTTCAAAGGCTACTGAAGCTACACTTCAACAGGATTGCTTTTCGTGCGTGAAATAAAGATATGGATAGCAGGAGTACTTTGTTTCCTGATATATCGTTTTCTATTTAATAGCCTCCTGTCTACAGGTGCAGTTGTTGGTGTGCTATTTTTAGTGCTGAGTATGTTTTGGTTTATTGTTCCATTTCTTTCTGGGAAAGATATATTCCTGCCCAGGTTCTCCAATACCAAGTTTAAAAAAGGAGCTGATGATTCAGTTAGAATATTCCTTTTTCTGCTTGGGCTAGGCATGTTCTATGTATCTCTAGAGGCTTAGTGCACGAAAGGGGCCATCCGGTTTACACAGGCTTAAAGGTTTATTTAAAACCAAAGGGATAGAATCTCTAAATGCTCTCCAAGAGTGCATTTCTGAAAACGGGTTTATAACTTTACAAGTATATGATGGTTATGGATTTGTGGGTTGTTTAAGAGTTTTTTAATGGACACAGGTATAAAAGCTTATATAGGCACAGGTGTTGGGGCTGGTTTTTCAGCAACAGCAACTCCAGGGGTCATAAGATGAAATTGATTGGGAGTAGAGCTGAAAATGAATACAGAGATGAATTGATTCGTTCTCATGAATCTTTGTTTGAGGATAAAAGTAAGAGAGATATTTTACGTGCGCTGTGCAAGCGATATCCTGATATACAGACTGCGTACACTATTGGCTGGATTTCAGAACAAGGGGAAGATATATACACTTTCTTGATCGATACAAGCTTAATTTCAGTAGTTGAAGTTGGTCGGCTGGATTCGGGAGATAAAGTAATCATTAAAGTTATGTCGTTATCGGAGTATCAAAAAAATCTAAGTAAAGCTGATCGATTAAAATTAGCTGTTGCAGTTGATTTGGCTGAATCTGAGGGTTGCTAGGTGCAGCCACCTGGGGTCAAGAAAATTAGGGTGGGAATAAAATTCTGATTCTTGTGTTTCTATAAGGAGTGATTAGTTGATTTTGGTGGATTAAAATCAAACAATCGCTCCTATCTTATCTCTATGATAATTGTGTCGGATGAGAGTGTCGCTAAAAAGTTGATTCAAACGCTTTCCTTTAACGTATACTTAGACAAATACTAGAAAGTGCAGATTTCGCTCTATCTTCTTAAAGTGTGTTTTTCTGGTAAGTGAAATGGGATGGCAGTAAATAGCCTGGATCAACGGAACAACTTCTTTTATTAATTGGGTAAGCTATTGAGTTTTTTGGCCAATGGATTTATTTATATCCTTGGTTTCAACTCGGGTGCAAGTCCCGAGTCTACGGAACTAGCCGGCGGTATTGATATTGACGTCCTCTTTCTATTTGCACTTTCTATCTATTCCTGTGGTCACTCTATTTTGGTAGGAAAAACCGGTCTGCAATAGGCTGAAGGCTGGCTGAATTATCGATTTTGTTTTTAAATCAGTCCTCCCGCGGTAGTCTTGACGGATTAGCATCGAATCAGCTCTAATTGGAATCCCTGTTATTATCCAGGGCAACTTAATTTCCAGACAGGGATCTGCCTTTAATGCGCTGTTTTAGCTCAAAGGCTGGGGCTATTGCTGGAATTAAATATTAAGCAATAAAATAGAGAGTAAGGAATGATCAATTCTTTTGGTAAGTATTTTGCTTCTTTTCTTTTGGCCTTTGCTAGTTTTTCTGTAGGCGCGACTGAGCATTACCTAAGGGGTACAATGGACTATCTGGCAAGCACCAAAACCGGCTTGGTGGTTAGACTGGACACTGGGGTTCCAGATAATTGTGCCGGAGCGACTGTGATGCGCATCAGAAAAGAAGACTCGGTAATTATATCCGTCACCCTGGCTTCCTGGGCAAGCGGAAAGAGAGAGGTGGATGTATATACTGAGGCCCTTGCAGCTGGTGTATGTTATATCTATCAACTCGATCCAAGGCCCTAACAGGTTGTTGAAAAAGGCATCCTGCCTTTTTCAACACACGAAAAGCGAAAAATGTGATTTTCACTTTTCGCCCAAAATCAACGACTTAGGCGTCGTCGATTTTGCCGGAACATCCATATTCCGGTACCAGGCTGTCGAAATTCTGCGAATTTCAACAGCCTGCTAATAAATAAACGATTATTAACTCCGGAATTCAATTGGTGATTCCTTATCCATTGGATTGCCGGGTTAATAGCAAGGCCGGAACTGCGGGACGCGGAGTATATCTTCAAGAGGAAGAGCCCCCGATCCTGCTGGAGATCGCGAGTTGGCCCTAAAAATGGCTGGCCCAGAGGAGGGTTGCCGAAACCTGCCAACAGGCCAATGATGGCAATTGGCTATCTGGCAGGCCGTTGAAAAAACCTTTGCTAGCAACCTGTTAGCCGCATCTGCGACTATGGCTCCAGGACAGCGGGTGATAAACACCGGCCTTTACCGGCAGTGCCTCATGTCGGATAATGCCGCCCCTGGTTCCCTGCGACTGACCTGGCAACCCGGCCCTGACCTAAGGGGTAGTGGCCATCGGGGTATCCATGGATAGGGTCCGCCAATTGTTGCAGGAAGTTTGTTCCAGGTTATTTATAGCAGCTGGTTATACTAGTATGCCTTGTGGGCATAAATCACAGTTTGGGAGTCATCGGTGACATTATCAGCGGTAGAGCGCAAGGCCACCAATATCCATTGGCACAAGGGTAAAGTGACCCGCGAGGATCGCGCGGGAATATTGGGTCACAAGGGTGCGACCCTCTGGTTTACCGGCCTTTCTGGCTCCGGCAAGAGCACCGTGGCTGTGGCGCTGGAAAAGGCTCTGATGGCCCGCGGTGTCCTCTGCTATCGCCTGGATGGCGACAATATCCGCTTTGGGATCAATGCCAACCTGGGCTTTTCCGCCGAGGACCGCAAGGAGAATATTCGCCGTGTGGGGGAGATCTCGAGGCTGTTTGCGGACGGTGGTGTGGTGGTGCTGAGTAGTTTTATCAGCCCCTATCGCGAAGACCGCGAACTGGTGCGGCGTATGCACCTGGAGAGCGACCTGCCGTATCTGGAGGTATTTGTGGACTGCTCCCTGGAGGAGGCGGAATCCCGCGATCCGAAAGGTCTCTACAAGAAGGCCCGCGCGGGTGAGATCCGCGGCTTTACCGGTGTGGATGATCCCTACGAGGCACCGCTGGCGCCGGAATTGCACCTGCATACGGACCAGATGAGCCTGGAAGAAGAGGTGGAGCTGCTGCTGGAAAATCTGCGCTCCGGCGGCATTATTGACTGACGGCCGCAAAGCCGGTTCCAACTTCCCGGGGAACCGGCATCTCCCCATTCCCTTTCTCTAAAAATCCCTTTTGCCGGAAGCAGGCCGCGGTTCGGCACCCTCGCCTCTGAAGAGCTGGCTTGCCGCTGTGTCGGCTGGGCAAGCATACCCCGCCAAGACTGGGCGACTCTCAATTCTGCACTGATGTCTAGTTAGCCGCCATCTGGCGTCCGGTCTGAATATCCGCACATATACTCAATTTATACCTGGATCGCATCTTGCCAGTTTGGAGGCGGCTATGTCGGGAAGGGGAGCGCGGGTTCTCTATGCAGTTGTATTCGTAGTTGTGGTGTTGGTTGGAGTTGGTGGCTGGTCCGGCTATAAACACCTCCCGAGAATCCCAGGCGTTCCCCCGGCACCGGTGTTGGGGGTGCCCGATGGTGCGCTGCTGCATCAGCCATACCCGGCTTATAGCGGTCCCCATCCGCGGGTTCTGGAAAGGCCCCCGGAGTATTTCCCCTTTCCGATTTTGACCGGCGAGGTGGGACCGGTGGAAACACTGTTTGCCGGGCCTTCCAGCTATCCATTTTACTGCGGGGAAAACAAGATCAGCGGCCGGCAACCACTGGTCGACAACCAAAAGGGTGAAGGTGTTCCGGTTTTCGCGCTGGATGATCGGGGGGTAAAAACCCAGCAGATCATTGGTTACAGCCGCGACTGCAGTCATGGCACCCGGGTCAATTATTTCTACCGCAGTATTACCGACGGCCGTTTTCATCCCCTGGAAAAGGCCAGCGGTGATATAGACCAGGTGACAGTCAACGGCAAGACGATCGACTTTGTGGTGCGGGTGGAAACCGGCACTATCAACCGCTATTTCTACGCGATTGCTGTTTTGCGTGGCGAGGGGGAAACCCCCGAGCGGCCCACCGCCACTAATTGGAATAGGCGCTTGATCTACCAGTTCCGGGGCGGAGTGGGCATTGGCCGTCGCCAGGGGGATATCAGCAAGGGCGACGTGGTGACGCGACGCCTGGACCAGCTGGCGCGGGGCTATGGGGTTGTCTACTCCACAGCCAACCAGACCAGCAATCACTACAATATCTGGCTGGCGGAGGACACGGCGCGGCGACTAAAGAAACAGTTCGAATCGCTCTATGGTGAACCCATGTATACGGTGGGTGTGGGGGGCTCCGGCGGTGCCATTCAGCAGTATTTGCTGGCGCAAAATGCCTCGGACCTGCTGGACGCCGCCATTCCTCTTTATTCGTATCCGGATATGGTGAGCCAGATCATCTATGTATTCGACTGTGAGCCGCTGGAGTATTTCTTTGATGTGATCGACGCGGACAATCCACGTTGGCGCGAGGCATCGGAGCGCTCGGTTATTCAAGGGCTGGCGGCGAACTCGGATACGGAGAGCCGCTTTCGGGTTCTGAAACTGGTGGCGGCGCTGTTCGATGGGCGCTACCGGGATGGTGTCAAAGGGGCGACGGAGTGCACCCAGGGCTGGCGGGGTCTGGTGCCGCTGATCAACAATCCCCGCTTTACCCACTTTATAAAGAATTACGCGGATGAGGTGGCGGCCGATACCCACTGGACCCACTGGGAGGACCTGCGCCAGTTTTACGGCGTGGGGGAGAGTGGTTTCGCCAACAGTGTCTGGGATAACGAGGGGGTCCAGTACGGCCTGGAGGCGCTGGTGGCCGGGCAGATTTCTCTGGAGACTTTTCTCAAGCTGAACGCTTCTATCGGTGGTTGGAAAGCGCCTGAGAATCAGGACGATGAAAAGCTCTGGTTTCTCAACGGGGACCTGGTTCCCCCCAGGTTGTCGGTCTGGAGTGAGCACAATATGAATCTCGGCGGGCTGGACAATCCCGCCAAACGGAGCCGTGCCAGTATTGAGGCCATAGAGGGTATATATCGCTCTGGGCATGTGTTCCTGGGAGACGTGGAGATCCCGATCATTGATCTGCGCCACTATCTGGATAGCGAGCTGGACATGCACCACAGCCTGGCGTCGTTCACCAGCCGCGAGCGTATTCGCGCCGCCCGGGGACATGCGGACAACCAGTTGATATGGGTGAGCCACAAGAAATACACCCCCCTGGATGAGGCATTGGATACCATCGACCAGTGGATGCAGAATATCATGCGCAACCCCGGGGCGGGAGTGGCCGCCAACCGGCCGGAGGAGGCTCGCGACCAGTGCTTTGACCGGGACGGCAATATCCTTGCAGCGGGCGCCGGTGTCTGGAATGGAGACTGGAACCGGGAACCTGCCGGGGCTTGTATGCAGGCATTCCCCATCTATCGCACTTCGCGCCAGGTAGCTGGCGCGCCCATCTCCGATGATATTTTCAAGTGTGCGCGGCAGTCGGTTGCGCGGGCCCTGGTCAACGGGGTCTACGGTGCGCTGACGGAGGCGGTTGGCGAGCGTATCGAGGATATGCAGAGGATTTTCCCCACCGGTGTATGCAATTACAACCGGCCGGACTTGGCGCGGCCGGCTGAGGATTTGATTCCATCGCCGGGCCCGGTGCGTATAGCCGGCCAGTTGGTGGAACCGGACTACCGGGTGCCGCTGGATCAGCTGGCGGAGCAGCCGCAACCGCCGGTGGAGGTCCCGGTGTCCGTATCCCTGGGCGGGGAGGGCGACTGATTTGGTGCAGTGGTGCCGGGCAAAACGGGGGTTGGCGTCTATTGGGTTATTGTTGACAGGTCCCTTCAATCCGGTATTATGCGCGTCGCCCGGGAGCCAGGCCCCCGGTGCTCTGAGGGGTGGTTAGCTCAGTTGGGAGAGCGACGGCCTTACAAGCCGTAGGTCACAGGTTCGACCCCTGTACCACCCACCAGCTCTCCATAGGGAGAGGCGTTCACTGCGGACCGGTAGTTCAGTTGGTTAGAATGCCGGCCTGTCACGCCGGAGGTCGCGGGTTCGAGTCCCGTCCGGTCCGCCATATACGCGAGGCTCACACGAAAGTGTGGGCCTTTTTCGTGCCCGCTCGATTTTCCACCCCGGTTGGGTCTGCGGTAGCGGGGTTGGGAGCCGGCCTCAGGGGAGCTGGCGATTTAGCCTGACTTTGGCCCGATAGAGCCTTTGCATGATGTCCGATAAGAGTGTATATTCGGACATATAGGCAACTCCTGGAGGTAAAATGACTGCGCCATGTTCCAATCAGGTTGAGCCGAGTGATGGGGTGGTGCTCCTGGAAGCGCTGATGAATACGGGTGCCCAGCTGGGATTGCGCAAGCGGGAGCTGGGGGAGATTGTTCATTTGGATGATCGCACCCTGCGGCGCAAGAGTGAGCTGGACCCCTATAGTGCCCCGGGGCAGCTGGGGCTTTTACTGGTCCGGGCCTACCGCTCCGCATTCGTATTGATGGGGGGCGCAGAGGGCGCCCGCCACTGGTTCCAGACCGAGAACCGCGCCCTGAATGGTGTGCCCAGGGAGCTGGCGACCCGAATAGATGGCCTGGTGCGTATCGTGACCTACCTCGATGCCATGCGGGGCAAGGTGTGAACCCTTCCCACATCGACCGTATCCGAACTACTTCACGGCGCCTGCTGGGCAAGCTTTACCGGATTGTCGAATCCCAGGAGGAGGTGGCCACCCGCAGCCTGGTGGATAATCTCCACAAGCAGGAGGTGTTGGAGAGCCTGTTGGAGTGGAGTAAGCCGGCGAGACTTCCCGGGTGCGAATCCCTCCATTATCTACTGGCGACACCTTTCCGCTATCCCCCCTTGCCCTGGGGCTCCCGCTTTGGAACAGTGGCGGAGAGCGGGATTTTTTACGGCAGCAAAACAGTTCCCACAGTGCTGGCAGAAGCCGCTTTCTACCGACTCCGCTTTTACAGCGATATGGTGGAGCCGCCCCCCAATGCGTTGACCAGCTACCACAATATCTTTTCGGCCAAATACCGAATCCCCAATGGAATCCGGCTGCAGGACTCCGCCTGGCGGGATTGCTGGACATCGTTGGCGGACCCGGCCAACTATGGTTTTTGCCAGCAACTGGGGGTTCAGTTGCGGGGCGAGGGAGTCGGCGGTATTGAGACATTATCGGCCCGCGCCATTCAGTCGGGGCTGGCTGCGCCTCCACTGATGGGGGCGGAGGGAATCAATATCGCCCTGTTTGACCCGGATTCACTACTCAACCGGCCTCCGGCGCAGGAGGCGGACGTCACCGCCGAAACCTCTGCCGAAGGTGTCACCTTTCTGGTAAAAAGCGCCGATACCGTGAAAACCCATCCCTATGAAGCGGAAGCCTTCGCGGTGGGTGGCTGTCTTCCGGAACCGGCATAGCTGTATTGGAAACCTCTCTGCCCATCCGCTACCTGGATCGCCTTGACCTGGATGCCCTGAGGGGGTTGGCGGGGGCGGTTCCCTACCAGCTGTTGGCGACTGATCTTTTCCCCAGGATAGAAGTCTGGATACGACGTGACGACCTTCTGGATCCGTTGATCTCAGGTAATAAAGCGTACAAATTACTGTTCAATCTGATGGACGCGCGGGAGCGGGGTATTGAAAAAATAATCACCTGCGGCGGTGCCTGGTCCAATCATATTCACGCCGTGGCCGCTGCCGGTCGCCGGTTCGGCTTCCAGACTGTGGGGATTATCCGTGGGGAGCGCCCCAGGAACCTGAGCGCGACACTCAGGGATGCGGAGCGCTTCGGTATGGAACTCAAGTTTGTATCGCGGGACCTGTATCGCAGGCGGGCACAAGAGAATTTTCTGCAACTTGTCGATATCCGGTACCAGGATGCACTCTTTGTGCCGGAAGGCGGCGCTAATCTCGCAGGTGTCCGCGGGGCAAAATTTCTGGGACAGACAATTGCCGCAACTTTACCGGGGAAATTTGACCAGGTTTGGCTGGCTTGTGGGACGGCGACAACACTCGCGGGTGTTCAGTGGGGCTTGAATACTGCCAAGGTGACCGGCGTTCCGGTACTCAAGGCTGGAGCTTCATTTTTTTCACAAATTGATACCTGGCTGGCCGCACTGGGAGAGGGCCCGGGGTCCGCCAGCCTGTGTGAAGGGTATGAATGCGGCGGTTATGCCAAGTTCCCGGATTACTTGCGTCAGTTTATGTTGAACTTCGAACATCAATCCGGGGTTCCCCTGGACCCAGTCTATACCGCAAAGCTGGCTTTCGCCCTGCACAGTGAAATCCGTAAGGGCAAGGTGGCTGCGGGCTCCCGTGTTTTACTGTTGCATTCCGGAGGGTTGCAGGGGCGGCGGGGGATGGCGCTCTAAACTGCCTCCCAGAGCTTTTGAGGGGGCAATAATCAGTCTGTCGCTCAATTCTACTGAGCCGCTAGCCCGGCAGCTGTCTGGACCAACATCGGCTTCAGTTTTGAATCAGGTGTTCTATTCCTGGCAACTTTACTTCCTTTAGATCCACTGAGTGCAGTGATACCGCTTACAGTCAGTTGATCACTCTCACAATACCTATATGGCTATTTCCTGGCTACTCCTAGCAGGCTGTAGAAATTCGAAGAATTTCGACGCCTGGTACCGGAATATGGATGTTCCGGCAAAATCGGCGACGCCTAAGTCGTTGATTTTGGGAGAAAAGTGAAAATCACATTTTTCACTTTTCGTGTGTTGAAACAGGCAGGATGCCTTTTTCAACAACCTGCTAGGTTGTCAGTTGGATTGATATAACCGCCTGATTGATAACAGCTTTATTCCAGTTTCTCAATTTGGTTAGGGATGGTGAGGCATGTTTGACGGGCATACGGTTCACCATGAGTTATTGTCAATTCTGGTGTTCAACAAACCTGGTTAAGCAGCGTTCCCAACGAAACGCAGGCTCATTGGTACAACAACCAATTCAAGCAATTGTTGAGTGAGCTGGAATCAACAGCGCGATTAATACAGGCATCGTATGGGCATCAGAAGTGGTCGCGCTAAAGCTTTCCCTTGATACCTCGGCCTTTGATCGATAGAGTACAATACCTCATATGTTGGATATCCTGCTTCGCTTCGTATCAGATGATTGAACGAACTAAAGCGCCTAAAGCTGCTCAGTAAGCACGTTAGCCTTCTGGAATTCTGTGAGAGAAAAGAAACAAGTTAATTCTGTAGTCTCCGATTGATGAGCTGGTTAGGTGATATATGCTCTCCAGAACTTGCTTTTAATTTGGATATTGAAGCCAGCATAAAGAAAATTACGATGACTTCTATATAAATAATGCGTGCCAGTTGTTGCATATTTATAGCATATGAAGCTTGAGTTTATGTAGGGTTAAAATCATTTCAATAAATTTTATAGTCAAGGAATGAAGCAATGGAAAATGAAAAGTGTGTAAAGGATAGAAAGGTTATTTTATCCACATTATGGGTTTTTTATGTTCTAAATATTCTTTATGCAGATATTCTAAATTTGATAGGTGAGACAACAGTAGAAGATGCTGAGTTAATTGCTCTATTAATATCCCCCGGAATGCTACTCGGTGCGGCCATCTTTTTAGAAATAGCAATGATTATGATCGTCCTTTCACGTTTGCTAAAGCATGGTATAAATCGCTGGTTTAATATGGTTATAGCCACATTACATACCTTAGGGGTTTTAGCTTCGATTTTTGTTGGAGATCCTACAATATTCTATATATTTTTCGTGATGGTTGAGGTAGCAACTTTGTTGTTTATTATTTGGTGTGCTTGGAGTTGGAAAGCCCAGAGTGAAAAATCTTAAATAATGCATATGTAGGCGATGCCACACTCAACCTGCGGCTCGGGTTTCTGATTTGTGATGTGACCGACGAGGGCCTGGCCAGGGCTAGCCTGGAATCCAAGTTCGAAGTCGGTGCCAACAGCGAGAACAACACCGTGCCCAACAGTGTGCGGGGTATCGCCAGAGTGATATCCGATGCGCGTCTGAGCGGCCACAACGGTTGGTACCTGGCCGCCAGTCCCGCCATGCACGACACCATCGAACTGCTCTACCTGGATGGGCAGCAGGCGCCGGTGCTCGAACAGCAGAACGGCTGGAGTATTGATGGCGCCGAGCTCAAGGTACGCATGGATACCGCGACCAAGGCCTGGGACAGCAAATTTAGTGTGCCACTACATACCACCCGCTCTGCGGGTGGTTGCTAATTTTTATAGTGCTTTGAAAGTGCTCGGTTCAAAAGTTATAATAGTCATTGGAGGTTGTTATTCAACTAGACTTTGTAAGCCAATTGGCAATATAAAAAGATAAGCGGTAAACTTTTACTCCGCCACAGTAATTTTAGGCAGTCGCTGATAATTAAGGTAATAATAATTTGACTGAAGCACTTTTATCTTTAATATCTGCTACTGCTCTCCTACTTGGCTCACCTGGACCGGCAACACTTGGGCTAGCTGGTGTTGGCGCTACTTTTGGTATTAGAGGTGGTCTAAACTTCCTGGGTGGAGTTCTAGTTGGCCTTTGTGTAGTTATTGTCGGCGCAGGTCTCGGTTTAGCAGCCCTTTTTGCGGCTTTTCCTAGCGCTCGTCTTGCGGTACAGATTATTGGGGGCTTATACATTTGCTATATCGCGACAAAAATTGCATTAGCGCCGCACATAGCTAACACTAATCATACAAAAGCCTCTCGTCCTAAATTTATTGAAGGTTTCATCCTTAATTTGCTGAACCCAAAAGCTTACGCAGCCTTTCTTGCGCTATTTTCACAATTTTTACTACCTTTTTCTTCAGCTGCGGTTGCATTCATCATTACAGCAGTAACTTGTTTTTTGGTGGCTGTTTTCGTAGACACTTTGTGGCTTTCTTTTGGGGGGATTATTCGCCCACTTTTTCGCAGGCAGAAACAAGCAAGAATTGTGCGTGTGATATTTGCTGTATTAATGATAACGGCAGTTCTGTGGGCATTCACGCAGTGAAAAAATATTTATTAACCCGGCAATCAAATAAATGAAGTATAATGCGGATATGAATAATGAAGATTCCCGCAAACTGTCTCCCTCGGCTCAAGAGGAAAAACGAAAACTTGCTATCAAGCTCTGGAAGAAGGGAATGTCCCAGAAAAAGGTTGCAGAGATAGTGGGTACCACACCGCAAACTATGAGCGGGTGGATGAAACGTCTGTCAGCCTTGAGGGCCAGAAAGCGTAGTGTGTTTCTTGTTGAGCGCCCGACGTTTAACGGCTGAGCAAGAGAAGCGTTTACAGGGGCTAATTTCAGATAAAAGCCCAGATCAGATGAAGATGGCCTATGTACTTTGGACGCGGAAAGCGGTCATGGAACTGATTGAGCAAAAGTTTGGCATCAAAATGCCCATTCGTACTGTCGGCGAGTATTTGAAACGCTGGGGATTCACGCCACAAAAGCCAGCGAAGCGTGCTTATGAGCAAAATCTTAAGGCCGTAAAGCGTTGGCTGGATGAGGATTATCCCGAGATCAAGTCTCACGCAAAAGCTGAAAAGGCAGAGATTTACTGGGGCGATGAGACTGGAGTTCGCAATGATAGTCACCATGAGAGAGGGTATGCTCCCAGGGGGAAGACACCGGTTGTCAGGCTCAGTGCTAAACGAGCATCGACAAACATGATATCAACGGTAATCAACCAAGGAAAGGTGCGCTTCAAGGTGTTTGAGGGAAGTATGAATACTGATATTTTGATTGATTTTTGTCAGAGGTTGATCAAATCAGCTGGCAAGAAAGTGTATCTGATATTGGATAACTTGAGAGTGCATCATTCTAAGGTGCTCAAAGCGTGGCTGGAGAAGCACGAAGGTGAGATCGAGGTTTTTTACTTGCCCTCATACTCTCCTGAATTGAATCCGGACGAATACTTGAATTGCGACTTAAAGGCCGGCGTACATAGTGGAAAGCCAGCCAGGGACAAGCAAGCGCTGAAAAAGAAGGTGGTCTCGCACATAAAAATGCTGCAAAAGAAACCTGGTCGGGTTGCAAAGTACTTCGAGCACAGGAAAATTCAGTATGCAGCTTAATGGAGTTCACTTAAATCATTGTGGGGTCAATACTATGATTAAAGAGTGCATCATCTTATTGTTTTTTCTGTCCATGTCTATTCATCTATGGGCGGATGAACCACGTTCAAGTAATATGAATATTTGGACGGAAAATGATGATGTGTATGTTCTTCATACTCATAGTGTCACAGCCTGGACAATTAGGAAATCAGAACTTAAAGTCATTGACAAGAAAAACGGTAGTGAGATATTTCGCGCAGAAACAACGCCCTTTACTAAACTGGTCCCTGTAGACGGTGGAAAATACTTTGCCGGTTTTTCCGATTTGCAAGCAGGCTCATTACCACATGGCTATAACTTTGCCCTTTTTACGCCTGATGGAGAGTTCATTTCCAGGGTCTATGTGTCGAAAAAAACAGGTCACTGCGACAAGGTCTCGCAGTCTGTATCTCAGTACTTGCGTTGGTTTTCAAAATCACCAAATATAAAGCTTGCTAAGGATGAAAATGGTTCGATCAAATCGATTATAGTTTCTCCTCTATATTATGAGTCCAGTCCATGTAAACTTCCTATTGGCGATCAACTAGTTAAACTCGAAAAATAGAAAAGTGAACGAATTGCAGGATCTTCAATCTGTCTGGAGTAGATTTGAGCGTTAAACAATATGGGTTTGAGATTCACCCAGAATTTCTGGATGATGTTTCTGTTCGAAATATCATCAATGAGATTGAAGCTTTAGAGCCTGATTTTCCTAAACATGGAATTCGCAATGCGGAGAAAAAACTCCTCTCTGTAAATGAACTCGTAACCTCAAGCGTGCTTAGGGATAAGGCTTCTATTTATTTGTCGAGTGATCCTGAGGTTGTTCGGGTTATTTTATTTGACAAAAATCCAGAAAAGAATTGGCTTGTAACCTGGCATCAAGACAAAACAATCGCTGTCAGCGGCAAGGCTGAAATTCCGGGATGGGGGCAGTGGACTGTTAAGGATGGAGTGTATCATGTTCAGCCAAGCTTAGAAATTCTGGAAGATATGATTACCTTTCGAATCCATCTTGACGACACGGACGAGAAGAATGGGTGTTTAAAAGTCATTCCGGGCAGTCATAGATTGGGTATTCTTTCGAGAGATGAGCAGGACCAGATTGTAAAAGAATCACCAGAATATATCTGCTCCGCTCGATCCGGTGACTTATTAATTATGCGACCATATATCCTTCATTCCTCAAGTAAAGGGATTAATCCAAGTCATCGGCGCATTCTTCATGTAGAGTACAGTGGAGCCAAGTTACCCAAAGGATTAAAGTGGGCTTAAAAAAATACGATCTTCGGCAAGCCTGCAGTGACCACTGGGAGCTGACAAAATGGGCCGAAATAAATTAACTCGTAACAAACATGGCTAAACTTTGAGATAGTGAATTGAAGGCTCCATTACAATGTATATAATCAAGGATTGGCTGTATAATAAATGAGCGTTTCCGTGTGCTTAGCCCACATAGACTGACAGAGAATAGCATTGTGAATTTTTCCAGAAGAAATTTTATCAAGTTTGCTGGATTGGCCCCCCTGCTTTATGGCGGCATTGTCGGTATGGCAGATCCTGCGCGAAAGAAATCTAGAATATCCCTAACCAGTCTGACTGGATTGGATTCTCCCATTCAGGAAATATATCCTGCGGTATTTGAAGAGGAAGCCTATGTGGCTGGTGGTTTTTCCCCATCACCAAAACCAATTTTCTATGGCCTCTCGCCAACCAAATACACTTATATATTCTCTCCGAAAACTAAAACCTGGAGAAGCGGTCCAGCTCTACCGGAAGTTAGGCATCATCTGGGTATGGCTGCAAATTCTAAATACCTGTATGGTATTGGTGGCTTTTATGGGCAAAAAGGTAGTGTTTGGCAAGCCAAAGGCACGGTGCATAGATTTTCTTCTGGAGAAAGTTGGGTATCAGCGCCAGATTTACCGCAGCCAATGGCTGAGAGTGTATATGCTAGTATTTCAGAAGATATCCATGTCATTGGAGGAAAGTCTCCTGGCGACCTGTCAAGAAATGCCGACACAAAAAGCCACTATATATTAATCGACAATACCGATTGGGAAATGGCAGCACCAACCGCTATTCGCAGAAACTCTGCCGCAGGTGCTGTAGTCGAGAACAGGATTTATGTTGTCGGTGGCCGTCAGGTTAGTAGCGATGGGCGTAAAGCCAGGAATCTATCGTATTCTGAGGTCTACGATCCCCGGCTTGATAAGTGGGAAAAAATACGACCTTTACCGGAAGCAGTTGCTGGGCTTACAGCGTCTTCGCTTAATGGAAGAGTAATTGCGATCGGCGGTGAGGCTTTTGGTCCCAATGGTAATTGGAAAACAGGCACTGCATATAGCGTCGTTTGGGTCTATGATCCCATAAGCGACCAATGGTGTAAGGAGGCTTTGTTAAATGAGGCTCGACACGGTCATGGTGCTGTAGTCATAGATGATACTCTTTATATTATTGGCGGAGCCTCTCAAGTAGGGCCTCAGAATACACTTGCTTCAGTTGTGCAATTGCGCTGGAACAAATAACCCAGTTCTGCAAGGCCAGGGAGTTGTGCCTGTAAATGGAACTGTTTAAGGGGGGCGCCAATATATACAGAATATACAGACGACCTGAAGTACTATTTTACTTCACCACACAAACCCGCTTAGGCGGGTTTTTTATGCCTGGAGATTGACCCATGAGCTTGCTTGTCGCCCCGCTGTTACAGCGGGGTGACAAGTGGGGCCCGCTGCGCTACTACGGGATCGCGGGGAAAGGCTAAAAGGCTAGCGCATCGATGTCGTCGCCACCACCGACTCCCGGCGGGGCTGGCACGAGGCCCATCGCCGCCGCGGGAATCAGCAGTGCGAAGGGCCCCGTTCCGCCGGGGGCGACGAAGACGTCGGCTGCGCTGCACGAGCCCGGCATGGGAGGAGGGGCGACGCAGGTCGGGTTGGGTATGGTGCCGAGCGACGGTGAGGCGGGCGTGAGCGAGAAGATGATGTCGCCCGTGACGGTGTCGAAGTGCAGCGCGTCAATGTCATCGGTGGGCGTGAGGCCGAGCGTCGCAGCCGTGGTTACCACACCGACACCGGGCGCGAGTAGGTCGGCGCCACTGACTCCGAAGGAATTGGCGGCCTGCACGCTAAAAAGCGGGAAACCGGCACCCGGCGGCGTGGTCGACAGGTCGAGCCCGTCGATGTTGTCGTTCGCAAAGCCCATGAAGGGTGCACCCGCTGGAATCGCCGGGATCAGGCCGAGGGCATCCTGGTTGATGAACAGCGGGTTAATCGGCGGCCCGACGGGTGAGGTGAAGATATCGGCGGGCGCCTGGGCGGCGAAGAGTTCGCTCTGAACGTCTGGCGGGGTGCCGGGCGTGCCCGCAGCGAACCAGTCCACCGAAAAGTGGATCGACCCGAGCGAGGTGACAGGGCGGCCGTAGGTGAAGGCGTCGAGGTCGTCGGCGGGACTGGGGTAGCCGGCTGGCGGGAAGCCGAGCGAGACACCGGTCGCGAAGACGGTCGGCAGAATTCCCAGACTGCCGGGGCTCAAGATATCCGTGTCATCGATTGCGGGCGGCCCGAAGCCGATGGTCGGTGAAGCGAAGGGAGGCGCCGTGGGGCTCGGCCCACCATGGAGCGAGAAAGTCATGGCGCTCACTTTACCGGCACAGAGGAGCAGACCGAGGAGCGGGATTCGGAGGGCGCTGGCGGAAGCGGCAAGGGAATGGAAAGACATTGGAACTCTCCTAGTTTATTTTTTTTCTTGCCCAGAATATAGTAAGGAAAGAGGGTAGTGTAAATATTTTTCGCACTTTTCTTTGAGCGGCTTCTTTCAAGCTGCGTGTTGAGCTTCCAGTTTCTGTTGTCGTAACCAGACTTTCGAGACGTACTTGCGGTCTCTCCATTTTAAAGAGCGTATTGCGCAGCACTTGCCGCTGGAAACTGCCAAAATATACGTAGCGTTATCTCGTGAAATTCTAATATCGCTTCAACCGCAGATTCGATATTTGTGCGTTCATTCCACAGCTTGTCTATGTCTCTCTCCGGACACTATTTCTACCGGAAATATTTCTGATACTTGACTTGGTTTAAGCAACAATTTGGAAGCAATATAGAAATAATGCAATGTCAAATAGATCTCGCTATTAATTAAATAATATTGGGAAAGGGTTGCACTCTTGCTTTATCAAAGTGTAAGCAAAGACGAATCAGATCTGAGATAGGTGTGGGCAGCGATAATTTATCAGTGGCTATCGGAGAATAATACAGGTAAACACGTCCAGGTTTGCTATTACTTGTATTATCCCGAGGGAGCACTGCAGGATAGGTGCTGGGGTGACTTTTCTGAAGAGGAAAAATTGAATTGAGGCTCTCTGTGGGACTCTAAAATAGCAGTCGCAAACTATGAAACTTGTTCTTGTTGCTTTTGTAAGAATTTGTGGGTAATGGCATTTCAAAGGTTCATAATTCAGATGCTAAGAAATATGCTTGCTTAAGGGCAAGGGTGATAGCTGCATGAGGAATATTAAAAAGATCATAAAAATTTCAGTTTTTTGATATTTTTTATTGGGGTTTCCATACTGCTCACGCCTTCCGTTATAGACGAAGAACCTGCTGAAGTTGCAATGCAAAGGCTTGACCGAGTGAGCATGAGGGTGTTGTCCCAATTTATAAATATCTACAGTGAAGAAAATGGGAGATTGCCCTCCAAAGTTAATTGGCAAAAGCAATTGCTGAGACTGGAAGGCTTAAAAGGGAAAGATCAAGCAATATTCTTAGATGCTTGGGGGAGGGAATTTGAATTTAGCTCTGGAGTAGATGGACCTCCATCCAAATTATGGGCATACGGCAGGGATGGAAAGCCTGGTGGTGAGGAGCGAGACAGTGATTATTATATTGGATTTTAGCGTTCACGAAATGTGGTTGGCGATTGTGATAATCTGGCGGCGCTGGGTACTGATGGATTTTCGGGTTTATTGCGGGTGGGGTTGGAGACTGAGTAATGGATACTGATATCGTAGTGAATCCCTATAATGATCCGCTCTCAAAGGGGAGAAAGGGGATTTTTGTTAAGACCGCCTGGTCTGATGAGTACAGGGGCTATATCAGAAAGCATGCGGTCAAGGCTTTGTATTTCAACTCGGCAAAGGGTTGGGACCAAAGCAATTTCGATTTTTTGAGAGACCTCGACGGAATTGAAGAGATTGATATCCTCTGCCCGAAACTGGAAAATTTCAAGGCTATCGAGGGTGTCCGCTCTCTGCAACAGCTCAGTGTGACAGGTGTTGTGACTGATGCGGTGGACTTTACCGTATTTTCGGAGCTACAGCGTTGCTATCTTTATTGGTGGCGGGGGGCGGAGAGTATTTTGCAGTCGTCCAGCCTGCGGCAGGCATATTTCGATAAGCTGAGGTTAAAGGACTATGGCCTGCTGTGTAAGTTGAAAGCTGCCCGCTCCCTGACCATCGGTAATTCGCCCATGCCGTCCCTGGCCTGGATGGAGGATTTCGAAGGGGAGCTTGTGGAATTCAGTCTTTTGAATTGCAAAAAGCTGGAGGATTTTGCCGCAATCACTAGCCAAAAAGGGCTCAGAAAACTGGCGATTTCCGGCTCACCAGAACTTTATGAACTGGACTTTTTGGCGTCCTTTCCCGAGTTGGAGGTTTTGGATTTGAGTGATAGCGGCCCCTTGAAAAGCCTGGCACCCCTGGAAAATATCAAATCCCTGAAGGCGTTTTCCTTTGCGGGTACAAGAACGGTGGTTGAGGATAAGGACCTGTCGGTGCTGACGAAACTGCCGAAACTCTCCATGCTGATGTTTGGACCGCGCCGCGGATATACGCATAAATTAGTCAAACAGTGGAATTGGCAGAATTTTGATCATCCGGACAAGCTGCTGGATCCTGTATAAGGCAGTGCGCCCTTGTCCGGAATCCCGGTGGATTGGGCGCTGCTGTGATTCGGGGGCATGTCGAGGCGGGCCGGCGGTCTCTGTTTTGCTTCCTAAATTCAGCCGCGGTGTTTTTTCACGGTGTGCAGCGCCATATCCCGCTCGAAGTATACGTAGAAATCGGCATACTCCCACCGGGTGATGGCCGGTTCGCCGATCGGCCCCTGGATAGTCACTGGTTCTCCCAGGCGCGCATTGACCTGGTGCTTGTTTAGGCCGCGCAACTGCTCAACGGGGATGTCGTCGCCCTGGGCGCCCACCGGCACCTCGATGGTCTCCGCCTGGGCGCCAGCTGCGAGAAGCAGGGCGGCTGTAGCGGCAATGAGGGTTCCGGCTTTGCTGAGCATCTTTTCTTCTCCGGATAGTATTTATTGACGGATGGGCCATTAAAGCAGATTTTTCGCCATAACACCTGGAATTCTTCACGTTCCTTTATTTCCAGTGCATCGGTTCCGACAGCAGGCAGGTGCCTGCAGTGTGCTAGGCTGAAGATCAGTCTTCA
This sequence comes from Microbulbifer sp. TYP-18, assembly GCF_040932045.1. NCBI lineage: Bacteria > Pseudomonadati > Pseudomonadota > Gammaproteobacteria > Cellvibrionales > Microbulbiferaceae > Microbulbifer > Microbulbifer sp. TYP-18. The sequence goes on from NZ_JBFRBC010000003.1 coordinate 283,381, forward strand.
ACCTGGGGCAGTTGCGGATGCGTGTGGGAATCCATTTTTCCATCCTTGGACTGCTGCTGGGCGGCATCTTCTTTGCGCTTTCCCTGACCCCATCTCTTATCCCCCGCACTGGCACGGTCCAGGGGGTCATATCCGGCTTGTCCTGGGTGGCGGGTTACGGTGTTGGCGCTTTTTTGGCCTGGCTGTGGTCTTACCTGCAGATGCCGGCGCCCGGCGACCGTACCCGGCAGTGGCTCTGTATCACAGTAGTTGTCGTCTGCGGCGTTTTGGCGGTGGGTTTTCTGGTGCAGGCCGGTAACTGGCAGAACTCTGTGCGGGCTCTGATGGGTATGGAAATGGCGTCCAGCGTACGGCCGCTGACCATCGCCTGGGTCGCCCTGTTGGTGTCTGTAGTGTTGCTGCTGATCGCACGGTTGTTTCGGCGCACATTTCTATTCTTGTCCGCCGTGTTAGAGCGATTGATTCCCCGGCGTGTTGCGTTATTGGTGGGACTGTTGGCGGCTTTCTCTTTATTCTGGGCTGCAGTGAGTGACCTGTTGCTGCCGGCGGCGCTGCGGGGGGTGGATTCCGTCTATAAACGTCTGGATGCCCGCCAGGAGCCGGACCTTCCCGCTCCGGCGGACCCGGGATTGCCGGGCGGGGCCGACTCCCTGCTGCGCTGGCAGGATATGGGACACCAGGGACGGCGCTATCTGGCTCTGGGGCCCACGGTGGAGGACATTGAGGCGGTGGCGCCGGGAGCTATGGCGCCAATCCGGGTGTATGTGGGGCTGAATGCGGCGGCTACGCCCGACCAGCGGGCCCGGCTGGCACTGGATGAGCTGAAGCGGATAGGGGGCTTTGACCGCAAGCTATTGCTGCTGATCACCCCCACGGGCACCGGCTGGGTGGATCCGGGGGCGATCAATTCAGTGGAGTTCCTGCATAGAGGGGACATCGCCAGCGTCGCGGCACAGTATTCCTATCTGCCCAGCCCCATAGCCTTGATGACACAGGGGGCCTATGGTGTTGAGACGGCGCAGGCTCTGTTTCGGGCTGTTTATGGCCACTGGCGAACTCTGCCGGTACAGCGACGGCCAAAGCTGTATCTGTTTGGGCTCAGCCTGGGTGCACTCAACTCGGATCGTTCCTTCGATCTATATGACATCATCGATGAGCCGTTTCAGGGAGCACTCTGGACCGGCCCGCCGTTTCGCAGCAATACCTGGCGAGAGGTCACCGCGCACCGGGATCCCGGCTCGCCGGCCTGGCTGCCACAATTTCGTGGCGGGGCGGTGGTGCGCTTCGGGAATCAGTATGGGGGTTACAAGTCGGGCAAGGTGCCCTGGGGCAGTTTCCGTATCGCCTACCTCCAACACGGCAGCGATCCGATCGTTTTCTTTGCCCCGGAATCGCTCTATCGCAAGCCGGCCTGGATGCTGGAGCCCCGGGCCCCGGATGTTTCACCGGATCTGCAGTGGTATCCCATAGTGACTATGTTGCAGCTGGCCGCGGATATGCACGCGGGCATAGCGCCGGCCGGATTCGGCCACAGCTATGACCCGGCTGATTATACCCGCGCCTGGCGGGCACTGACGGACCCTGTCGGCTGGACTCCGGACTCGTTGGCGCGCCTGCAGGCGAAGCTGGGCGAATACAACCGCAAGTGAAGTTTGGCCGGCAGAAGAGCTACGGGAACAACAAATATTTGGATTTCTTGGCACTTTTCCGCTTAAATCGTCTTTATGTTAAAGCCTGTTTCTCTCTACATTGGCCTGCGTTATGTTTCCGCGCGCCGTCGACAGCAGTTCATCTCCTTTATTAACGGTTTTTCCCTGCTGGGTATGGCACTCGGCGTAATGGCACTGATCGTCGTCACTTCGGTGATGAACGGCTTTGACCGGGAACTCAAGACGCGCATCCTCAGCGTGGTACCGCACGGATTTGTGCAGCGGGAGGGCGGCTTGCGGGACTGGCGCACTCCGGCCGCTAAGCTGGAGCAGCAGCCCCATGTGGTGGCGGCCAGCCCATTCGTGCGCGGTTTTGCCCTGCTGGGATCCGGCGCCACCAGCCACGGGGTGGAATTCCAGGGGGTGGACCCGGAAGCTCTGCGCAAGGTGTCCTCAGTGGGGGACAATATCGTGATGGGAGATCTCGACGCCCTGCAACCCCGCAGCTACAACATAGTGCTGGGACGCCTACTGGCCGGCCAGCTCAATGTTATCCCCGGAGATTCGGTAGTGCTGACACTGCCGGAGGTGACGGTGACGCCGGCCGGTATTTTCCCCCGCACAAAGCGCTTTACCGTCGTGGGCATTTTTTCTGTCGGTGCCCAGGTGGATCAGAATATGGCGCTGATGCACATCGACGACGCGGCGCGCCTGCTGCGCATGCCCGGTAAGGTGCAGGGTCTGCAGTTGCGCTTTGACGACATGGACAATGCACTGGGCCGGGTGTCATTGTACGCCAGTCAGCTTGGTGAGGGTTTCGAGGGGCAGGACTGGAGCCTTTCCCAGGGAAGCCTGTTCCAGGCGGTAAAAATGGAAAAGACGGTGGTGACGCTGATGCTGATGATCATCGTCGCGGTGGCGGCCTTCAACATCGTATCGGCGCTGGTACTGATGGTGGCCGACAAGCGCTCCGATATCGCGGTGTTGCGCACCCTGGGAATGACGTCGCGGCAGATTATGGCGGTGTTCGTGGTGCAGGGCAGTGCGATAGGTATTATCGGTGCGGTCAGCGGGGCTTTGCTGGGTATCCTTATTGCCTTCAACCTCACTGACATGGTCAGTTGGGTGGAGAACCTGCTGGGTGCCAAGATCTTTGATCCCCGCGTGTTTTTTGTCAGCTTCCTGCCATCGGAATTCCGCGCCGGCGATGCGCTTATGGTATTGAGCGCGGCGGTATTGATGAGTCTGGTGGCAACCTTGTTTCCCGCCTGGCGGGCGGCGCAGATAGCACCGGCGGAGGCCTTGCGATATGAATAGACAACAGGTCTGGAGATGAACAGCCAAGTGGAATTGGATACCGAAAAGGCAGCCCCGGTTGAAGCACAGGCGGATGCGGCGGTGCTGGCATGCCGCGGACTGCGCAAAAGCTATCACCAGGGCAGCAACGAACTACGGGTACTGCGGGATGTGGAGTTGTTGGTGCAGCGCGGCGAAAAACTGGCCATTGTGGGCGCTTCGGGGTCCGGAAAGTCGACCCTGCTGAATCTGCTCGGGGGACTGGACACCCCCACTGCGGGCGAAGTCTGGGTGGCGGGGCGCAATCTCGCCAGCCTGAATGCAAATGAGCGCGGCTGGTTGCGCAACAGCGAACTCGGCTTCGTATACCAGTTTCATCATCTGCTGGGGGAGTTTACCGCGCTGGAAAACGTCGCCATGCCGCTGCTCATCGGCAAGGCGTCGGTCGCGCGCGCGCGGCGGGAGGCGGCCGAAATGCTGCGATCGGTGGGTCTGGGTGAACGGCTGGAGCACAAGCCGGCGCAACTGTCCGGCGGCGAGCGCCAGCGGGTGGCGATAGCGCGCGCCTTGGTCACAAGACCCGCCTGTGTATTGATGGATGAACCCACCGGCAATTTGGACCGGGCCACAGGCCGCGAGATACACAGTTTGATGGAAGAGCTGAACCGCGAACTGTCGATCAGTTTTGTGATAGTGACTCACGACCCGGAACTGGCGGCATCTCTGGACCGGTGCCTGCACCTGGTGGATGGCCGGCTGGAAAGCAGCTGGCACGAGGGCGACCGTGTTTAGGCCACTGCCGGCCTTTGTCGGCCTGCGTTATGCGGGTGCCCGGCGGCGGGGGAATGACTCGGGTGGGCTGGTTTCCTTTATCTCCGGCTTGTCCATGCTGGGACTGGTGCTGGGAGTGGCGCTGATGATCGTGGTGATGTCGGTCATGAATGGTTTCGATCGCGAGTTGCGTGATCGCATCCTCGGAATCATGCCCCATGCGACCATCTATAACGCCAGCGGGGAAGTTGACTGGCCGTCTCTGCGGCAGCAGCTGGCCCTGTCCCCGGATGTGGTTGCCGCCGCGGAGGTCTGGCAGGTCAATGCGTTGGCGCGCAAAGGCAGCCAGGTGACGCCACTGCTGGTGCAGGGGATCAACCCCAACACCATTGCCGGGGTTTCCAACATAAGCCGCTTCCTGGCGCCGGAAAGCCTGGCAGGCCTGATGAGTGATGCAGATCCGGGTGTGATCCTCGGGCGCGGTATTGCCGACAAGCTGGGGGTGGAGAAGGGTGAGCATCTATCGCTGATAGTGCCGGGTGACGGCGGTGCCGGCAGCGGACGCCGCGCTGCGCACCTGGCCGGGTTTCGCGTTGTCGACATATTTCACTCGGGAACTGCACTGGATCAAAGCCTCGCACTGGTGGACTGGTCCCAGGCCCGGTCGCTGGCCGGTGGCGTTGCCGGCGCCGGTGTGCAGTTGCGTCTGCAGGATATGCTGGGCTCCTACGGGGTACTGAGGGAACTGCTGCGCGAGCTTCCGCGACAGGATTTTTACGGTACCGACTGGACCCGTACCCACGGCAACCTCTACCAGGCCATTCAGATGTCGCGCAATCTGGTGAGTCTGCTGGTGTTGCTGATCATCGGTATCGCCGCATTCAATGTGGTGTCGACCCTGGTCATGGTGGTTATCGATAAACACAGTGATATCGCCATCCTGCGCACAATGGGCGCCAGTACCGGCGAAGTCCTGCTCACTTTCGTCAGCCAGGGTGCACTGGTGGGTTTGGTGGGCGCGGTGGTCGGTGGATTGCTGGGCGTACTGGGTTCCCTGGCTGTCACGGACCTGGTGGCGGGGCTTGAGTCCCTGTTTGGTATTCAGTTCCTCAAGTCGGATGTGTACCCAGTGGATTATCTGCCGTCGCAACTGCACTGGGGCGATGTCGCACTGGTGGTGGGGGCTGGCTTTCTGCTGAGCCTGATCGCGACCATTTATCCGGCACTGCAGGCGAGCAGGGTTCAGCCGGCGGTGGCGCTGCGCAACGAACAATAACATTGCGCGGAGCAAAACCGCGGACTTTTGCGGGTATTGGGGGGAAGCCGATGCAGTTTGCACGATTTATGGCGGTAATACACAGAGTGGAGATCTTCTGGTGGCCCTTCCCCTTTCTGCGTCCCAATGAAGGCAGCGCTTTTGGCCGTTTTCGCCTGTTTAGCTGTGCGCTCCTCTATCCGCTGTTCTTCTGGTCCTGGTTATCGGTGCTGCTGTTTTTGAAAAAAGGCGTGCTGATTGATGCACTGATCCTGTTGTTTGTGGCTATGATAATGTTCTTTTTGTCCTATTACGCCCTCGTCGCCCACTGCTGGAACCGGGTGCATCTGCCCCCGTCCAATCACAGCGGCCATACTTAGGCAGGCTAACAGCCTGTGGCCGCACGCCGCTTCAGGCGCAGTTTCCAGCGTTTAATCACCTGCCAGCGCCAGAGTGCCTGCATCCCCAGGTAGGCCAGGGTGGAGAAGAAGATTCCCGCCAGAAGTGAGCCAAAAAACAGTGGCAGCCAGATTTTTCCCACCTCGTTGGTCAGCCACTCCAGAGAGAGTTCCATGCGGAAGTCCAGTGGCGGAGTGCCCAGTATCCAGGCCCCCAGCTTGTATGTGCTGTAAAAAATCGCCGGTATGGTTACCGGATTGCTGATCCATACCAGCAGCATCGACAGGGGCAGATTGCAGCGAAACCACAGTGCCAATAGTGCCGCTATGACCATTTGCCCGGGCAGGGGCAGAAAGCTGGTGAAGACGCCTACGGCAAAGGCCACGGATACCGAGTGGCGGTTCAGGTGAAACAGGTTTGGATCGTGCAACAGGGCGCCGAGAAACCCCAGGCCTTTGCTGGCCCGGACCTGCTCGGGAGTTGGCAGCCAGCGCCTGATAACACTTTTCGGCATAACGTCACTGATTCCGCGAAACCGACGGCCAATATCACTGGTGTTCCGGGCACACCGGGCAGGCAACCCTGGGGTCGCCTGCCTCTCTCCGGCACTCCACCATCACCCCGCAATGTTTGAACACGGGATTTATAGGATAGATTGCGGCTGGCCACCCGGTGGGGGTGGCGCTGCGGGCGCTATTATGCCCAGATGGTCGGGATAAAACTACTATTCCCCGGCAAGTCATCCCCAGCCCCTTTTTGTCAACAATTAGAGCGATTTTTTGCCATTGACTGGGCAAATTTTGTGGATTATTGTCCGCTTCCTTGAATATTGTCGACAATTTCGTGAAAAGTCTGGAGAGACCCCAGTAGATGCAGGAGCTGTCACAGGCGCAGGGAGGGGAGTCGAGTCTCGCGGACCGGCTTTTCGTCACACTGCGCGGCGAGATAGTGGAAGGGCGTATTGCCGCCGGCAGCAAGATCAGCGAGCCGGAACTGGCGCGCAGGTATGGCGCCAGCCGCGGCAGCCTGCGCGAGGCACTGATGCGCCTGGAGTCCCTGGGACTGCTGGAGCGCCGGGTCAATGTGGGTGCCCGGGTGGTGACTCTGAGCGAGCGGGGCCTGTTGGAACTCTACGAGGTGCGCGAGGCCCTGGAAGGTATGGCCTGTCGCCTCGCCGCCGCAGAGCGCACCACAGAGGATCTGGTTGATCTGCGCCATATGCTCGCCCGCCATGAACAACAGGAGGAGCTGCAGGCCGGTACTGCCTATTTCCAGCCCGAGGGCGACTTTGATTTCCATTTTCGTATAGTGCACGCATCGCGCAATGACCTGTTGGTGGACACCCTCTGCAACCGGCTCTATTACCGGGTCAGAATGTATCGCTACCAGTTGGGTATGGCCAGCCCGCGCGCCCGCAGCGCATTCCGAGAGCACAGTCATATCATCGAGGCGATTGAGGGAGGGGATGGTGAATTGGCGGAAATTCTCATGCGCCGCCATATTCGCGCCTCGCGTCAAAACATAGAACACAAGTTGAGGTAGTTTATGAGTCTGCAAATATCCGCCGGTGCGCGTTTCCGGCGCGCTCTTGCCGAGAGCCATCCGCTGCCGGTGGTAGGCACTGTCAACGCTTACTGCGCCATCATGGCGGAACGCATAGGGCACAAGGCGATATACTTGTCCGGCGCCGGCGTGGCCAATGCTTCCTATGGGCTGCCGGACCTGGGTATGACCAGCCTGGACAATGTGCTGGAAGACGTGCGCCGTATTACCGCTGCCAGCACTCTGCCGCTGTTGGTGGATATCGACACCGGCTGGGGCGGTGCCTTTAATATAGCGCGCACCGTAAAGGAAATGATTCGCGCCGGCGCCGCGGCGGTGCATATTGAGGACCAGGTGGCGCAGAAGCGCTGTGGTCACCGCCCCAACAAGGAGATTGTTTCCAAAGGGGAAATGGTGGACAGGATCAAGGCGGCGGTGGATGCCCGCACCGACGATGACTTTTTCGTTATGGCGCGTACGGATGCGTTCGCCCAGGAGGGACTGGAAGCAGCCATAGAGCGCGCCCAGGCCTGCATCGAAGCCGGCGCCGATGGGATCTTTGCCGAAGCAGTCACCGAGCTGGAGCATTACCGCGCCTTTAAGGATGCCCTCGGAGTGCCGATTCTGGCCAATATTACCGAGTTCGGTAAAACCCGGCTTTACAACTGCGAAGAGCTGGCCGGGGCCGGAGCCGATATTGTGCTCTACCCGCTGTCGGCTTTCCGCGCCATGAGCCGCGCGGCGGAAAATGTGTATGCTGAAATTCTGCGCAACGGGGACCAGCAGGCGGTCGTCGATACTATGCAAACCCGGGAGCAACTTTACGATTATCTGAACTACCACGAATTCGAGCAAAAACTCGACGAGCTGTTTTGCAAGTGAGCGCTTCACAGGAATCAATGGAAAAGGGGAACTAGAGATGGCTGAAAAAAAACTGGAGGGAGCGGGCCTGCGCGGCCAGGTTGCCGGCAAGACTGCCCTGTCGACAGTGGGGAAAAGCGGCTCCGGTCTCACGTACCGCGGCTACGATGTGAAGGATCTCGCTGAGCACTGTGCGTTCGAAGAGGTCGCCTACCTGATTTTTTATGGCGAACTCCCCACCAGCGCGCAATTGGCGGACTACAAGAGGATGCTGAAAGGGATGCGCGGCTTGCCTGCGGCGCTGAAGGATGTGCTGGAGCGGATCCCGGCGGATGCGCACCCGATGGATGTTATGCGCACCGGCTGCTCCATGCTGGGCAACCTGGAGGGCGAGGAGTCTTTCGCCCAGCAACAGGAAAAAGCCAACCGGCTGCTGGCCGCATTCCCGTCCATCATCTGTTACTGGTATCGGTTTACCCATGACAATGGTGTGCGGATAGAAACCGAGACCGATGACGACTCCATCGGTGGCCATTTCCTGCACATGCTGCTTGGCGAAAAACCCAACGCCCTGCACGAACAGGTGATGAATGTATCCCTGATTCTCTACGCCGAGCACGAATTTAACGCCTCCACATTTACCGCGCGGGTGTGTGCATCGACCCTTTCAGATCTGTTCAGCTGTATTACCGGTGCTATCGGTTCCCTGCGGGGCCCGCTGCACGGCGGTGCCAACGAGGCCGCTATGGAACTGATCGAGCGCTTTGCTTCCGCTGACGAAGCGGAGCAGGAGCTGCTGGGGATGCTGCAGCGCAAGGAAAAAATCATGGGTTTCGGCCACGCGATATACACTGAGTCCGACCCGCGCAACGCCATTATCAAACAGTGGTCGGAAAAACTGGCGGCGGATGTGGGCGATGAAGTTCTGTTCCCGGTTTCGGTGCGCTGTGAAGAGGTGATGTGGCGGGAGAAAAAGCTGTTTTGCAACGCGGATTTCTTCCACGCCTCCGCCTACCACTTTATGGGCATCCCCACCAAACTGTTTACGCCGATTTTCGTCATGTCGCGGGTCACCGGCTGGGCCGCCCATGTGTTCGAACAGCGTGCCGACAACCGTATTATCCGGCCGAGTGCCGAGTATATCGGCCCTGAGTTGCGCAGAGTGGTACCGATCGCCGACCGGGGCTGAGAGATTCCCTACAGGGCGTTCATCGCAAACCGGTGAAGACCATTCCGCCCGGCCATGTTATTAACCCGGCAACTAATGCCGGGTTAATGTTGGCAGAAGCCCCCGATTCGCCTACCTTCCAGTACTCGACTGATTGACCAACTTATGAATAGCAAATATCGCAAATCCCTGCCCGGCACGGAGCTGGACTATTTCGACACCCGTGCCGCGGTGGACGCCATTCAGCCGGGGGCCTATGCCAGACTCCCCTATACCGCGCGCATACTGGCGGAAAATCTGGTGCGCCGCTGTGAACCGGATGCACTCACCGCCAGTCTGCGGCAGATTATCGAGCGCCGGCGCGAGCTGGATTTTCCCTGGTTTCCGGCCCGCGTGGTGTGCCACGATATTCTAGGGCAGACGGCACTGGTGGATCTCGCCGGCCTGAGGGACGCGATTGCGGAGCGGGGTGGCGACCCGGCCAAGGTTAATCCCGTGGTACCCACCCAGTTGATCGTCGACCATTCACTGGCGGTGGAATACGCCGGCTTCGATACCGACGCCTTCGAAAAAAACCGCGCGGTGGAGGAGCGCCGCAACGAGGACCGTTTTCACTTTATCAACTGGAGCAAGACGGCGTTTGAGAACGTCGACGTAATTCCGCCGGGCAACGGCATCATGCACCAGATCAATCTGGAAAAGATGTCTCCCGTAGTGCAGGTGCGGGAGGACGGGGATGGCAAGCGTATCGCATTTCCCGACACCTGCGTGGGTACCGACAGCCACACGCCCATGGTGGATGCGCTGGGCGTGATCTCCGTCGGTGTCGGCGGTCTTGAGGCCGAAAGTGTCATGTTGGGTCGCGCTTCCTATATGCGCCTGCCGGATATTATCGGGGTGGAGCTGAGTGGCAGGCTGGGGCCCGGTATCACCGGAACCGACTTGGTGCTGGCACTGACGGAATTTCTGCGCCGCCAGCGGGTGGTGGGCGCCTACCTGGAGTTTTTCGGCGAGGGCGCCGCCAATCTGTCTCTGGGTGACCGCGCCACTATTTCCAATATGACCCCCGAATACGGGGCCACAGCGGCCATGTTCGCTATTGATGAGCAGACCATCGACTACCTGCGGCTGACCGGCCGGGACGATCAACAGGTGGCACTGGTGGAAAGTTTCGCCAGGGAAACCGGTCTCTGGGCAGACGCGCTGGCGGGGGCGGAATACGAGCGCCTGCTCAAGTTCGACCTGTCCTCTGTAGAGCGCAATCTGGCCGGTCCCTCCAACCCCCATGCGCTGCTGCCGGTGGCGGAGCTGGCAAAGCGCGGCATCGCCCAAGCTTGGGAGGAAAAGCGGGATCAAATGCCGGATGGTGCCGTGATCATTGCCGCCATTACCAGCTGCACCAACACCAGCAATCCGCGCAATATGATCGCGGCCGGCCTTATAGCGCGCAACGCGAACAAACTCGGCCTGACCCGCAAGCCCTGGGTAAAATCTTCCCTGGCGCCGGGTTCCAAGACGGTCAAACTGTATCTGCAAGAGGCCGGCCTGCTGCCGGAACTGGAGCAACTGGGTTTTGGTGTGGTGGCTTTTGCCTGCACCACCTGTAACGGCATGAGCGGCGCGCTGGACCCGGACATACAGCAGGAGATCATCGACCGCGACCTCTATTCCACCGCGGTGCTGTCCGGTAACCGCAATTTTGATGGCCGCATCCACCCCTATGCCAAGCAGGCGTTTCTGGCCTCTCCACCCCTGGTGGTGGCCTATGCGATTGCCGGTACTATTCGCTTCGACATCGAGAAGGATCCGCTGGGGCTGGATGCGGACGGCAAGCCGATCACTCTGAAAGACATCTGGCCGAGCGACGAAGAGATAGATGCAATCGTCGCGCAGAGTGTCAAGCCGGAGCAGTTCCGCAGCGTCTATATCCCCATGTTCGATCTGGACAAGGGCGGGGAGGAGCGGGGCGAACCCCTGTATGACTGGCGCCCCAGGAGCACCTATATCCGCCGCCCGCCCTACTGGGAGGGCGCCCTGGCCGGTGCCCGCCATCTGAAGGCCATGCGCCCGCTGGCGGTGCTGGGCGACAACATAACCACTGACCATTTATCGCCATCCAACGCGATCCTGGCCAGCAGTGCCGCCGGTGAGTACCTGGCGCGGATGGGGCTGCCGGAAGAGGACTTCAACTCCTACGCCACCCATCGCGGCGATCACCTCACGGCCCAGCGCGCCACCTTCGCCAACCCCAAACTGTTGAACGAAATGGTGCGCGACCACAAGGGTCGGGTGAAGCAGGGTTCCCTGGCGCGTATCGAGCCGGAGGGTCGAGAGGTTCGCATGTGGGAAGCCATCGAAACCTATATGGAGCGCAAGCAGCCGCTGATCATCGTCGCCGGCGCCGATTATGGCCAGGGCTCTTCGCGGGACTGGGCCGCCAAGGGCGTGCGTCTCGCCGGTGTTGAAGCCATTGTGGCCGAGGGGTTCGAGCGTATTCACCGCACCAACCTGATCGGCATGGGAGTCCTGCCGCTGGAGTTTGAGCCGGGCACCAGCCGCAACACGCTGGCCATAGACGGCACCGAGACTTTCGATGTTATCGGTACCCGCGGGCCGCGCGCACGGCTCACCCTGGTGATCCGGCGCCAGGATGGCGAAAGTGTGGAAGTGCCGGTGATCTGTCGTCTGGATACGGCGGAGGAGGTTACCATCTACGAGGCGGGCGGCGTACTGCAACGCTTTGCCCAGGATTTTCTGCAAGCGGAGGCGCAGGTCTGATGTCGCAATTCACCCCGCAAATAAGAATTCCCGCCACCTATATGCGCGGTGGCACCAGCAAAGGTGTTTTCTTTCGCCTGCAGGATCTGCCGGAAGCCGCGCGCCGGCCGGGTCCGGAACGGGATGCATTGCTGCAGCGGGTGATCGGCAGCCCCGATCCCTACGGCAAGCACACCGACGGCATGGGCGGCGCGACATCCAGCACCAGCAAGGCGGTGATTGTGGCGCAGAGTTCGGAGCCAGAGCACGACGTGGACTACCTGTTCGGCCAGATCGCCATCGACAAGCCATTTGTGGATTGGAGCGGCAACTGCGGCAATCTCACCGCGGCGGTGGGCGCTTTTGCCATCAACAGCGGCCTGGTGGATGCGGCGCGGATTCCGCAGCAGGGTATATGCTGTGTGCGTATCTGGCAGGCCAATATCGGCAAATCGATCCTTGCCCATGTGCCCATCAGCAATGGTGAAGTGCAGGAAAGCGGAGATTTTGAACTGGACGGCGTCACTTTTCCGGCGGCGGAAGTGAAGATCGAATTTTTGCGCCCGGCGGATGGCAGCGGCGGTATTTTCCCCACTGGCAATCTGGTGGATGAACTGGTGGTGCCGGGGCTCGGTAGCCTGCGGGCGACGATGATCTCCGCCGGGATACCGACCATTTTTATTAATGCGGCGGATATTGGCTGTGACGGCACTGAATTGCAGCAGGACATCAATGGCAGTAAACAGATGCTGGCGATGTTCGAAACCATACGCGCCCATGGTGCCGTGCGCATGGGGCTGATCGATTCGGTGCAAGAGGCGGCCAATCGCCAGCATACCCCCAAAGTGGCTTTCGTGGCGCAACCGAAAACCTATGTGGCATCCAGCGGCAAAAAAGTGGATGCCGAGGATATAGACTTGCTTGTGCGCGCAATGTCTATGGGCAAACTGCACCATGCGATGATGGGCACGGCCGCCGTGGCCATAGGCACTGCTGCCGCCGTACCCGGCACCCTGGTGAATCTTGCTGCTGGCGGTGGCGAGCGCAGTTCAGTGCGCTTTGGACATCCGTCGGGAACCCTGTGTGTGGGTGCCGAAGCGGAAGAGCAGGGCGGCCGGTGGACCGCCACCAAGGCTGTGATGAGTCGCAGCGCAAGAGTGTTGATGGAGGGCTGGGTGCGGGTGCCGGAAGGTAGCTTCAGTTAGGGCGGCAAAACTTTTATTTTAGTTGCCGGGTTAACAGCTGCTTGTTGAGCTCCCGGGTTTTCTCAGTCTGGGTTTGTGGGGTATGCCCACAAACCCGCCACAATAAATCAAGTTTGCGAACCGTATCTCCCTGTCCGTACCAGCAATCTGCCGGCTAATCACGGCAACAGGCCTACAAGGTCTCTCGGTTGCCCGACTAATATCTATGCTATTAGGGCCTGTTCACACTAACTGAGATAGCCCTGCTGCTTCAGGTTTTGTGACCTGCATGGCAGGAATTGCGGAGTGTGGTGGGTCCACATAAGCAATTTCTAACGCCGCAGGGCGCGAATCCAGGGGCAGCCCTTCGGGTTGTGCCGGAAAAGGCGCCACTCTTCGTTGCTCGTCGCTCATTTGGAACAACCAAACTGCGCTCCTCTTGCCTCGATTGGCACCTTTTCTGTCACAACAGGGCCAATTCCGTTAGTGTGAACAGGCCCTAGTGTCAACGGGCCCTAAACCGGCAGTTTATTGAGGTGCCGGGTTAATAATACCCTATGGATGATCTCTCGCAGGGAAAGCTATGGACAGCAATGCCGATCAAAACGTCCGCCCGGCCTTTGATCGGGTGATCCAGGCAATCGCCGACTATGTGGTGGCTTGCCAAATCGATTCCGATGAAGCTTTTGCTACCGCGCGCCTTTGCCTGATGGACAGCATCGGCTGTGGCTTGCTGGCCCTCAATTTTCCCGAATGCGCCAAACTGCTGGGGCCGGTGGTAGAGGGCACAGTGGTGCCGGGTGGCGCCAGAGTGCCCGGCACCCGGTTTCGGCTGGACCCGGTAAAGGCCGCATGGGACATCGGTTGTACTGTGCGCTGGCTGGACTTCAACGACACCTGGCTGGCTGCCGAATGGGGACATCCCTCTGACAACCTGGGTGCGATTCTCTCTCTGTGTGATTACCTTGCACAAAAACAGGTTGCCGGCGGGGATCAACCGCTGACCATGCGGGACCTGTTGGATGCGATGATCCGGGCCTATGAAATCCAGGGAGTACTGGCGCTGGAAAACAGCTTTAACCGGGTCGGGCTGGATCACGTACTGCTGGTGCGGGTTGCTTCGGCCGCGGTGTCGGCCAGGTTAATGGGGGGCGATCGGGATCAGGTGATGGCAGCGGTTTCCCAGGCCTGGGCGGATGGCGGCGCACTGCGCGCTTATCGCCACGCCCCCAACACCGGCTCGCGCAAATCCTGGGCCGCTGGGGATGCCAGTGCCCGTGGCGTGCAGCTGGCAGATATAACCATGCGCGGGGAAATGGGAATTCCCGCAGTGCTCTCCACTGGGGCCTGGGGTTTTTACGATGTCTTGTTCAGCAAAACCAACGCCGACCAGAAAATAAAGCCAGTGCCGGAGCGACAGTTCGTATTTCCACAGGGCGCCTCGCCGGACTTTGGCAGCTATGTGATGGAGAACATTTTATTCAAGATTTCCTTCCCAGCGGAATTCCATGGCCAAACTGCCTGTGAGGCCGCTGTCAGGCTGCATCCGCAGGTTAGAGACAGAGTTCGGGACATCGACAGGGTGGTTATTACCACACAGGAATCGGCGCTGCGAATCATCTCCAAAGAAGGTCCTTTGAGCAACGCCGCCGACCGCGATCACTGCCTGCAATATATGACCGCTGTATCCCTGCTGTTTGGCGACCTCACCGCTGAGCATTACGAAGACAGCTTCCATCAGGCGCATCCCGAACTCGACCGGCTGCGGGAGAAATTCCAGGTCGTCGAGGACAAAGAATATTCAAAGGCGTACCTGGACCCCCGGAAGCGGTCTATCGCAAACGCCGTGCAGGTATTTTTCAGTGATGGTAGCGCAACCGAAAAGGTGGAGATTGAATACCCCCTGGGCCACAGGCGGCGCAGAAAGGAAGCTATTCCATTACTGCACACCAAGTTCCGTCGCAATCTTGCCAGCCGCCTGCCCAGGGATCGCTGCGAGAATATCCTTTCCCTATGGACTGAGCCGCAGCGCTTCGACCAATTGTCAGTGAATGAGTTTATGGATAGGCTAGTTATTTGAATGACGACTGGCATGTTTGTGTCAGGAAATAAGTCAGGCTGTTCCTCACATAGTTCCTGATATTAGCACTCGAAAATTAGTTGTACCTTCTACCACTATGTACGTTTCAGCTACGTTTATCGCCTACTTGAGCAATATGGTTGGCACGTTGAGTAATCTAGGGTTTGTACCGAAGTGCTTTGCTGTATTTCTGATTTAAAATCTGGACTATTCGGGATTTTGCGACTTAACCTTGTAAACTAGAGTGAGGTGCCCCTGCTTTATTTTCCTGAATCACTCTCACGAACAATAAAACTGTCCATGAAAGTGATTAAAGCTCAGGTTTTACCTGTTTTATAGATTTTTTTTACCAAAGTTTTTTTGTTTTGGTCTTCTTTTTCTTAGGCTTGTCCTTGCTGACGACTCTGGCAATCATTCCCTTTTCAATATCCCCTGTTTTTTCGATTATTCTAGCTTTGGAATACTTGGCTTGTGCACTAAAAACTGAGACTTTCCCTACTAATATTTCTTCGCTGCCAAGTTCTTCACCGGTATCAGGATCAATAAAAGATTCTCCTTGGTTATAAATTTCTAGTTGGTAGCCATCTTGCAGGTAACCGTCGCCGTAATTTAACATTACATCCCCATTTTTTGTCACGGCAACAACTTTAATCGGATATATTGTGGAGACAATTAAATTTGTAATATTTGTTGCGGTTTCTCGCATAACTTTACCTAATAATGCTCCGCTGCTATTGTCGCCACCACTAGCAAACCCTGTTACATTTAAAGAGTTGCTTCCCGTTGATTCTGCCCTAACTGTTTCGGCAAATCCTATAGAGCCGTTTGCAACATCAAGTACCCTCACATCAACGGCCATGCTGGCTATTCGTTTACCTGTTGCAAACCCCGCGACTTTCATTGCCTTTGCTGTTTCGCCATATTCTGTAATAGCACCAGTAAGAATATAGTCTACGCCCTTTAAATTGAAGCTATTACCTTCATACCCGCCATTTACTACGCCTTCCATGCTGAGGCCTTGCTCTTTTAGTATTTCAGCCATTCTGTCTCGTTCGATAACATCAAATTTTCTGGTTTTTACTAATGCGGTTGTAAGCATGTCAACAAAAGCACGGGTGTCTTCCCTAGAACCTTTTCCATAGGCTCTGTACATCTTATTTTCACTGCTGTCTTTTGCCCTGTATTCGATATCACCAATTGCGATTGTGACCTTTTGAGCAAAACTGGGATTGCTAAATAATCCTATGAAAGTTAACAAAATAATAACTACATTTTTCATTCTGATATTCCTTATTTCGACAATTTTGTATTTTCTTAGTAATTGTTCTATATGCACAATATGCGACTATAATTTAGCAGTTAAATTACAAATTGGAGTGCCAGTCCTTAAACAGCGATATTCCTTGAATAGTTATATATCTTCCACCTGCATATTTTTATTTTAAATAATTATTGTGGCTTGTATTCTTTGAAAAAAATCTTTTCTTTAAGCCATATGGAAAAACATGGAAATTCTCAAGCCTTATTAAAATTTAATTCTATAAAAATCTATGATTATGCTTTGTATGCTTATCTTCGGGAGTCTTTCTGGCAATGGGTGGGAAAGTAATTCTTGTCACAAAATAGAAATTCATAGATAAAAAGAATTCTTAATATTTAACGTCAGATTTTTTTTGGAAACTTAAAAATAGTTAAAAATATCCTAGAGGAATTATTTGTAAAACAAATCCAAATCTGAATAGTATTTTTTACTGAAGCACCTAACGCCTTGTTTGACCATAGTCAAGCCATAAAATTGATTGTTCAGTTAAGGACTTCACGCATTAGATGAATTTCAGACATATTCAATTAATTTACCCTATATAGTACAACCAAGAAGAGAGCGTTAATTTATATGCGTCATATGAATCCGTTCAGCCATTATTTTTTCTATAGCTTAATCTGCCTTGGTGTCTAGTTAATTTTTGAGTCGCCGAAAATAAATAATTTCAGAAATTTTTGCGTAAATTTTTTCCTGGCAATCTTAGTTGTTAATCACTTTAGCATCGGGCTGAAAGTTAATAGCGAGTGATTCCGTGTCTCTTGTTTCTTCAATGCCTACAGTATAATTAAAACCCAATTGAAATACTTACTCCGTCCCCGATTAATTCAACGTAAAGCCCCCTAGGGCGGACCTGTGGAGCTACTTGAATTGCGTTGCTCTGCTCCTCAAGGATAGCCAAACCTGTTCTTCGTGGAGCACTTTTCCATGTGACCTCACAGTTTGCGCCAAGGCATCGCTAAGTTCATCAGGGAGGCCTCTTTAAAGTGACCACTATTATGCTGATTATACTTTCGTATGCAACTCTGCGTGAATTCTTGAAAATTTCTCCAGTTGTCAAGTTATCATACTAATTTGATACTTCCGTGCTAATTAGAAATCCAATTACCTACTACCCTACCCCTACACATGCTATTTTATAGCTGCCTGTATTTCCTCGTTGCCCTCTCACAATTTTTTCCAGTCAAAGTAACAGTTAGAGTGTGCGATTTTTCGGCTAGTATCTGATCACTTTCGTTGTAAACAGCATATATATCCAAGTTTAACAGGTTTTCTTCATGGCTCAACTTACGTTTTGGTATTTTATGCAGTATGGTCAAAGCACATGCGGACAGCGCGCGATGTAATTGTAAGCTGTTCTGCTTTAGTGACTTGTATCCAGACACTTTTCTTTCAAGGCCCAATTTCTCAATACCTCAATATTTATACTTGCAGCAGGTGGCGTACTTCTTTGATCTGGCTACCAGCGGTAGCGGACGGTTGGAGTGGTCCGGCTGTAAGTTCTTAGCAGGCGTCTTTACATCGTTGTAAGGGAGCCTCTGATTAATTCGAGGCAAAGCCCCGCTTGTGACGCTACTTGGGCTGTGCTGCGGAACTGGTTAAAAACAGCCAGCCTTGTTATTCAACATTCCTGCAAGCTACGTATATCAGCTTATGCACCTTTCGGAACGGTGGATGTGGGCGTAATCCGAACTGGCTCCCAGATAAACTGGGGTTGTTAAACCTACAACTAAACAGGTTGCCGGTTTAACAAGAGAGTAGGGGGGATAGAGGGAAGCGGGTTTGCGGACAAAGTGCGCTGCAAACCCGCGCCGAAACCGGTTTGGGTGCCGTTGGCCGGTAGGATTTGACCGGTTTTCGGTCGGTTACTGTTGTTTCTTCGTCAGTTTTTTAGCACCGGTTTTAATTTTAGAATTTCAACTCTGTACCGATACCAAAGTAGGAACGATCATAGTCGTCGGCAGCGGTTTCATCGGTATAGAAACCAAACACCTTGGCGGCGCTGGAGAGTTTGTAGTCCAGTCCCAGGCTGTAGGTTTCTCCGTCGTTCCTGACGATGTCGGACTGGCCGTACTGGGCCTTCAAGGTCCACTGATTGATCTTGTAGGCAGCCGAGGTCAGCCAGCCGTTCTGGGTGCTGCCGTCAGCCTTTTCCTGCTCTTCAAACAGGGCGCCTACCTGTACCGGGCCCAGGTTGTACTGAGCCACCATACGCTGTACGTACCAGTCATTGGCTTCCACATTCTGGTCATAGGCGTAGGCGAGATAGAAACCTTCGTTGTCGTAAGCCACAGAGACAGAGGTGCCGTCGCTGCGGGTGCCGATGGGCTCACCGTCTGCGTCGAAGAGTTCTTCACCCTGGTGGCCTATGTAGGCAGCGGATACTTTGACGCCGGCAAAGGCCGGTGTAGTGTATTGCAGGTTGTTGGATTCGCGGTTGTCGCTTCTGGTGATCAGGCTTTTGATATCGCCTTCCAGGTCGTTGAACAGATCGACTTTTTTCTGTGCGACTTTCAGCGGTGTATCGAACTTGCCGCCGATCACCTGGCCGAAGCCACCTTCCAGGCCAGCGTAGATATTGCGCTGCTTAAAGACGTCCTCTTCGCCGTCGACGTCTACCTCATACTCCATTTTGTAGATACCCTTGAGGCCGTTGTCCAGGGGCAGCTCACCTTTGACGCCCAGACGCGAGGCGTTGCTCTTTATATCCGTATTGGCGCCATCGCCTTCGTCCGCGGATTGGAAGGTGACATTGGCTTTGCCGTACAGCTGAACCGCTTGTGCGTCATCTTGCGCATACGCCAGTGAGGCCGGGACCGCGGCAGCGATCGCCAGGGAGATAGCAGTCTTTTTCATCGGTCATCTCGCAAAGTTTATGGTGTTGGAATCGGGCTGGTGGTTTGTCTTTCAAATTCCCACCATGGCTCGAATGGCTGCGGATTTTCCGGGTGAAATATTACAAACACGTTAAAAAAGACAATTTTCTTAAGTCTTTATGACCATGGATATTACTTTGGACAGCTAAGACAGTTGTTGCGGCCCTTTCGCACGTAAACTGTGCTCACCGGTGGCTTTACAAGTCATTGCCTCTTCTGGCACAAGGAAGCAAAAGAACGGACAACATCAGGGCCCTCCAGGGCATGAATCCAACAATCTCCAGGATTGGTTTTGATATTGAAAGGGGCTGGTCGCTGCGTTGTGGCCAGCTGCTGTGGTGCTATGCGGCGGGCATAGTGGCGGCGGGGTCTTTGCCGGCGTTGCCGGAAATCCAGTTGGTGCTGGCTATGGGGCTGGTGCTGGGGATTGTGGCCCTGATGTTGCCGTGGCGGCGGCAAATTCTTCCTGTCGTACTGGTGTTCGCCGCTGGCTTTTACTGGAGTGTCTGGCACAACCAGCGGGCCCTGGACCAGCGCCTGCCTCCCAGTCAGCACGGCTCTGATTTCACGCTCTCTGTACGCCTGGTATCCCTGCCCGGTCACCACTATGGAAAGGCTGGCGCTGCGCCGGAGAACGGTGCGCAAAACCCGGATCTGCGTTTTAGCGCACGGGTCCTTGGCATGGACGTGGGGGGCGGACAGGGGCTGCCTCCGGGAGCCCTGCTGGATTTGACCTGGTACCGGGCACCGCACAAGGTGCTTTCCTCGATGCGCGCAGCCAGTGTATGGCGGTTGACTGTGCGATTGAAGCGGCCGCGGGGCAGTGTGAACCCCCAGGGGTTCGATTATGGGGGCTGGTTGTTGCAGCGGGGTGTTTTTGCCACCGGCTATGTCAGAGCTGGGGATAAAGCACCAGAGCTGATGGCCGCCGGATCCGGGTTGGATGATTTTAGGCAGAGGATCCGTGATCGGTTGTGGACGCGCCAGCTGCCGCGCAGTGACCTGCTGGCGGCGCTGTTGCTGGGGGACCGCAGCGGCGTTGGCCAGGAGGACAAAATGCTGTTGCGTCACACGGGCACGGCCCACCTGCTGGCCATCTCCGGGCTCCACGTGGGTATGGTGGCGGGACTGTTCCTGGCACTGGGCACCCTGCTGGGTCGCTGTTTCGGCCTTGTGACCGGCAGAGTGGCGGTGGCGTGGCCCGTCGGGCTGGCTCTGGCTGCGGCGGTGGCCTACACCTTGCTGGCGGGTGCACCACTGTCCGCGCAGCGGGCACTGGTGATGACCGGGGTGTTATTGCTGGGATGGTGTTGGCGCCGTCGTATCTCCGCGGGGCTGGCTTATGCAGCTGCGCTTGCCATGGTGCTGACCATTCAGCCATTGGCATTTTTCAGCGCGGGTTTCTGGCTCTCTTTTCTGGCGGTGGGTGCGCTGTTACTCAGCTTTGTCGGACGCTGGAAGATCAGTGCCGCGCCGGCGCCGGACAAGACCCCCTGGCGGCTGCGGGAAACTTTTTTTGGGTTGTGCCGCAGCCAGTGGGTGGTGGGGCTTAGCCTGCTGCTGCCTTCACTGGTCTATTTTTCCGGTTTCAGCTTCAACGGTTTGCTGCTCAACCTGGTGGCGATTCCCTGGATGGGTCTGTCGATACTGCCGTCGATCATGGCGGGCACACTGCTGGGAGACACAGCAGCGGGCAATGTACTGCTCGGTTTTGCCGGTAAGCAACTGCAGGCACTGATGGATCTGCTGAGTGCCGGCCGGGATCTGTGGCCCGGCTGGTGGGTGATGGTTGCGCCACACAAGGGATCAGCATTGTTCCTGGCGGCGGTGGCCATTCTTTTATTGCTGTTGCCGCGAGGGTTTCCGGGACGGGTGATGGGCTGGCTGGTAATAGTGCTGTTGGCGGCACCTCTGGTGCCGCAGCTGGCTGCGGGCGTGCGGGACAGAGACCGGTTTGCGGTGACGGTGCTGGATGTGGGGCAGGGCCTGGCGGTGGTGCTGCGCGGCGGCGGAAACCTGTTGGTTTACGACGCGGGACCAAGCACCGCCGGCGGCTGGAATTCGGGCAGCGCCATAGTGGCTCCTCATGTGGTCGATGCAGGCTTTACGGCGGTGGATACGGTGATCATCAGCCATGGGGACAATGACCATGCGGGGGGTGCCGGGGGGCTCGCTGCAGAACTGCGATTGGACCGGCTGGTGGCGCCCGGTGCCCTTGCCCATAAGCTGGCCCGCCAACTGGGGGTCGGCGGCTCCCAGTGCCTGGCGGGAAGGACTGAGCGGCTGGGTCCGGTGTCCATCCAGTGGCTGTGGCCGCGATCGGCTGAAATAAGCGGTGAAATCAACGATCACAGCTGTGTGGCATTGGCACACTGGAGGGGTGTTCGCGTGCTGCTGGCCGGCGATATTTCCGCGGCGGCTGAACGAGAGATGGTCCGGCGAATTCCGCCCCCGGGGCCCGTGGATCTGCTGGTCGCTCCCCACCACGGTTCCCGTACCTCATCTTCCGATGGATTTATTCAGTGGGCCAGGCCGCGCAATGTGGTCTTCAGTGCCGGTTTCCGGCATCACTTCGGTCACCCCCACCCGCAAGTCGTGACGCGCTATGTCCAGGCCGGGGCGCGGGTGTTCAACACTGCCGACAGTGGTGCGGTGACATTTCTCTGGAGTGACGATTCGGGGCTCCGGGTCAGTGAGGCCCGCGACGGCGGCCGTTTTTGGTATCGGGACAATGAATTGCCTCGAACCGACTAAAGCGATAAGGACTGTTTTTCACCCGCTTTCGCACCGCATAGGGATTCCTGTACCCACGTTGGCTGATTGATACCTGATTCAAAGCGCTGAGAAGGGAATCCGGTTTACGGGTTTCGACTCTGTTCAGATACTGGCGGTGCTTTTTTGAGCATTGGGCACAACGAGCTCTGATAATGAGAAAAAAGTTTTGCAGTTTGGTCTTGCTGGCCGCTGGACAACCGATAGACATCAGTTGAATGAAAAAGATGTCCCCATGGTGCTTAGTTGGCGGGACCAGCTGTGGTAGAGTTTCAGCGCAAAATTCCCGTTCCGCAGTCTGGGGCTTAGAAGAGTGTTAGAAATAATAAAATCCGGCGGCTGGCTGATGCTGCCGATCCTGCTTTGTTCCGTTGCCGTGATCGCCATTACCATCGAGCGGCTGTGGACCCTCAACCCGCGCCGCATTGCGCCCAGACACCTGCTAGGGGAGGTCTGGAACTGGTTGAAGAATAACCAGATCAATGGGGATAAGATCAAGGAGCTGCGTGACGCCAGCTATCTCGGGCGTATCTTTGCCGCCGGGCTGTCCAACTCCCGTCACGGCCGGGATGTGATGAAAGACAGTATCGAGGAGGCGGCCAGCCAGGTGGTCCACGAGCTGGAGAGGTTTGTGGGTGCTCTCGGCACCATCGCCGCCGTGGCGCCCCTGATAGGACTTCTGGGTACAGTGGTGGGAATGATTGAGGTGTTTACCGCCATCATGTTGCAGGGCACCGGCAATGCCGGCGTCCTGGCCGGGGGTATCAGTCAGGCACTGATTACCACTGCCGCCGGCCTGACCGTGGCAATTCCCGCATTGATGGCACACCGCTACTTTCAGCGCCGGGTGGACAGCATAGTGGTCACCATGGAGCAGGAAGCGGTGAAGCTGGTGGACGCGCTGCACAGCGACCGTCGTATCGAAGTGGCCTGAGCGGGGTAACCAGGGATGCAATTTCGCCGCCAGCCGAAGGAGCAGGAAGGGGTTAATCTGACGCCCCTTATCGACGTGGTCTTCCTGCTCCTGATATTTTTCATGGTGTCCACCACTTTCACCAAGGAGAGCCACCTCAACGTCAATCTGCCGCAGGCCGCCGGCCCGCAGGCGGAGGATCCGCCGGCTGGTATCGAGATACTGATCAATGCGGACGGCTCCTACGCGGTGGATGGCCGTGCCCTGATCAATAAAAAACTGACAACCCTGAAATCGGCGCTGTCGGAAGTTTCTGCGGGCGAGTACAATCGCCCACTGATCATTACTGCCGATGCCACCGCCCAGCACCAGGCGGTGGTGCGTGCGATGGACGCCGCGGGACAGCTCGGATTCGTCAATCTGAGTATCACTACGCGGCAGCCGCAACCAGAGTAACCCATGGGATGCCCAGGGATCGCCGCCAGGCGTGTCGGAGTATCCGCAACCGGGCACTGTAAGACAACTTATGGACAGAGCCGCCGCATCACCGCGTAAACCCCTGCACGGTGCCAAAACCTACCACCGCCTGTTGCAGTATGCTTTGCCTTACTGGCCCATCTTCCTGCTGGCGGTGTTTGGCTTTCTGTTGTTTTCCGCTATGGGCGTGAGCCTGATCGCGGTCACCGAACTGCTGCTGGATGCGGTTGGGGCCGGTATTCAGGAGGGTCGTGGATTCCTGTCCAGGTTTGTCGCCGGCTACTTTCCCGGCGGTGTCATGCCCCGGGAGACTGCCCGCTGGCTGATCCCGCTGGCCATGCTGCTGATCATAGTGCTGCGCGCCTGCGGCAACTTTGTTGGCAGTTACGGCCTGGCCTATGTAGCGCGCTCCGTAATTCACCGTTTGAGAACCGAACTGTTTGTTAAAATCAGCGAACTCCCCAGCGCCTATTTCGATCGCTATACCGGCGCCTACCTGATTTCCAAGGTTTCCTACAATGTGGAGCAGGTAACCAATTCCATCAGCAAAGCGCTCAAGGTTCTGATCAGGGAGTCGTTTACCACCATTGGCCTGCTGATTTATCTGCTTCTGGTCAACTGGAAACTGACCCTGACCTTTTTTCTCTTTGCACCAATCATCGCCACCATAGTGCGGGTGGTGGGTAAGAGGTTTCGCAAACTCAGCCACCGCATACAGAACACCATGGGCGATGTCACCCATGTGACCCAGGAAGCCATCAACGGCTACCAGGTGGTCCGCATGTACGGCGGCCGCGCCTACGAAAATGCGCGCTTCGAGTCCGCCAGCGATAAGAACCGGCAGCAGTTTATGAAACTTGTGGTGGCGGACAATGGCAGCGTTTCGGTGATCCAGATTCTGGTGGGGCTGTCCACTGCCACGATTGTTTGGCTGGCGCTGGCACCGGGCATAGTGGAGTCCATGACCGCCGGGGTGTTTGCGGCCTACATAGGTGCAGCCGCCTCACTGGCAAAGCCAGTGCGCAGCCTGTCGGAGGTTTTCGCCGATATTCAAAAGGGCATTGCCGCGGCGGAGAGTATTTTCACTGTGTTTGACGCGCCCAAGGAACCGGATACAGGTATGGCGAAACTGGCAGAGCCTGTACGCGGCGCGGTCACTTTCGAGCACCTGGGTTTCCGCTACGACGATGCGGCACCGGAAGTGTTGAGCGATATTCATTTTCAGGTTTCGCCCGGGGAAACCGTGGCACTGGTGGGAGCCTCGGGTTCCGGCAAAAGCACGCTGGTCAGTTTATTGGCGCGCTTTTACCAGCCCACAAGCGGGCGCATCCTCCTGGATGGCATGGATATTGCGGAATTGTCCCTGAGCGATCTCCGCCACCAGATCAGTATGGTGTCGCAAAATATTGTGCTCTTTAACGATACCGTATATCGGAACATCGCCTATGGCGAGCTGGAGAACTCGACACCCGAACAGGTCGAGAGAGCGGTGAGGCTCGCCCATGCAACGGAATTTGTGGAAGAGCTGCCCAACGGTCTGCAGACGGTGTTGGGTGACAATGCGCAGATGCTGTCCGGGGGGCAGCGGCAGCGTCTGGCCATTGCCCGTGCGCTGCTCAAAAACTCCCCTTTGCTGATTCTCGATGAGGCGACCTCCGCGCTGGACAATGAATCCGAGCGCCAGATCCAGGCGGCGCTGGAAGAGGTGATGAAGAACCGCACCACCTTTGTTATCGCCCACCGCCTCAGCACTGTGGAAACTGCGGACCGGATACTGGTCATGGAAAATGGCTGCATCATCGAGAGTGGCAACCACGGGCAACTGCTGCGCGCAGGCGGCCGTTACGCCACACTGCTGCAGCAGCAAACCGCGCGCTAGGGTGGGGTGATGTCACTGGAAGACTGGTTCAACAGGCGCTGGTACCCGAACGGGAATAGTGGCTCTCCGCTGACCCCGCTGGCGCCCCTGTCGGGGCTCTATGGTGTACTGGCCGGCCGGCGCCGCAGGCGATATCTCACCCAACCCCCGGAGCCGCTACCGGTACCGGTGATTGTGGTGGGCAACATTACCGTCGGTGGTGCCGGCAAGACACCGCTGGTGGCGGAGCTGGCGCGCTGGCTGCACGGCCGGGGGCTGAATCCCGGGATAGTGAGCCGGGGTTACGGCGGTCGGCCCCGGGCCTATCCCTATCAGGTCACCGCCCAGTCCCATGTGCTGGAGTCCGGCGATGAACCGCTTATGCTGCATCTGGTCACCGGGCGCCCGGTGATGGTGTCGCCAAACCGTACTGAGGCCGCCCGGGCCCTGATCGATTATCATCAGTGTGACGTGATTATTGCCGATGACGGCCTGCAACATTATGCTCTCTGGCGCTCGCTGGAAATCTGTGTGGTAGACGGCGTCCGCGGGCTGGGCAACGGCAGGCTGCTCCCCAGGGGGCCTTTGCGGGAACCCGGTTCAAGGCTGCGCCAGGTGGATATGGTGGTGGTCAATGGCGAGCCCACAGAAAAGGTACGGCAGCAGTGCGGCGACCTGTTGGAGTTTGAGATGCAGCTGGAGCCATCCTGCTGGCACCAGTTCAACCTGGATGATACTTCAACCCTGAAGCTGGCTTCCGGCCCGGAGCCCGGCCCCTGTCACGCGGTTTGTGCCATTGGCAACCCGCAGCGGTTTTTTCGTGGGCTGAGCGCAATGGGTTACCAGGTGAAGGAGCAGGCTTTCGGCGACCACCACCAGTTTACGCCCCATGAATTGCACTTCGATGGAGAGACCCCGGTCATAATGACGATGAAGGACGCGGTAAAGTGCCGCGACTTCTGGCAGAGCCACTGGTGGGCTCTGGAAGTGCGAACAAAACTGCCGGACACTTTTTACCAGCGTGTCCACAGCCATCTGCAAGAATTTCAGCGATGAGTCAACACCCTTCCTTTGACATTGTTATCCCGGCCCGCTTCGGTTCCAGCCGGCTACCCGGAAAACCGCTGGTGGATATCGGTGGCGAACCCATGATCCAGCATGTACACCGGCGCGCCAGTGAAAGCCGTGCCCAACGCGTGGTGGTGGCTACCGATGATGCCCGGGTGGCTGAGGCGGTTCATGCCTTTGGCGGTGAAGTCTGCATGACGTCCCCAGAGCATGTGTCCGGCACCGATCGCCTGCAGGAGGTTGCGGTCAAGCTGAATCTGGCGGCGGATCGGATACTGGTCAATGTGCAGGGGGACGAACCGCTGATTCCCCTGGCGGTGATCGATCAGGTTGCAGCGAATCTGGCCGGAACCTCTGCGGGTGTTGCCACCCTGGCGGAGCCCATTGGCTCTGCCGGGGATTTCCTCAACCCAAATATCGTCAAGGTGGTCACCTCCGGATCGGGCTTCGCGCGCTATTTTTCGCGCGCACCCATTCCCTGGCCGAGAGACGCCTTTTCCAGGGATTCGAGTCGTCTGCCGGACGGGTTTTACCCCCGGCGCCATATTGGAATTTACGCCTATCGGGTGGCCCTGCTCAATCGCTTCGTCGCCTGGCCAGTGGCACCACTGGAGGCCGCTGAATGCCTGGAGCAGTTGCGCTTCCTGCACCACGAGCACCCCATCCACGTTGCGGATGCCTGTGAACAGGTCCCCGGCGGTGTCGATACGGAACAGGACCTAGAGCGCATGCGGGAAATACTGGCCTGACCCATGATTGA
The DNA here is from genome assembly GCF_040932045.1 of Microbulbifer sp. TYP-18. NCBI lineage: Bacteria > Pseudomonadati > Pseudomonadota > Gammaproteobacteria > Cellvibrionales > Microbulbiferaceae > Microbulbifer > Microbulbifer sp. TYP-18. The sequence continues at coordinate 310,388 of NZ_JBFRBC010000003.1, forward strand.
CACCGACGTGGATTTACAGCCCCTGAACACCCTGGCCATAGCCGCCAAGGCGAATTATTTTGCCCGGGTGAACAGCCTGGAACAGCTGCTGGAGGCGCTGGAGTTTTCCCGCCGGCGGCAACTGCCGGTTCTCCCTCTCGGTGGTGGCAGCAACATAGTGTTGACGGGAGATTTTCCTGGGCTGGTGATTCACCTGCAGTTGCAAGGTGTGTCGATGGTGGATACCGGTGAGGACACTCTGGTGACTGCAGCGGCGGGGGAGAACTGGCACCAGTTGGTAATGCGGACTGTGGAGCAGGGTATTGGCGGACTTGAGAACCTGGCGTTAATCCCCGGCTGTATTGGCGCCGCGCCAATACAAAATATCGGCGCTTATGGCGTTGAGCTGCGGGATATTTTTTGGGACCTGACTGCGGTGCATATCGCCAGTGGCGAACAGCAAAAATTTTCGGCTAGTGACTGCCAGTTCGAGTATCGCAACAGTGTTTTTAAGGGCAGTACCCTGGACCAATATGTCATCACACAAGTGCGGATGCGATTGCCACGCCGCTGGGTACCACGGGTTGATTATCCGGCCCTGCAGCACTACTTCAGTGAGCATCGGCTGGATGCGGCTGAGCAGGGGCCGGACGAGATAGCGCGGGCAGTAATTGCCATTCGCAGCAGCAAGCTGCCGGACCCGGCAGAGATCCCCAATGCAGGCAGCTTTTTTAAAAACCCATTGGTTAGCGAATCCTGTTATTTTGCCCTGAAGCAGCGCTACCCGGAACTGGTGGCCTTTCCCGCCGGCGAACGGTGGAAGCTGGCGGCCGGCTGGCTGATTGAGCGGGCCGGCTGGCGCGGCAGGCGCATCAATAATGTCGGCGTGCACCATCGCCAGGCATTGGTGTTGGTAAACCCGGGACGGGGCCCGGGGGCAGAAGTGACACGATTGGCAGCTGAAATCGCAACAGATATTTACCAGAAATTCGGTGTCGAGTTGGAGCCGGAGCCCCGCTACTATCCCTAGCAGGTTGTTGAAAAAGGCATCCTGCCTTTTTCAACACACGAAAAGCGAAAAATGTGATTTTCACTTTTCTCCCAAAATCAACGACTTAGGCGTCGCCGATTTGCCGGAACATCCATATTCCGGTACCAGGCGTCGAAATTCTTCGAATTTCAACAGCCTGCTAGGGCCTGTTCAAACTGACAGAATTGGCCTCGTCCGGGACAGCAGTTTAGCGGGTGGCGTGGCGCCACTTTTCGATGGGCAGACTCCCGGCGACGTTTTGCAATCGGTGGAAAAAACAGGGCTCCACGACCAACCATGGTGAATGAGAATATTTTTACCTCCAGAGCACTGGCGGTGGCCGGGGCCAGTGAATCGGTCGAACGGTTGGCACTGGAGCCGGGCAGAGCACTGTTGATCCGGGACTGGTTATCGCCGGAGGCCTCGGGCGAACTTCAGCGGGACTGCCGCCAAAACCTGCAGTGGGATCAGCCGAAAGTGTACCTTTTTGGCCGTCACTACCCCATTCCAAGACTGCACGCCTATGTGGGTGACCCGGGCGCTGTGTATCGGTGGTCCGGGCTGGCTTTGACTCCCCAGCCCTGGAGCCGGCCACTGACGGCTGTGCGGGCGCGGCTCGCCGCCGCCGGTTTTGATTTCAACTCTGTATTGGTCAACCGTTATAGGGGTGGGCGTGACAGCATGGGGTGGCACGCGGACAACGAGCGGGAACTGGGTACTTATCCAGTCATAGCGACACTCAGTCTGGGACAGTTGCGCAGGCTGAGTTTCCGGCGACGGGACAAGAGTCGGCGTCTGGCGTTGGATTTACCAAACGGATCGCTGCTATTAACTTCGGGTGCGGTACAGCAATTCTGGTTGCATCAGCTGGCAAAAAGTGCGCGCCAGATGGATGAAAGAATCAGTTTGACTTTTCGAAAAATCGAATTGAGTCCATCATAAGTCCGTATTCATTGTCGGGTTAATAGATGCTTTTCCATTCGCCGGTGCTGGCATCACTGGTATCCCTTTGCACCGACAGGATAGTCTGGTATGTTGCTCCAAGGCTTTGTGGCATTACTTTTACGAGGTCGGTTTCCTCGTCAGGTGAAAACTATAAAAACGGTAAAAGATTGCAGGCGGGACTGGGTTCCGCAAAACGCAACGTAGTGTATTCCGTAGTTGGGGCGAAATTGACTAAAGTCTTGGTGGTAGACGATCACGACCTGGTGCGTATGGGTATTTCGCGCATGCTCGCTGACGTCGATGGAATTGAAGTGATTGGCGAGGCGAGCAGCGGAGAGGAGGCCCTGGATTTCTGCCGCCAGACAGAGGTTGACGTTATTCTTATGGACGTCAAGATGCCGGGTATGGGAGGACTCGAGGCCACCCGCAAGTTGTTGCATCGCTGGCCCCAGATGAAGGTAATCGCAGTCAGCGCTCTCGACGACGATCTTTTCCCGGGGCGCATGCTAAAAGCCGGAGCCTGGGGTTATCTGACCAAGGGTACGCAGCTCAAGGAAATGATCGTGGCCATTCGCACCGTAGTTGCCGGAAAGATGCATATTACCAGAGATGTTGCGGTCAAGTTGGCAGTGCGCAATATGGGCGGGAAGCTGGCAAATGCCTCCCCATTCGATAAGCTTTCCGAACGTGAACTCCAGGCGGCTGTCATGATCGTCAACGGAATGAAAGTGGCGGAGATTGCCAATACCATGTCGGTCAGTTCCAAGACTGTCAACAGCTATCGCTATCGTATTTTTGCCAAGCTGGATATTCAGAGCGATGTGGAGCTGGCGCTGCTCGCGGTAAAACACCAACTGCTCGATCCGGAGGCCGCCCTGTAAGATCTTGTTGTCAGACCGGAAATTTTGATGTAATTCCCGGCACCAAATGACGGATCCCATAGCAGATAGCTGTACCACTATGAGGCAACCTTTCGACAGCAAGCGCTTTTTGCAGAGTCTGACCCGCAGCCCCGGTGTCTACCAGATGTTTGACGCCGAAGGGCGCATATTGTACGTCGGCAAGGCCAAGAATCTTCGCAACCGCCTCTCCAGCTACTTTCGCGCCGCCGGGCTCACAGCCAAAACCATGGCGCTGGTGGAGCGAATCAACAGCATTGAGGTTACCGTCACCCGCAGTGAGACCGAGGCCCTGGTGCTGGAGCAGAGTCTCATCAAGTCCCAAAAACCTCCCTATAATGTGATGTTGAGGGATGACAAGAGTTACCCTTATATTTTCCTCTCCAGCAAAGACACCTTTCCCCGCATTGCTTTGCACCGGGGTGCAAAGCGCAAAAAAGGGCAGTATTTTGGCCCTTATCCCAATGCGGCTTCCGTAAGAGACAGTGTGAATTTTCTGCAGAAGACATTCCGCATCCGCTCCTGTGAGGACAGTGTCTTTCGCAACCGTTCACGGCCCTGTTTGCAATACCAGATCAACCGCTGCACCGCACCCTGCGTCAATTTTATCAGCGAGGAGGACTATCGCGCTGATGTGCGCCATGCGGAAATGTTTCTCAGCGGCAAAAGCGACACTATCATCCGCGAACTGGCAGATGAGATGGACAAGGCGTCCAAACTGCTCGACTTTGAAAGGGCCGCGCGCCTCCGCGACCAGATCGCCGATTTGCGGCGCCTGCAGGCAGATCAGGTGGCGGAGAGAAGCAGCGGTAATGTCGATGTGATCGGAGTGGCCGTCCTGGGCGGTAATTGCTGCGTACACATTCTATTTATCCGGCAGGGGCGGATACTGGGCAGCCGCAGCTATTTCCCAGCGGAGCGGCTGGGGCTTTCCGCTGCCGAATTGCTGTCCGCTTTTATTCCTCAGTTCTATCTGGGGGGACGGCGCGAGGTGCCGCGGGAAATCCTCACTGCGGAGGCTGTCGGCGATACTGAGCTTTTGCAGCGTGCCCTCAGCGAACACAGTGGGCGGGAGGTGACACTGGCGCACCGGCTGCGCGGCAACCGGGCGACCTGGGTCTCTATGGCACAGCAGGCCGCGGAGCAAAATCTCAGCAGCCGCACCGCAGCCCAGCAAAAGTTGCTCAGCCGCTTCGGCGCCCTGCAGGAGAGCCTGGGCCTGGAGCAGCTGCCCGAGCGGCTGGAGTGCTTTGATATCAGCCATTCCAGCGGGGAGGCACCAGTGGCATCCTGTGTCGTCTTCGATACCGGCGGCGCAGTAAAGTCCGACTATCGCCGATTCAATATTGAGGGGGTCCAGCCCGGAGACGACTATGCGGCGATGGCCCAGGCACTGAAGCGGCGCTACACACGCCTTGCCAGCGGGGAGGGTAAATTCCCCAATATACTGCTTATCGACGGCGGCAAGGGCCAGGTGCGGCAGGCGGTGGACTGCCTGAATGAATTGGGTGTAGTGGGTGTGCAGATAATTGGCGTGGCCAAGGGCAGCAGCCGCAAGGCGGGACTTGAAACCCTCTATGTGGTGGCGGGGGACAAGACCCATGTGCTGGCATCAGATTCCGCTGCGCTGCACCTGATTCAGCAGGTGCGGGATGAAGCGCACCGCTTTGCCATAACCGGCCATCGTGCACGACGGGATAAAAAGCGTCGTGAGTCGCCCCTTGAGGGCATCCCCGGGGTTGGGCCGGCACGCCGCAGAGCCCTGCTGCGTCATTTCGGGGGACTGCAGGAGATACGTCGCGCGACTGTGGATGAGCTGGCGGGTGTGGATGGTGTGAGCGGAAAGCTGGCCAGGGAAATTTACGACGCGATGCACAGCCACTGACCCGCGCACTGTGTCACAGAGCCAAAAAGCCGGGTCGCAGGCAATGTTTCTTTTTCTTCCATGACTTGGTAAGTTACACCCTCATTAAAGACAGGGGCAAGCATGACACTCGCCAACCAGATAACGCTACTGCGCGTCGCGTTGATACCGGTATTCGTATTGGTATTTTACCTGCCCTACAAATGGAGTTATCTGGCTTCGGCAGTAATTTTCTCCGCAGCGGCCATCACCGATTGGCTGGACGGCTACATAGCCCGGCGAATGAATCAAAGCACGCCTTTCGGAGCTTTTCTGGATCCCGTAGCGGATAAGCTAATGGTTGCCACTGCGCTGGTTTTACTGGTCGGTCTGCATCAAAACAGTTGGTTCACCGTGGCTGCGGCGGTGATTATCGGGCGTGAAATTGCGGTATCCGGGTTGCGCGAATGGATGGCTGAACTGGGTAAGCGCAGCAGCGTAGCGGTTTCTTTTATCGGCAAAATCAAAACGACCGCCCAGATGGCGGCTATTATAGTGCTACTGGCTTTCGATGTGCGGGAATATCCACTGATGGAAGCCCTTGGCTATATATTGCTCTATGTGGCCGCCGCGCTCACATTGTGGACTATGGTATTATACCTTCGCGCTGCCTGGCCGACCCTGATGGGCGAGCCGGACGTCTGAATCAATTGCTATTCCGGCGCCTGCGTCGGTCCCTGTTCTGCAGCAATACTTCCCTATACCGCACTTGCTAGGCACTTTATTTGGCGGGTTGGTTAATAGTTACCGGTATAAAAAGCCTCCCCGGCTTTTTAGCCAGAGTTTGCGGCGCATCTCCGCAAGCCTTTCACCACGAAGAAAAACTATAATCTGATGAATTCTTGTGTGACGGTAAAAATATTTATTTCTATTTTCGTTTGCTTGTACGGCTCAATTTTATTCTATTCATCTTCACTTTTTAAACTTTATTGCTTGATTCCGCAAAAGATTTTCCGGCTGATATTCTCCATTTTAAAAATTCGTTTTGCAATGATTGATTCTGGGTGGTGCCAGCTTTCATCCTGATGGCGTGTGGCTTGCAAAGGTGTCCGCCATGGATTTATCTATTTTTTCCAGGGCCTGCCGCCAGAGCGGTAATTATTACAATTAATTGATGCGTCTTTGGTTGTCTGTAGGGCTTGTAAACAACGACGGCGAGATGTTATAAAAAATAGTATTGAAAAATAGAAAGAGGATAATTTTTGAATTAGAGCAAGATTTTCTTATTTAGGATAAAAATCATACAAGGATTCGTCATATGAATGTCATAAAGACACGCTCATTTTTTCTCGCCATACTCTTTTTTATCTGCACAGTTTTCTACTTTATTCCAGGCTACTCCCAGGCACATATCAGTGAATTCAGTTTTGCCACTTTTAATATGCAGGGGGCAAATAGCGATACTGACAGTACCTGGCAAGTGGATGTCCGGGCGATTTTGAGCGGAACCAGAGAGTATCTTGGTGCTCCACGGGATCTGGTAGCACTGCAGGAAGCCGGGGCAGTGCCCGCCTCGGCCGGTAATGCACTGAGAAGCTGGGAGGCTGCAGCGGCTCCCGGAGCCATCGTTTCAGAATATCTGTGGACTGTAAATCGACAGAGTTACTATATTTATCATCTGCCGGTATTTGGAGATCACGATACGCCTTCCGACGGTAGGCGCACCAACCTTGCCATTGTTTCACGCTATAGAGCCAGTGCAGTATCCATCCTTCCCGCGACACAGGGCACCAGCCGCGAAAGTTTTGGAATTACCATCAATACCGGTGCCCAGGGTAGTACCCCTACCACGGTCTACACTGTTCACGCGGGCTCATATGGGCGCACCAGGAACAACAATGCCGATACGGTGTTGGCGCAGATTGCGACAGCCAACCCCACCTCTTCGTGGCTGGCTCTGGGGGATTTTAACCGGGACCTGCAAAACCATGAATATCCGGATACGAATGGAAACCCTCTGCCGGATTTAACCCCAACACTCCCGGCCGGAAGCCACCTGTACCGGAGCTTTCAGCCAACCCATATATTTCCCACCAATGATACCAGGCCGGGTGAACTGGATTTTGCGGTGTCAAGTGATTTTATCGCTGGATTTGGTGGCAGAAATCTGTCGGTTTACTCCGACCATGCGGCAGTGGGGTTCGAGTTGGGTGGTGCTGCAGGTGAAGGCCATATAGCGCTTAAACTTCGGGATCAGACCAAATGTGTGGAAGTGGCCGGCGGGCAGCCAGTGGACAAAGCGAATTTACAATTGTGGGACTGTAAGAATCGTCCGTCACAGCGCTGGTCGTTTTATCCGGATGGCACTATTCGCTCCATGGGTTTGTGCATGGGCCGTGTCAGTGGTGACTACAACGTACAACTACAAAACTGTATATCCGGAAGCCTCCAGCAAAGGTGGGTGGTTGATCATGTCGAAGGGCATATTGCCTCTTCATCGGCCACAGGTCTGTGTCTGGACGTCAATAGGCAACAAGGTGGCGATAACTCAAATGGGGCCAATATCGATCTCTACGATTGCGGCGGCCTTACCTATGATGCGGACTTTTCCTGGGTAATTCCGGCGCGTGAGGGAAACCTGGTGCCCAGGAAAGACTATAGCAAGTGTGCTGAAGTATCCGGTGCTCAAACTGCCAACGGAACCCAGATCACAATTTGGGGTTGTGAAGATTTACCCAATCAGACGCCGGAACAACTGTGGACCTTTTCCACAGATGGCACAATTCGGTCTATGGGGAAGTGTCTCGACAATGCCGGAGGGAGTAGTAGCAATGGCAATATAATCCAGTTGTGGGATTGTAGCAATAACGGTGCTAACAATAATCAGCAGTGGGTGATAGCAAATAATCAGCTAAAAAACCCTTTTACTGGCAAGTGCTTTGACCTCAGTCAGGGGGATACTTCCAATGGTAATGATGTCTGGCTTTGGGATTGCCAGAGGACAAATCTGAATCAGCAGTGGTTCTATCCCGAAGTTCAGGGTCGTCTGATGCTCGTTGATAGTGGGGTTAGTGACTGTTTGGATGATGACGGAACTCAATTCCTGGACGGCGTCTGCAAGCCATATAATGATCCGGAAGCAGGAAATCAATTGTTGCAAATCAATGTAGATGGAAGCATCTATAACGATGGGCAATGCCTGGGGGTCAACGCCAGTCAGTCCAACCGCGTAGAATGGATGAACTGCAATGGTTCTGACGCCCAGAGATGGTATCTTGACGATGATCTGCGCTTAAATAATTCCATCTACTGGCCCTTGGTTATCGATACCTACTCTCTTTCAGAAGCAGAATTTATCATATGGTAATCTGGTCGTAAGGCGCTCAGGGTTTCTGGCCGGTTTGCTTAGGGCTATGGATCGGCAATATTATGAGCCCGGCTGGACAGCACAATATCTGGAGTTTATCCCAACGCGGCACAGCTGGCCCGATGCCTCGCAAGTTTCGCAGGATCGCTTGCGAATTGGGCAGATTTTGGGCTTTGAAAAGGACTGGGAAGCTTTACTTCTTAAGGTGACCTTCTGTTGCAGAAATTAGCGTTGAATAGAGTTCAGGGGGAGTACAGTCCCGAGGGTAGTGTAAGCTGGGCCCGTCCTCAAGGTGTATGCCAGTGCAGGACGCATTTATGTCCTCAGGTGTGATGGTCAGAGGGGTAGGCTCGGCAGCAGCAGGCTGTTGAGCCGGTCCCATTAATTCGTATGTTTGTCGTCAAGGGTTGGTGACGCCAACTTCCTTTTCCGGATTTGAGCTGTTGATAATCATCTAGTCTTGAAGGAGGAATTGGCCAAAGTTGTCCTGGCCATACTGTGGCCGGAGGTAAATTGATGCACAAGCAAACTCTTTGGTGGATCCTTCCTCAACGCCTCGCTGCAAGCTGGCGATCTTTGGCGTCAATTGCCTTCTTAGTGATATCCGGCTCCGCCTGGACCCAGGAAAAGCCTAACATTCTGGTGATCTGGGGAGACGATATTGGTGTTTGGAATATCAGTTTCAACAATCGGGGCATGATGGGTTATATGACCCCCAATATCGATCGCATAGCCAATGAGGGGCTGTCGTTTACCGACTATTATGGCCAGCAGTCCTGCACCGCCGGTAGGGCCGCATTTGTAGGTGGCAATGTCCCCGTCAGGACAGGAATGACCAAGGTTGGACTGCCAGGGGCAAAAGAGGGCTGGCAGGAATCCGACGTGACCATTGCAACGGTGATGAAAAGTCTCGGCTATATCACCGGTCAGTTCGGTAAGAACCATTTCGGTGACCGTGACGAGCATCTGCCTATCAATCACGGATTCGATGAGTTTTTCGGTAATCTTTACCACCTGAATGCGGAAGAGGAACCGGAAAATCGGGACTACCCTAAAAATCCGGAGTTCCGCAAGAAATTCGGCCCTCGTGGTGTGATCCGAGCCAAGGCAAACGGAGAAATTGAAGACACAGGGCCGCTGACCAAAAAGCGCATGGAAACCATTGATGACGAAACTATTGTGGCGGCGATCGAGTTTATCAAGCGCGCGCACAGGGACAATAAGCCTTTCTTTGTCTGGTGGAATGCCACGCGGATGCACTTCAGGACACATGTTCGGGAGGAGCACACTAACCTTGCCGGGCCCAACAGCAACGAATACGAAGACGGTATGGTGGAACATGACCAGCATGTGGGCCAGTTGCTGGATCTTCTCGATGAATTGAAAATCGCCGACAATACCATCGTCTTCTATTCCACTGACAATGGTCCCCACTACAATACCTGGCCAGATTCCGGAACCACGATTTTCCGCAGCGAAAAGAACTCCAACTGGGAAGGGGCCTATCGGGTGCCGGCTTTTGTGCGGTGGCCGGGTAAATTTCCCGCCGGCAAGACCTTGAATGGTATCGTTTCCCACGAGGACTGGCTGCCGACCTTTGCCGCCGTTGGTGGTGACCCGGACATCAAGCAAAAACTGCTTGAAGGAGTCAGACTGGAAGGCAGGAAATACCGGAACTATATCGACGGCAAAAACATGCTGCCGTATTTCACTGGTGAGACGGATAAATCACCACGCTCGGACTTTATCTATGTCAATGACGATGGTCAGATAGTGGCGATGCGCTACGATGCCTGGAAATCGGTCTTTCAGGAAAACCGGGGGCAGGCGTTTGGTGTCTGGATGGAACCCTTCACGGAATTGAGAGTCCCTCTGTTGTTCAATCTGCGCCGCGATCCATTCGAACGCGCGCAGCACAACTCCAATGTATATTACGATTGGCTGATAGACAGGGCGTTTGTGTTGGTGCCAATGCAGCAGATAGCGAGCGAGTTTCTCAAAACCATGCAGGACTATCCACCCAGCCAGAGTCCGGGCTCATTCAATCTGGAAAAGGTCCAGAAGCAGATAGAGGCAGGTGCTTCCGGCAGCAACTGACCTGTATAAGGACGGGGTCCTGTGGACTTGGGGAGCCAGTCCCTATCTCCATTCGGTGTCCGTCTATCTATTGCTCGAGAACGAAGATCGTCTTCCAGTCGTTCTTCATGCTGATCACGATCCAGCCGGACTCTTCCGCCTCCCGCATTAGCTCTTTGGAGAACCTTCCAAACTTGGTGTCCGGCAGCCCGCGGGCGGGGCCGTAGGCATATTCCCGTTTTGGATCGTCGTGGAGTACCAGCATCATCAGGCGCGCGCCCTTGCCGGCGGCGGTCCACTGCAGCATTTCTCTGTCGCCGTCGGAGTTTCCGAATGCGGCCAGGGGCCGTTTGCCAATGAAATTATGAATACCTATCGGCTTTCCGGCTTTGTCGTCCACAAAATTCAGCTCCGATAACCGCAGGAGCCGCGGCTTGCCATTCTCTATCTCATACTTGATTTTTACGCTGGAGCCAACCACCTGCTCCGGTGGAATTCCATAGACTGTCTGGGAAATAGGCCGGATGAAGTCAGTCCCGCCGCCCGATACTATATAGGTTTTGAAGCCGTGGCTTCGCAGATAGTTGAGCAGTTCCAGCATCGGCAGATAGGCGAGCTCTGTATAGCGGCGTTTGAAGCGTGGATGTCGCGCGGATGCAAACCAATCCTTGACTATTGTTTCGAACTCAGTGGTGCTTATACCGGTATGCGAGGCCATCACCAGTTCCAGGATACCCTTGGAGCCCAGTTGGCCGAGTGCATTGAAGTCCTTGTCGAGCGCTGCTTTAAATGGCTGCTTGTTTTTCCAGTCCGGATGCGCAGGTGCCAGAGCGTCGATCCGGTCCAATGCAAACGCCAATTGCGTGTAAACGGGGTGGGATGGCCACAAGGTCCCGTCGTTGTCGAAAACAACGATTCTGTCCTGGGGCTCCACATAGACCGCTTGAGACTGGTCTGTGACTGCTTGAACAAACTCCACTATGGCCTGTTTCGCCGCTCCCTGATTCCATGAGGGCAGTGGATCCTCGTCGGCGAAGACTGGTAAGGACAGTGTCAGGGCAGTCAGGGGGATGGTCAGCAGTAGCGCCAGTCTGGCGCCTGGCGAAGCGGCCATAGCTTGAATTCCTCGAAAGGGTGGATTTGGCCCCGAGCCTTTCTGTTCCCCATTGGGTGGTCGGGATCTGTAAATAAGTACACAGTATAGATACAGCCTGGCAGTCTGGCCTCGTTCGGTATCCACGATCATTTCACCCTGGAAGTGGGCCTGGGCTAAGCGAAAGCCGGGACACAATTTAGCGCAGTAGGGTAATGTGCATGCCGATTTCCGGGTATAATCCCGACGATGACCAATGAAGACAAACGCCCACTGTATATTCCCCATGCCGGTCCATCCCTGCTGGAGATGCCACTGCTCAACAAGGGCAGCGCCTTTACTCTGAAGGAGCGCCTCGAGTTCAATCTGGCCGGGCTGCTGCCCCACAATGTGGAAACCATCGAAGAGCAGGTGCGCCGCGCCTATCACCAGTACTGCCAGTGCAATACGGATCTGGAACGCCACATCTACCTGCGGGCAATCCAGGACGACAATGAAACCCTCTTCTTTCGCCTGATCCAGGCCCATATTGAGGAAATGCTACCGATCATCTACACGCCGACGGTGGGCCAGGCGTGCGAGGAGTTTTCCAATATCTATCGCAACCACCGCGGCTTGTTTGTGTCCTATCCGGACCGCGAGCACATGGACGATATCCTGCGCAGCGCCACCAAGGACAATGTCAAAGTCATAGTGGTTACCGACGGTGAACGTATCCTCGGCCTTGGTGACCAGGGTATCGGCGGTATGGGCATTCCCATTGGCAAGTTGTCCTTATATACCGCCTGTGGCGGTATCAGCCCCGCCTACACACTGCCGGTCACGCTGGATGTGGGTACCAACAACCGCACTTTACTGGACGACCCCATGTATATGGGATGGCGCCACGAGCGGGTGCCCCAGGAAGAATATGACGAATTCGTTGAGGAGTTTATCGCGGCGGTGAAACGCCGCTGGCCCAGAGTATTGGTGCAGTTCGAGGACTTTGCCCAATCGAATGCCATGCCGCTGCTGGAACGCTACCGGGACCGGCTGTGCTGTTTCAACGACGATATCCAGGGCACTGCAGCGGTTTGCCTGGGGACGCTGCTGGCGGCGTGTAAGGCAAAAGGGGAGCCTCTGGGCTTGCAGCGTGTCCTTGTGGTGGGAGCCGGTTCGGCCGGCTGTGGTATTGCGGAGCAGATCGTAAAAGCCATGGTCGACGAGGGGCTGTCGGAGCGGGAATCCCGGCAGAGAATATTGATGTTTGACCGCTACGGCCTGGTTACCGACGACGTCAAGGGGTTGCACGACTTCCAGGCGCGCCTGGCCCAGGAATCGGCACTGTATCCCAACGCCAACCAGTGGAGTTTGCTGCAGCTGGTCCAGCAGGTCCAGCCAACCATTCTGATAGGTGTTTCGGGGCAGGGCGGCCTGTTCACTCAGGAGGTGGTCGAAGCCATGCACGCCGGCTGCAAGCGCCCGCTGATTTTGCCCTTGTCGAATCCCACATCGCGCGCTGAGGCCCGGCCGCAGGAACTTCTGGCCTGGACCAATGGCGACGCCATGGTCGCCACCGGCAGCCCCTTTGCGCCGGTGGAGCTGGAAGGGAAGAGCTACAATGTGGCCCAGTGCAATAATGTCTACATTTTCCCGGGGGTCGGGCTGGGTGTGATCGCCGCCGGAGCCACGCGGGTGACTGACGGCATGTTGATGGCGGCATCCAAAGCGCTGGCCGAACATGCGCCGGTGGTCAGGACCGGAGCCGGTGCCCTGCTGCCGGCACTGTCCGATATTCGTGAAATTACCCGCTATATCGGCATGAAAGTGGGCCTGCAGGCCCAGGCCGACGGTGTTGCGCCGGGTATAACCGAGGACAAGCTGAAAGCGGCGATAGAGCGGAACTTTTGGTGCCCCGGATACCGGCGTTACCGTAGGCGATCTTTTTAGGGCTTGTCGACACTATTAACCTGGCAATCTAGTCGATGGGGAATCCTCCGCCGGATTGCCTGGTTAATGATGTGAAGGTGACAATCATGGCTGAGGCCATAGAAAAACCACTGCCAGACCCGCGCAAAAAGGCAGCGCGAACAATAATATTAATCGCCGGAACAGCGCTCTTCCGCCAAGAATACCTCCCACAACAGCCTTGAAGGCCAGGTTGGCGAGGGTGGCGATGACAATTGCACGCAGGGCGGTTGCGGGCTCCAGCAACCCCTCCCCAGCCAGATTGGCACTGGAAAGGGTGATGGCATCCACGTCGGCAAATCCGGAAATCATTGCCACCAGATAGGTGCCGCGGTTGCCAAGATACTCCTGGCCGGCGGCGATACCCAGCAGCACCGCAGCGTAGAGACAGGCGAAGATCAGCGCCGAGCCAAGTTCCGCCGGGTTGCTCTGCGCCGGTATGTCGTACTTCCGCCGGCTGATTGTACGATAACCGACGCCACAGACCGCGACGCTGACCGCCATTAGCGCGGCCAGCGGCGGTGCCAGCTGGCCCAGAATATGGGGCGCCACCACTGAGATCTCAACAAAGATACGCACAAACATGGTAGTGGAGGCGATCAGTATCACCAGGGCCGCCAGGTCGAGCGCAGTGTCATTGTTGCGGACGCGCTGGGCATAGCTGACGGTGGTTGCGGTGGAGGAAATAAGGCCGCCGATGACACCGCTCAACAGGGTGCCCGCCTGGGCGCCCACCAGTTTGTAAAGACCATAGCCTCCCAGGCCGATGCCGACGATAAGTACTACCAGCAGCCAGATTTTGAAGGGGTTCAGGACGTCGTAGGGGCCAAAGGTTTGATTGGGCAGCACTGGCAGAATAATGAGTGAAATTAGCGCAAATCGCATAATTGCGCGAAGGTCATTTTCGCTCAGCCGCTGTGCAAACCTGTGCATACTGGGTTTCAGGTGCAGCAGTACAGTAATGGTGCCGCCAGCGACCACCGCCAGTGTTTTGTCACCGACCACCAGCAGGACGCCGAGGAGAAACATCAACAGGGCGGTGACTTCGGTGGTGACACCGGAGGTTTCCGCCTCTCCGCGAAGGCGTTCGAGATTTCCCAGTAATATCAATACCACCATACACAGAAGGCCGATGGCCATCAGCCAGGCGGCGTCATAGATCTGGCTGGTGCGCGCCACCATGGCACCAAACAGTGCGATCAGGGGAAAGGTCCGGATTCCGCCGAGGCGGACAGCGGTGCGCTCCCTCTGCAGTCCAACCAGCAGGCCAAGTCCCAGGGCGATACCGAAAGCGACCAGAGTGTCCGTATCTAAAAACAGCTCCGGCCAGACTGCTCCAGTTGTGCCCGGCTTGGCGGGGGGTTCCGTCATGATTTGGTCCGCTCAGTGGCAGTCAGTTTTGCTCGGTTGTTGCTGTGTCCTGGGCCTGTAACAGGCCGGTAATAACTCCACAATGCCGGCGACCCCACAGGGTGGACTGAATTAAGAGGTGGCTTGCCAGCTAAACAACTGCTTAATTAATAATAAGGTAGGAGAATTTTCCCCTATTGGCGATCTGGGCTGGTGTGTGCCTTTATTGTGTAGGGTGTTCCTGGAACCTAATTCCCGGTGTGGGTCATTGCGCCTCGATATGCCAACCTGCAAAGTTCAGATTTGACCTGGCATACACTGAAATCCCGTTTGCAGACACTCAATATGGCTTTATCAGCCTGTCGCCAAGGTGGACTTGGGCATTCAAAAGCGGGCAGATAAGATAATTGACAATATATTACCATTATGACAGCATAAGTTCCTATGAAGCGAACAGCAGAAGGCGAGGCTTTGACTGCCCTGATCCTTGAGACCTTTCGGTTGAATGGGGAGCTATTGGCGGCCGGCAACAAACTGACCAAACCGATGGGCATGACCAGTGCCCGCTGGCAGGTAATGGGGGCTATCGACGAATGGGGGCAGCCCCTCACGGTCGCCCAGATCGCCAGGAGGATGGGGCTCGCCCGTCAGGGCGTGCAGCGCATCGTCAATGATCTCAAAGCCCAAGGATTGGTTACTTTGGAGGCAAATCTGGATCACAAGCGTTCGCCGCTTGTCGCCATCAGCGAAACCGGAAGTGCGGTCATGGTCGAGATAGGCAAAGCACAGGCCGCCTGGGTCAACACACTGGCCGAGGGGCTGAGTGAGCGACGTATCCGGGATGCGCTTCGGCTCTTGGAAATTGTTCGCGGCCGTATTGAGTAAACAAGTGTTATCAGCAACTGTTAGAGGATTTGAATGATGGCGAGGTTCGAAGAGCTCAACGACAAAGTCAGTCTGGCTGACCAGATGCAAACCAACGAAGACGGCTCCATAGTGCTAATCAACGTCTTCACCATCGATCCAGCCGATGGGGAGGCCCTGCTTGCGGCGTGGAAGCACGATGCAGATTTTATGCGCGCCCAGCCCGGTTATATCTCCACACAGCTGCATAAAGCCATAGGCGGCAGTGGGACCTTCGTTAACTATGCAATATGGGAAAGTGTGGAGAGCTTCCGCAACGCTTTCACAAACCCGGAATTTCAGAAGCGCATCGGCGGTTACCCCGAAAGTGCGGTTGCCTCGCCGCACCTGTTCAAAAAGCTGGCCGTGTCCGGCCACTGCGTGGCCTAAGCCACTGCGCAGCGTATAGAGAGCAGCAAGATGTCACTCAAAAGCGCACCGGATCAGTACGGTATGGTTGCTGTGGCTATCCATTGGTTCAGTGCTTTGCTTATGGTTGCACTGATTGGTTCGGGTTTTCGAGCGGCTGAAATGGAAGACGCGGCCGCCAAAGCAGCCGTCTTGCGCGTACATATCCCCATAGGCGTCACCATTCTGCTCCTTACCTTGACACGCCTCGGCTGGTGGTTATTTGTAGACAATAAACCTGCTTCCGTACCCATGCCCAGCTGGCAGCATGTTGCCTCTCGAGTTGTCCATATTTTGTTCTACGTGCTTATTCTCGGCACGGCCGCCAGTGGCATTGGAACAATGATTTTGTCGGGTGCTGGCCCGATAATTTTTGGTGGAGAGCTGGTGACAACGCTGCCTGACTTCTTCGACTATCCACCGCGCAGGTCCCATGAAATAGGCGCCGGCGCCATAGTTGCGCTGCTGGTTCTCCATGCCGGAGCGGTGCTATATCACCAGCTATTCAAACAGGACCAGCTGCTGCAACGCATGTGGTTCGAAGAGAGGCAACGATGATGAAAACCAGAGTTCACGCAATTGCCGGTATTGTAAGTTTCTTAATGATTGCCAGCTTCTGGACCTCGACAGCGGTTTCAGAGCTGATAGGTAACGAAGCGGCCGTTACGGCGGTTAAGAATGGCATTCTCTGGGGAATGGCTGTGTTGATTCCGGCCATGATAATTACCGGAGGCTCCGGAATGTCCCTGGGGCGGGGCCGCAATAATCCCGGCGTTTTGGCGAAGAAAAAGCGGATGCCGATTATTGCATTGAACGGCCTGATCATTCTGGTTCCATGCGCATTTTTTTTGGCCTCGAAAGCCAACTCTGGCTCCTTTGATAGTGTTTTCTTTGCTGTTCAGGGGTTGGAACTGATTGCCGGCGCGATGAATCTGACATTGATGGGGCTTAACATCCGAGATGGCTTGCGTCTCACGGGTCGGATCGCATCCCCCAGCGCCGGGCCCGCGAAGAGTGCTGCATCGATCGAGTTAAGCAAGAACGGCCCCGCGATCACACATAGCCTGGAGGACTTGAAGGGAGTCGATGGTGCAGACATACCCACTCGGGCCACGATGGCTCTATGCCGCTGCGGTGCATCAAATAACAAGCCATTTTGTGATGGTTCCCATGCCCGCGTTGGATATTCGGATAAGAAATCCCCTGAACGAACCACAGACGAAATTTTGAGCTACAAGGGCAGAGACATAACAGTCCTTTACAATCGCCTGGTCTGTTCCAAGTCCTACGAATGCGGCCGGCGCCTCCAGGCGGTATTTGATACAGAGCGTGATCCCTGGATAGACCCAGACAAAGGTTCGGTCGCTGCAATAATTGACGTTATACGCGCTTGCCCCTCCGGCGCCTTGCGCTACGAAAGAAATGGTGAAGGTATCCACCACGAGATACCACCCGGGATTTCAATTCAAGTAGAGGCAAATGGACCCTATCGTATTCGTAACCTGGCACTGGTAAATGCGGATTGGTGTGAGGGTGCGTGCGAGAAAAAATATTCCCTTTGCCGTTGTGGTGCTTCGAAGAACAAACCCTTTTGCGATGGATCACACCTTGCGGCAAATTTTACGGATGAAGCCTAGCAGTAGTTTTTTTATGCGCTATTCGTTTTTCAAGCTTGATCAGCTCCATGCTTTTGCGCACATAGCTGTCGGCTGATCAGGATTGTCATTTTCACCCTATGCTGCTGCCAGTTGAGCAAGTTACAAGTGTTTGCGTAAGTTCTCGGCGGTATTCGCACTTCAGGCTGTGCTGTTGGCTGGAGTATGGTAGAAGTAGGTCCAGTTGCGGTCCGGCTCGAGTGCGCCCAGGGTGATAATATCCCAATCTTTTGCCTACTTCTTAATCAGAGAATTCCCGGCTTTGCTCCTGATCCTTTTCACGTCTGGGAATTGTGACGTTCCCCAATTGAACTTCCGGCAACCCGGTCAAGTATCGACCTCGCTAAGCTAAACTCCTGCAATCCTGCTTACTGAGCATGTCAGGCTAATTGCGATTGCAGTGTAATACCGGCTCTGGATTGGTTTGAAGAATCCTATTCGGATTTCTGCGCGGGGCTGCTGCATAAAAACCTGATTTTTCCTTAGGAATAGACCTCAACTATTATCGCTGCGTTGTCGTTATTTTCTTCCCCAATTGATCTGAGGTGCAGCTAGTTCAGAAAGTATTGCCAAAATTTTCGCTTTGGGGTGCGCGATAAAGAGCCTTTATGGCCTATAAATAACTTGTCATAAGCTACACGAATTTTACTGAAATCCCCCTTGGAGACAAGTTACACATATCGGTTGGAAAAACTATTGCCGAATAGGTGTGATTTAGCGCCTTTACTGCAATAACGGTATTTTAATTGAAATACTTGTGTAGTAGGGTCAAAACCGTAAATTGTGAGATACATAGATGTAGGATGGGTGCTAGTGTATGGCTGTTAGGCCGCCATATAATTTCTAGTAGTGGAATAATTTAGAAATGGCTGCTGCAGTGATCCGGATATTATTTTTGGCCGGAGCCTGAAAATACCTGGGAATGATGTTGTTGCCTGAAATCCTGGCGAATATTTTTACCTGTTCGGCGTCAGGTTTGCTGGAAAAATAACAATCCACACAGGGTCCAGTGAATGCGATGCTTCGCTTCTCTCTTAATCGCCTCTGTCTCTTTGCCGGCGACAGCTTCGCGCCCGGATTATGTCCACCTTGCAGCAATACTTTCCTCTCTCTGCACCCTGC
Source organism: Microbulbifer sp. TYP-18 (assembly GCF_040932045.1). Lineage (NCBI taxonomy): Bacteria > Pseudomonadati > Pseudomonadota > Gammaproteobacteria > Cellvibrionales > Microbulbiferaceae > Microbulbifer > Microbulbifer sp. TYP-18. Next base: position 329,005 of record NZ_JBFRBC010000003.1, read on the forward strand.
TTACCCGATGTTATTTCCAGGCGGCTGCACCTACCTCCGCGCCTCTAAATAAGCTGTCAGGCTACCGGGGCTTTCAGAAACCAGGCGGAGAGGCGCACCGGGACCTATCAGGCTGTTGAAATTCGCAGAATTTCGACAGCCTGGTACCGGAATATGGATGTTCCGGCAAAATCGACGACGCCTAAGTCGTTGATTTTGGGAGAAAAGTGAAAATCACATTTTTCGCTTTTCGTGTTTTGAAACAGGCAGGATGCCTTTTTCAACAACCTGCTATGAGCTAAATAGAGGAATTATTAACCGGGCAACTCAATGGGTTGACCGGCTGTTGCGATACAAGGATGTGCCGCCGCCGGCCGAAAGCCCTTGAGGGGCAAGCGATTCGGTGTAATTGCACGGATTTTCATGGGCGGCCTTCCAGTGTATGAATTTGACTATTGAAACGCCAGATTTACAGGCTGGGTAATCACTTCAAGACAGGTTAGAGATTTCTTCAGGCTGAAAAAAATCAATCAATTTGAAAAGGACGGGGGTCGGATTGATGAGGGGAAATATCATGGGTAATTTATTCTCGGCACTGAAACCGGCACAATTCAGGCGTTGGTTTGTTGCTCCCTCGGTGTTGATACTGCTGCTCCCGCTTTCCGCCTATGGGGCCTGGTGGAGCCCGGCGTTCGACGTCTCTATCGAAACGACCACCAATGGCGAGGACGCGGATGCGCCACCGGGGCCGGAAATCCTGCTTGGCTCTCCCGTTACCTGGACCTATACAGTCACCAATACCGGCAAAGCCACACTGCGGCGGGTGCATGTCTTTGATCGGGCACCGGGATCGCAGAGCTGGTTTGGCAACGTCACCCGGGTATGCACCATTGAAAAGCTGAAGCGGGGTCAAAGCCAGACCTGTACCCTGGAGGGTGTCGCCAAACAGGGCCAGTACCGCAACACAGGCATAGCGGTGGCTTACGGTAACCGCTGGTGGCACTGGGCAAAAGACAGAGACAGCAGTCATTATTTGGGCACTTTGGGCAATCCTGCCGTCGAGCTTGAAAAAGCGACCCAGGGCCTGGACGCAGATAGCCCGCCGGGACCCGAAATCAATGTCGGAGACCCCGTAAACTGGTCCTTTGTGATTACCAACAGGGGAGACGTTGATTTATCCAACGTTGTGGTCACGGACCAGCAGGTACAGCCCGCCGGAGCGCCGGAGACCAGTGTCTGTGAAATTCCCATTTTGACGGTTGGCCAGTCCCATACCTGTGAGCTTTCCGGCACTGCCATCGAAGGACAGTATCAAAACCTGGCCCAAGTCACCGCACAGGGGCTGGGGGACAGTGTGGTCACCAATCAGGACGGCAGCCACTATATTGGCATATTGGAAGACGTTTTAGCTGCCTTGCCCAGCGCGAAACCGACCAGTGGTGTGGCGCCTCTGTCAGTGGTCTTTACCCCCAACGCCACCACCGATAACGCAATTGTGCGTTATCAGTGGGATTTCGAGGGTGACGGCGTCTTCGAGCGCAGTGAAACCGTAGGTCGCAACCAGAGTTTTACTTACAGGACGCCGGGCAACTACGATGCCACCCTGCGGGTGACCGACAGATTGGGGGAGCAGGCCACGGGAAGTGTATTAATTGCGGTCGGCAACCAGGCTCCGGTGGTAACTGTCAACCTGACGCCTTCCAATGGGCAGATTCCACTGTTTGTCACTTTCTCCGCCACCGCCACCGACAGTGATGGTATTGCCCAGTTCGAATGGGACTTCGAGGGTGATGGCACCTTCGACACCACTACGACTACGGGGAGTGTGTCTCATACCTATACCACAGAGGGCTTTTTCCAGGCGCGCCTGCGGGTCACCGATAATCTCAGTGCTGCCACCACTTTGACCATACCGACGTTGGAGGTGAATGCTCTGCCTACGGGCAGCCCCACGGTGACATTGGTAGTTTCTCCAGCTACTGGCAGGCCGCCCCTGAATGTCAACTTTACCGCCACGGCCAGCGATCCGGATGGTGGTGGAATCACTCAGTACGAATGGGACCTGGATGGCGACGGCACCGTTGATCAAACCACTACCACTGGCTCATTGAACTTTGTTTACAGTGCACCCGGCACCTTCTATCCGCGTGTGCGGGTAGCGGATACCGGGGGATTGCAGGCGGAGGATGCGGCCAGAATCTTCGTGGAGCCGGATCTGTCCCTGAATGTGAGTATCGATACCATCGATCCCCTGATCGGGGAAACCGTCACTATTGGCACTGAGCTTGGCGGTGATACCGAGGTCAGCCTGGTGATTGAGGATCGCAATGGCCAGCAGGTACGCACCCTGGTGCCCTTTGCGGAGCGCGCGGCGGGCAATTATCAGGACAGCTGGGACGGCAGCGACGATGCCGGGCAGACGGTGACTGAAGGGGAATACCGGGTGATTCTACTGTACCGTGTCGACGGCATCGTACAGCGCCTGGATCTGGCGCTGACCAGTGGCGGGATTCAGAGCAATCCACCCCGAAGCCGTATCCCCTCCAGCTTCTCTCCGCTGGCTGGCGATCCACTGGATATTACCTTCACCCTGAATCGCGCTTCCGAAGTCACTGCTTTTATGGGCCTGTTTAATGTCAATACGCGCCTGGTGACTTTCCTGCAGCGGCAGCCATTGGGGCGCGGCTCGCATCAAATAGTCTGGAATGGAGACAATGCGGACGGCCAGTTGATTGAGGCGCCTCCCGGCGACCGCTTCCTCTTTGGTATCTTCGCCTACACATTGCCGAACAATGCCATTTACGTACGTAGCGGCGTGCATGTAAGGAGCGTCAGTGCCTCTCCCTCTATCTATCAACCCACACAAGCGGGCGGTGATATCTCCAGCAACTTCAGTGAGATTCAGGTGGACTTGAGCCGCGCCGGCAGTGCCCGGCTTGTGATCAACGATACCGAGAGCGGTGCTACGGTAGCGGAATTCAGCTATCCGGGTTTGAGCGCCGGCAACAACCTTCTCACCTGGGACGGCCGTGACAATAACGGCGACTTTGTAGCCCCTGGCACCTATCGCCTCGGGGTATCCGGCATCGATGAGACAGGTTACGAATCCCTCACCGTTTTCGCTCTGCAACGCGTCTTTTATTAAGGAGAATCGCCGATGTCAAAACTCATACGACCCATAGTTGCGCCGGTATTTCTGCTGCTGGTTTGTGCGGTTTTCCCCACTGTTTCCAAGGCTCAGGAGATCACTGTCGAGCATTATATAGCCATGGATCTGCTGGCGCGACAAGCCACCCTGGACGGTGTCCGCCAGCGCCTGAATCTGCTTCAGAGCAGGGCTGACCGGCCAGAGCAACTGGCCCAGGACAGTAAAACCCGACAGTCCGTGGAAGCCATTTATGCGGATTTTGGCACCACCTCCGCCCAGGCCGTTGCCTGGGCTACCCGCAACCGCCAGGCAATTAATCACTGGCTGGACGGGAATCCCGGGCTTCAGGCCGAATATGCGCGTATTGCCCGTGAACTCGAACAGGTATCCGCTCGCATTCAGGCGTTGGCCAGTCAATAAAAAAGGAGATTGATCATGTCGTTCAAATGTATTGGAGCAAAGCGAGAGAACAACCCGGCTTTGATCAGTTTCCTGGTGGCTGTGCTTGCTATTGCCGGACTGTTTTCGATCTCACCAGCGTCCGCTTTCCATTTTCCCTGGGATCAGGGTCACGATACCACCGATCCCAATGACCCCGTAGATCCCGGTCCTTGTGAAGGACCAGAGTGTGAAAATGATCCCTGCAATGGCAATAGTACGGGTTCTCCAGTTTATTTGGCTACGGGGCAACTGATTTGGAGTGAAACAGATATAGTGCTCAAAGGCCGTCCGGCTTTATCGGTGAGTCGCACCTATAATTCCCATGACCCTCGTGTGGGTTTATTGGGCAATGGCTGGAGTATGAGTTGTGATAGGGGACTAATTTATACTGTGCGCTACGAAGTGGATGAAACGAGCAACCTTACCACACAGGTAAGAGAATTTATTCGTCGTCTACCCAATGGCAAGCGCTATGTTTATTCGGAGCAAGCCGATGGCACTTTTTCGGCCCCAGGTTTATTTGACGTGGTGAGCCTGCAGGCGAACAAAACAGGCCGCCTGGAACGCCGTGATGGGAGTTATGCTATTTACAGTGAGTCAGGTCAATTACAGTCGGATGTCGATCGAAATGGCAATTCGGTTAATTACACTTACGATATTGAAGGACGTTTAACTCAAAAAGCTGATACCAATGGCCGTTCACTTACGTACGAATATAATACGAATGGCCTGGTTTCCATGATTCGTGACCATACGGGTAGAGTATGGCATTACGGTTATGATGCGAACGCTGATCTGATCTCGGTTACTGACCCGTTGGGTGGAGTTCGTCAATACACCTATCAACCCTACCAGGCCACTGGCGATGGTCAGGTTTATAGTCAATTGACGCGGGTGACAGATGAAACCGGAGTGGTTGAAACACAAATCACTTATAGCGGAGAGCGGGTCGCTTCCCATAAAGAACATGAGGATACGTTCAGTTATCAGTATGATAGTAGCAACCGCCGCGTAACTAAAACAGACAGTAGAAATAGTCGCTGGATATTTACCTATAATGAGTCCGGGCAAACTATCCAAGTGGCAGCTCCCCTAAACCGTACCTGGATTTATGATCGTGATAGTGACAGTTTATTAACAAGAATGGTTGACCCGTTGGGAACGGAATACAATTATACCTATGATCAGTATAGCAACTTACTGACACAGTCTGATACACGAGGAGTCGTAACTAATACCTATGATAATGAAAAGCCCTGGCCCATATCGATTATTTCAAGAACCGGGCGAGCCACTACTATCAATTATGATACGAATGGGAATCCTTTAAGTATTACCGACCCCACTAATGCAGTGACGTCGATGACATGGACAGCCCAAGGTGATTTGCTGACAAATACGAACGCCTTAGGAAATCAAACGAGCTTGACTTACAATGCGCAGGGAATGCGTTTATCGCAAACAGATGCACTGAATCGCGAAACCAGGTTTGAATACGATTCTTTAAATAATATCGTGCAAATAACTAATCCTGAGAACGAAGTAATGCACTACCAATACGATATATTGGATCGTATGACTTCTTCTACGGATGGTAATGGTAACACTACTACGTATTCCTACGATGCGGCAGGCCGAATTACGCAAATTGTGGCGCCGAACGGCCAAGCCGTAGAATATAGTTATGATAATTTTGGGCGAATGAACCAGAGTACTTTTTACGACGGTACAACGCATAATTATCAGTATCGTAGTGATAATTTAATATCACAGATCAAGCGCCCTGATGATGTGATTATTAGTTTGACGTATGATGCTGCCAAGAGAATTACGAGACGTACTATTGGTAGTGAGGATATCTATACTTATAGCTACAATCTTAGAGATGAGTTAACGAGTATCAGTAATAATACAGGTACCGTCACGATGGCTTACGATGGTTTCGGTCGCAAGATCAGCCAAACTGTCAATGGGCAAGCTACAACTTACCAATACAATACAGAAGATGAGGTAACTCAGTTAACCAGTTTAGGAATAACTCAGACACATCAATTTGATCAGAGAGGTTTAATGACTCAACTGGATGTGAGCGGCTCCACTTACCAATATACGTATGACGCGTTTGAGCAACTAACAGTACTGGGGCGCAGTGGAGCTAATGATACTAGGATTCAATATGATGTTGCTAACCAAATAACCGATATTAGCCATGGAGTGAATCAGCGCAATTATCAATATCAATATGATCAAGCTAGCCGCATTAGTCAGTGGCAGGGTATTGCGGGTGAAACAAGAAATTATAGTTACGATGACGTCAGCCGTGTGACAGATGTCCAGTCACCCACCACACCTGAAGAATTTAGCTATGATATGCTAGGTAATCGAAAAAATAATAATGCACAATTTGATGTGGCTAATCGTATTCTAGAAGATGATGAATTTACTTATAGCTATGACGTCAACGGCAATCGAACGGAGAAGAATAATAAGGTTACCGGTGAAGTAGAGCGCTATACCTATAATAGTTCGGATCAGCTCGTTCGTTATCAAAATTATCCTGATAGTACATCCACCGCGCCAGTAAAAGACTACAGTTATTCTTATGGTCCGCTGAAACGGCGGTGGTTGAAAGCAGATAATCTTACAAATACTAATACTCAGTTTTACTGGGAAGACGTTAATTTAATTGGTGAAAGCACTAATGGTGTGCAAAGACGTTATATTTTAGGGGATATGACTCCCCTGGGTTTTTTTGAGGCAGGGCAAATTTATCATTATTTGAGAGATCACCTGGGAACTGCCCATGAGATTATTGATGCTACTGGCAATATTGTCTGGCAAGGCAACTATATTACTTTTGGTGAGATCGAAGAAACAATTTCTCTAATTAACAATAATCTGCGCTTTGCAGGGCAATATCAGGATACTGAGAGTGGTCTGTCGTATAATGTTGCGAGATACTATGACCCAAGCTTGGGCATCTATGTTACCAGTGACCCGGTTGGACTGGACGACGGGCCAAATACTTACAGCTATGTGTATAACCGTCCACTAATGCTTATTGATCCCACTGGTGAATTTGCCAACTTCCTGGTGGGTGCAGGTATCGGGGCTCTATTAGATATAGGATTACAGCTTGCACAAAATGGTGGTAACTTTCGCTGTATAAATTTGGGGCAGGTGGCGGCCTCCGCTGCTTTGGGTGCCGTAGGCGCAGGGTTGGGTGCTAAGCTGGCTGGAGCAGCGGGGAAAGGCAAGCAATTTAGTCATTGGGTTCCAAGCAGGGCAAAAAATTGGCCTGGATTTAGTGGTAAAACGGGGAAAAAATTCTTGAAACCTGGGAATAAATTTAATGGCAACTATGTATCCAAGAAAAGACATTACAAGCATGATCCTTATGCATATGGCAATGTAAAGGGCGAACATCTAAATTGGGGTGGAAAATGGTCCAGACCGGTTCAGCAGTTGGATCGTATACCAAATGTCTACAAAGGTGCAGTTGCTGGCGGTGCTGTTGGAAATGCGGCTGGTAGTAGTTTAGGTTCCAGTGATTGCGAGTGTTCAAACTAATGATTAGGGATTTTTTGAGAAGTATTTGGTATGAGCTGGTACATGGGGGGGAAACCTATCTTTATGACTTGGAAGTGGTGGTCTTAAAAAATATGCTTGCTTCTATGGAAGGGGCTAATAAAGACTGTTTTCTACAACAGCTAAACAGGTTGGACTTAATTCAGCGTAGTCCAGATGGTAGAATAGTTACTCTTTTTGAAGCAAGAGATACCTATTTTAAGTCTTGGGATAATATATTGTTAGATAATAAAAAGGATTATTTTCTTGCGTATAAGGCTAAAGTTTCGGGAGATATCTGCCCCAAAAATAGTTTAACAATAGAGGTTTTTTTTCACCGGGGGCGTATTGGTACTATTGAATATAAAAGAAAAATGGAATGGCCTGTGGGGCAGAAGAAAATACAATTGAGAAAAATAGACTGGCTGTTTAATAAAGGCGGAGAGTTAAATATTGAGAATTTTGAGTTGTTTCTATAGGCCTTCTATTTTATAGCCCGGCTAATAATGAATTTAAGGAAGGCTTGAGTATTGAAGACTGACCCCGGAGATCTTCGGAAACTGCTGATAGAAGAATTGGCTGGTCGTTTGTTGGAACCCTGGTTGAAGAAGGGCTTCGGGCTGGTTTCTCTTGGGTCTGATGAAAAAGGGGCGGAGCTCGAAACGGCTTTCCCTCTCGGCCGCCTGAAAAAAGACAGGAATGGGGATATAGAGATTATCGAAGTCCAATTTGACAAGTATGGTGCGGCAAGGTTTGTCATTAACTTCGGCATAGTCCCCAAGGAGGGGGTTGAGCTGCCCTGGGGGCAGCATTTGGACAGGCACCAGGCGGACGCCTCGGCATTGCCGGAGGCGTACAGGTTATATCGTCGACCATTTTTGGATGGATGGTTTGGATTGAACTTTTTTTCGCCCAAGGGCAGGGATGCAGTAAAAAACATTGTTGATACTGCCATTGGGATTTCCTCAGAAATGGAGGAATGGTTCCGCTCTAAAGCAGTTGGCCGGCATATGAAAAGATTCGGAATGCACGGGGGTTAATTCCGATCCAGATAAAGGTGCGATGCAGTGCACTACAGCTTGCCGGTACAAAGCTATTTTGATTCAGTTAAAGTGGCCTTTGATCCGGATTTATGTGCTCCCATATCTCGAGTTATACGCTGCCTAACCTATTGATTAATATAGAAAATCTGGTATATTTCACCCCTATATATTGCATGAATAAACTCCTGTTCTGTAGTTTAATAACGGTCAGGCTTATTGCTTGTGAGCTTTTTAAACGTATACCAAAAAACAACCAAGTGCATGACAGGTATTAATTCCATTACTAAACTGTTAACTTTTGGGGGGAGGTCCGATTGAGTATTAATATCCGGGAAGAACAACCGGGTGATGTGCAAAGCATTGATCAGGTCATTATTGCTGCATTTCTTGAAGCTCCTCATACTGGTCATACAGAACATTTTATTGTCAAGGCACTTCGTGAGTCAGGCGCATTATCAATTTCAATTGTTGCGGAAGAGAATGGCGATATTATTGGACACTTGGCGATTTCTCCCGTTACCATTTCCGATGGCGCAGATAATTGGTATGGATTAGGTCCCATCTCAGTTCTTCCCGATAGGCAGGGTAGGGGTATTGGTTCAAAACTTATGAATTCAGCCATTAGGCAGTTAGAAAATATAAAAGCCAAGGGCTGCGTTTTACTTGGAGAGCCAAACTATTATCACCGCTTTGGCTTTAAGCCTAGAGAGGGCCTGGTACTTATGGGTGTGCCTCCAGAGTACTTTCAAGCTCTGGTACTTCAAGGCGATTTGCCCCAGGGAAGAGTCACATACCATGAGTCCTTTTCTGCAAAGGATTAAATAAAGTACCCGGACGTAGATAGGCCCTGCACGGCGGGGCTGCGGCGGCAATAGGACTCTGGTGCTCCGCACCTAACAGGTTGTTGAAAAAGGCATCCTGCCTTTTTCGACACACGAAAAGCGAAAAATGTAATTTTCACTTTTCTCCCAAAATCAACGACTTAGGCGTCGCCGATTTTGCTGGAACATCCATTTTCCGGTAGCAGGCATCGAAATTCTTCGAATTTCAACAGCCTGCTAAAAAGCAACCATCCTTGACTTTCGCACAGCGCCGTGCCAAAAGGTACAACAGGCTCCACTGAGGCAGTATTGAATTAGCCAGAGGTTCCTGGAGAGGCTGCCGGAAAAGCCTTTCCTGGCTTTTCTTATCCCGGACTGCAAACCCGCCGTCACAAATCAAGCTGTTGTACGCTTGATTTGCAGCTCGAATATTCCTGTTCGGGGCAACAGGTTGTTAAAGTTTGAACTGGGCCCAGATAGGGGCGTGATCCGAGGGGCGCTCCATAGCGCGGATATCGTAATCGACTCCCGCACCAACGCAAGCCTCCGCCAGGGACTGGGTGGCGAGAATCAGGTCAATTCTCAGACCACGTTTGGGGTCGCGGTCGAAGCCCCGGCTTCGATAGTCGAACCAGCTGAAAACATCGCTGGTATCCGGGTGTAGGTCGCGGAAAGTGTCTACCAGGCCCCAATCCTGAATTTTTTCCAGCCACTCTCTTTCCTCCGGCAGGAAGCTGCACTTGCCGTCACGCAACCAGCGTTTGCGGTTGGGTTCGCCTATGCCGATATCCTGGTCTGTGGGAGAGATATTCATATCGCCAATCACCAGTAAAGGCGCGCCGGGATCACAGTTCTGCGCAAGATAGTTGTCCAGATCGGCGTAGTATTTGCGCTTGGCGGGAAACTTGACCGGATGTTCCCGATTTTCACCCTGGGGGAAGTAACCGTTGATCACTGTAAGCGGAGTGCTGCCGCCTATATCGAACCTGCTTACCAGCAGCCGGCGCTGAGCCTGGGGGCCATCCTTTGGAAAGCCGTACTCGCTGTTGATAAAGGGCAGGCGGGAAAGGATGGCCACGCCATAGTGGATTTTCTGCCCAAAGAAGACGACTTCGTAGCCGAGATCCCGGATTTGACTCAGGGGGAAGTCCTCGTCGGTGACTTTGGTCTCCTGCAGACCGATGATGTCAGGTGAATGCTCCTTCACCAAGGTTTCGAGTTGGTGCAGGCGGGCACGGACGCTATTGACGTTGAACGAAACGACTTTCATTCTGTATTTTCCCTGGATTGGAGCAGAGCCGCGTGAGTCGACCCTGAAGTTCAGGCCTATAGCCGGAACTGAAGCTTGATTATATGGTTAATTGCCGCAGGCCCTGCAGAGTGGTCGCTGTATCGCGGAAGGGTGCCGACCAGGCGGCACTCTCACACGTTGAAGCCAGTTGCTACCCTCAATCAGCAGGCCAACTGCATTTCCTCAGAAGTTGGCAACCTGGGGCGGAGTTTTACTCATTTTGTTATAGAGGCCGATGAAGTCCGCCATTATATACCCGGTTTCACTCAGGATAGGGTCGTCCTCCAGCGTTATCTCCACCGGTCCCCCCACAGTGGCAACATCTTCTGATTCGCTCTTTTCGAAGGCTTCAAAGTCCACGTAGGGTTCTAGCCCTTTGGCGCTGCGACGGCGGTTTTCCATTGCCAGCAGTTCATGGTTTACGTTTTGCCTCTCCGTTTCCCGGGTGGTCTCGTTGAGCGATATCAGCTTGCGGTCTGCACGGTCCTCCTCAAAACGAAAGTGGTCGCGCAGATAGACGAAGTCCGGATTGGTGGTAGTGCGCTGGTTGTGTTTGCTGATCAGATTTGGAATCAGGGTTTTCAGATTGAAATACTTGGCGTGGGGCACTGAATGGATACGGTCCCAGGGCAGGGCTGTATCGTAAGCACTTTCCCCTACACTGTCCGCATCAATGAGTTGCGGCATTAGGATGTCGGGTGTTATACCGGCGTGCTGGGTGCTGTCGCCGGATACGCGATAGAACTTGGACTGAGTGATTTTCAGCTGTCCGTCTTTAAGCGGCGCCATAGTCTGCACAGTGCCCTTGCCGAAGGATTTGCTGCCCACCACCAGGCCGCGGTTGTAGTCCTGGATAGCGCCGGCAAAAATTTCTGAGGCCGACGCAGACAGGCGGTTGATGAGCACTATCAGTGGGCCCCGGTACATGGCCCTGGAGCGGGAGCGGTTGTGCCGCGATATCTGCTCATTGGCATGGCGGATCTGCACTACCGGTCCCTGATCGATAAACAGATCGGTGAGCATGGTGGCTTCCTGCAGCGAGCCACCGCCATTGTTGCGCAGGTCCAGAACTACGCCGTCCACGCCTTCCTCCTGTAGTTCATTCAGGAGTCGCGCGACGTCGCGGGTGGTGCTCTTGTAGTTGGGGTCGCGCCGGCGATAGGCTTCAAAGTCTATATAGAAAGTCGGCAGGTTGATTACCCCGACTTTGTAGATTTTGTCGCCGTTGGAAAACTCAAAAGTGGCTTTCTTGGCGGCCTGGTCTTCCAGTTTTACCTTGCTGCGCTTGATCAACACAGTGCGGTGGGAACCGTCGCCTCCAGCCGGTACAGTCTCCAGGCGCACATAGGTGCCGGCGGAGCCCCGGATCAGATCCACCACATCATCCAGGCGCCAGCCGATCACATCGACCATTTCACCTTCCTTGTCCTGACCCACGGCGACGATCTTGTCGTTGGGCTTGATCTTACCGCTGCGGTCCGCGGGGCCACCCGCTACCAGACGCGCTACCTTGGTGTACTCGTCCTCCAGTTGCAGGACAGCGCCTATCCCTTCCAGGGACAGGGACATGCTCATGTTGAAATTCTCCAGAGAGCGAGGGGAGAGATAGTTGCTGTGCGGATCGTAAAGCTGTGTAAGCGAATTCATATAGAGTTCGAATACGTCGTCGCTGTTCTGCTGTTCGACACGCTTCAGCTGACCGTGGTAGCGCCGAGTGAGCAGATCGCGGATCTCGTCGTCGGTTTTGCCGGTAAGACGCAGGTTCAGCACACTGGATTTGAGGCGTTTCCTCCACAGCTCGTCGGCTTCACTGATGGAGGTGGGCCACTGGCTTTCCTCCCGGTCCAGCAACAGGCTTTCGTTGCGGGTAAAGTCAAAAGTCGGAAGCCCCTGTTCCAGTTGTGAAACTATATTGGTGAGTCGGTCGGTCACCCGCAGCCGGTAACGATTGTAAATTGCAAACCCGGTTTTGATCTCGCCTTTGCGCAATTCGTCGTCGAGAAGGGTGCGATGATCGCGGAACTCACTGATGTCGGATGCGAGAAAGTAGCTCTTGGTGGGGTCCAGTGCGTCGATGTACTTGTCCCAGAGCTGGCCGGACATGTCGTTGCCAAGCTTGAGCTTGTTGTAGTGCAACATTTCCAGTTTGCCGACTATCTCCCGGGCTGTGCTGCCCTGGTCAGGTTCTGGCTGTAGCCTCTCAACGTCCGCTGAAGAGATGGAGGGAAGGGTGAGAATTGTGAGATACAGCAAGCCTGAGAACAGTGCGGTGAACCGATTGGTCAGCATAAATACTCTCTTTAAACGTCCTACTTCAGAAGGCGCCCCACTGCCGCGAAATCAGATCCCCGGCCGTGGCGACTTGTAGCTTACGACAAGTATAAAGGCATAAAGCTCCAAAAGGCATGAAATGCCTTCAATACGCGGTGGTTGGTTTTTCACAAGGCCACACAAAACGAGATGAAATTTCCGCCAGTGGTGAATTTCGGCGCTTTTGTGCTCAAATGTTGGGCTTGGACTGTCAGTGGCTGACCATTGTCGTGCACCCTGGCCGCAGTGGAGCCGGGGGCCTGCTGGTGTCCATGAAGGCGGGACTGCACATCTGCGGCCGGTCAATTTCATTCCCGGGAACTGCCCTAGGCACAGCTGTCAGGGGCAGTTCCCTAGCGGGGAATGACAGACGGGACTTGGCGGTAAGTCTCGGTCACTATACCATCGGCGGCGCCTGTAGAAACCGGCAGATGGAAACTGTAATAAAAACGGATTCCCGGCGACAGAGGGAGGGATTCAGCGGCGGTCAGCCGGCTGAACGACTTTGACTGCCCGCGGCCCGGGATATTGTGGCCGAAGGGTCAGGCAGGTTACCGGGAATCTTTTATTGGCAGCCGGGTCCAGCCCGCCTTTGCGGCACCGATGGGTGGCGATAGTGGGCCCGGCATTGGAATTCCAAGTTTGATCGTTAATTTACTGGGGACAGAAATGGGAACGAAATACCGCTATGTCTCGCCATCTTTGATGGCGGCTATGACTGCGTCTTTAGCACTGCCAGTGCTGGCTCAGGGTGTTGAGAGCCAGGACGGGGAGGCGCCGGAGCTGGTCGAAGTGGTTGGTGAACGAGAAGCGTCCACCAGGTCGGCGCCGGGTGCAGATGAGATCAATGACAGCTTTGGTGTGGGGCTGAGTAGCGCGGATATAGGCCGCTCAGTGACGCCTGTGGCAAGCTGGCTGCTGGAAGCGGCGGCGGTGGAAGACATCCGCGATCTGCAGCGCGTCGCTCCAAATACCTATTCCGCCACCGGCTTTGGCGCCCCCAGTCTACCCACCTTGCGGGGCCAGCTCGGCGAGTTGTTTGAGTTGGGATTGCGCCGCCAGGCCGGCAACAACGGACTCGGTATTCCACTTTCTTTCAACAGTGTGGAGCAGGTGGATGTGGTGCGCGGTATGCCCCCAGTTTTATTGGGCGCCACACAGCGTACCGGCGGTTTTATCAATTTGCAGCCCAAGAGACCCAGTCTGACCGACTCCGCCGGAGAAGTGACAGTGCGGGCCGGAGAGTGGCAGAGGTATCGCACCCAGGCGGATTATTCGACCCCGCTGATAGAGGGCCGCAGTGGGTTACGTGTCAGCTACGAGCACCGGGATGAGGGCAGCTTCTACGACTACAGTGGATTCGACAGTGACAACCTGTTTGTCTCCCATTTATTGCGTCCCGATGACGACTCCGAGTGGCTGTTGTCCCTGGAGTATTATGACGTTGAATGGACCGACAACGCCGGTATCAACAGGCCCACACAGCAGTTGATTGACGACGGACTCTACATCCAGGGGCAAGGTGTACAGCCCAATGGTTCCCGGGTTCCCGGCGCTGGCTCTGTGGTCAGCCCCACCGGACTGGTGAGAATCGACCGCAGCAATGTTTACACTGATCCACTGGATATAAACGGCGCTGAGACACTGTTGCTGCACTCGCTGTACCGGGTGCAGTTGACCGACGAAGTGGAGTTTATTAACCGGACTTACTACGAGCATCTGGAGCGCGAGGAAATCGCCCAGAACAGCTTCGTGGAGATCATAGATGGCGCGGATACCTTCGAAAACCGCAGTGAATGGTATTTTGGTAATACGGTCGCCGGTGTAAGCCTGCGCTATAACGATGTGCTGGGCTACAGCCAGTTCACCACCGAGGCGGATTTGCCGGTGGACCTGACCGGCCCGCTGAGCAATCGCCGGATTCCATTGACCGACGCGCAAAAGGGCCGCTTGGTAGAACTGCGTCCCGGCGTTTTTGTCTCTCCCGGAGGACAGTATGACCTGGACGGTGACGGTGCGGGTGATTTCAACCTGTCGGACACCACCGATTCCACCAGCCTGCAATCCGGCCTGTTTTTGCAGCACCGGCAGGACCTTACCGACGAGGTGTGGATTACCGCCGGGGTGCGCGGCGACTGGTACGATGTGGAGGCGCGCGATCCCCTGGCGCCCGAGGGCGTGCGGGCCGCGGAGGACAGCCACAGTGATTTTCTCAAATCCGGCAGTGCCAGCCTGCACTATCGCCCGCAGGACACTCTGACCTTCTACGCCACTGCAGCCTACCAGGAGTCCACCTCCAACAGCCTGGGTGGTGGTAACGTCCTGGGTGGCGACAACAGAATCAATCCGCTGAATTTCGCCACCGAAAACGAGCTGTATGAGCTGGGTGTCAAATACCAGCCGGAGGGCGGTAACTGGTACGCGGAAGGCACACTGTTTGATCAGACTCGCAGCCTCCGCAACCGCGACGGCAGTAATTCCGGTATTCGCACCCAAGGTGCGGAGTTGCAGCTGGCCTACCAGGGCGAACGCCTGTGGGCCAATATGGGCGCCAGCTATCTGGATGCCCATTTCGATGACTCGGCGGCTTTTCAGGACGCCAGTCAGGTGGCGGACGCCTTTGACAATTCCCGCCCCGATATTATTGAGGGCACAGGCGCTGGGGCACCGAACTTTACCGCCTTTCCGGCGAGTGATGCGCGTGTCCCGGGCATCCCCGAGTGGAGTGCCTCGGCAGCCACCGGCTATCGCCTAAACGCCGCCTGGTCTGTCGGCGGTTCCGCAGTGGTTACCGGCGAATATCCGCTGGATTATTTGCAAACCGTGGAAATACCGGTGCAGTTTACCCTCAACGCCAATGTGGAGTATCGGTTTAACCAACAGCAGACTGCATTGCGACTGGATATCTTCAACCTGACTGATGAAGAGAACTGGGCGCCGGTCTTCGAAGGTGGTTATTTTGGTTCTACACTGGTGTTTCCGGAGCTACCCAGGTACGCAGACCTGTCCTTGACCCATCGTTTTTAGACCATTTAACCCGGGCCGCATTTCTGCGGCCCGGGTGGCCGCGGCTTTTCGCCGGATCAGGGTTTTCTCGCCCTCAGCGGTTCGCGCAGGGACTCGGCCATCCCCAGTAGCAGTGTTTCGGTGGTTTCCCAGTCGATACACTTGTCTGTGACAGATACGCCGTACTCCATCTGGCTGTGGTCATCGAGAATCTTCTGGTTGCCGGCCTTCAGATTGCTCTCCACCATAATGCCGATAATGGATTGATTTCCATCCAGTATCTGGTGTGTGACGTTATCCACCACCAGTGGCTGCAGTTCGTGGTTTTTATTGGAGTTGGCGTGGCTGCAATCGACCATGACGTTGGGTGCCAGTCCGGCCTTGCGCAGTTCCTGCTCGCACATGGCAACGCTGACGGAATCGTAATTTGGTTTGTTGTTGCCGCCCCGCAAGACTATGTGGCCATAGCGGTTGCCGGCGGTGTGGATCACCGCCACCTGGCCCTGCTTGTTGATCCCGAGGAAGCGGTGGGGATTGGCGGTGGACTGCAACGCATTGATGGCCACCTCCAGGCCGCCGTCGGTGCCGTTTTTGAAGCCGACCGAAGAGGAGAGACCACTGGCCATCTCGCGATGAGTCTGGGATTCGGTGGTGCGTGCGCCGATGGCGGACCAGGAAATCAAATCCTGCAGATACTGGGGCGATATGGGATCCAGTGCCTCGGTGGCGGTGGGCAGCCCCAACTCGGCGATATCCTGCAACAGCTTGCGGCCGATATGCAGCCCCTCCTGGATCTTGAAGGAGTCGTTTAGAAAGGGGTCGTTGATCAGCCCCTTCCAGCCCACCGTAGTGCGCGGTTTTTCAAAATAGACCCGCATGACAATCAGCAGTGTGTCGTCGACCTTATCCGCCACCTGTTTCAGGCGGTGGGCATAGTCCATCGCGGCCCCGACATCGTGTACCGAACAGGGTCCGATCACCACCATCAGGCGGTGGTCCCTGCGGTCGAGAATATTGCGCACGGCAGTGCGCCCGCGGGCCACACTGGCTTCCGCTGCCGCGCTTACCGGCAGTTCATTTTTGAGCTGCTCGGGGCTGATCAGGATCTCCTGGGAGAGTACATTTAAATCGTCAAACTGCTGTGTGGCCATGGCTGTCGGTATTTAGTGGATTTCTGGGGGTATCCGGCACCTTGCCCGGGGGATGTCGACCGCAGGGACAGAGGAGCGCGATATAGGGAGTGCTATCCTAACCACCGGCGGGACACTGGGCGAGTGTTTCATTTGCAACCAAATAACCCTGGTCGGGGCTGACTCCTAACTGAATTAATCAAAGGTTCCTTGGCCCCGGAGTCTCACCAGTTGTTTTAGCAGTGGGAAATACAGGGCGCAGCGGATATTGCGCTCGCCCCGCGCAATCATCAGCCGCCGGTATCCCTCCAGCTGCGTCCGGTACTTTTCCAGCTGTGCAGCCAGGAACTGCTCCTCGGACTCGCCCGCCGGTGGTTCGGCGGTCTTGTAGTCCACAATCCAGCGTATTCCATCATCGATAAAGGTACGATCAATAATCGATCGGCGGAGTTGTTGGCCGCCGCTGTGCAGTTCCAGTTCACAGGCGGACTCGCCGTGATTCCGATCCAGCAGCCAGCGCCCGGTTTCGCATCGGAGCGTATTGCGCACCGCCAGCTCCACTTTGGCCAGCGCGTTTTGCAGGTCGTCTCCGCTGAGTCCCAGTTGCTTCAGCCGCAACTGCCACAGCGGCTTCTGTGCCTGGAGCCGCTGCTGGTCCCACTGGCACAGCTCCGAGGTGGCGATGGTGGCCAGGGTCTCGTGAGCGACGGTGCCGGTATGGCGCAGCCAGCGCTGGGCCACTTGCCCCAATTCCGGAAGGTTGTCCTCGTCACTTTGCCTGGGTTGGTAATCCTCGGTGCGGAAAGCGGCCAACAGCTCACCGCGGGGGAGGGCAGGAACCTGCCATTGTGAGGGCAGCCGCAGCAAATAGTTGTGGTTTGGGGCTGAGGCATCGGTGTCATCGTCGCCATTCTCCGCTTCCAGCCAGTGACACCAGCCGGCCCCTTCACCCGTGACAACCGATGGCCAGATGGCGGCCAGCAGGGAAGCCCTTGGGGGAGCCTGCGGCTGTATTTGTTTCTCGTTTCGTTTTGCGCAGGCGAGCAGGTGCAGGGAGTGGATGGCGCGGGTGCAGCCAACATAGAGCAGACGGGTGCCTTCCAGGCGCTCCCGTTCGTCGTTGTCGTATTTGAGGAAATCGAACAGTGGATCCGCGTCGCCGCGCGCATTTTTGGGTGCCAGCAAAAAGCGGCTCTCTCCCTCAGTGTTGAGCCATTCCGTCCAGCGCAGCAACTGATCTCCGGAGGGCTTGCCACCCTGGTCCAGCCCGGGAATCAGCACATGCTCGAACTCCAGGCCTTTTGACTTGTGGATCGTCATGACCTGGACGCCCGCACTATCACCGGGGCGGGCGAAGCGCTTTTCCAGGGCGATTTGAAACGATTCCCAGTCAGAAATACCACCGCCGCTATCGAACTCCTGCAGTAGCTGAAAGAAATCCTGCACATTGTCCAGGTCGGCCTTGTGGGCCACGGTGGCCGGTCCGCCCAGTGCCAGCCACAAACCCTCGATCCAGCTGCGCAGGGGTTTTCGTCCGCGTTCCCGCCAGGCCTGGGACACGGGTGTCGCAAGATGCTTCAGGCGTGCGCGGCCGTCGTCGCTGAGCAGGGGAATTTGTTCCGCCTCGCGGAGCGCCAACAGCAGGGGGCAGGCCGCCGGGTCGGTGGGGGGCAGGCCTTCGTTGCGCCACATTGCCACTGCGTGCAGGTCCGGCAGCAGCAGGCCGCACCAGGGGGCGCGCAGCAGCGACAGCCAACTGATTCTGTCGCTGGGGTCCAGCAGGGCGCGGGTCAGGCTTAACAGGTCCAGAGCCGTCATTTTGCTGGACAGGGGTGCCAGATCAGGTGCCTGGAACTCGATCCCGGCTGAGTGTAGTGCCGGCAGTATTCGCTGCAGATGTTTCTTCTTGCGCACCAGTATGGCGATGCGCCCCTGGGGATCCTGTTGTCGCAGCCGCTGCACCAGTGCCACCACTTGCCGCGCTTCGCAAGCGCGGTTGGCATCGTTGATACAGCCGTGGAAACGCACCGCCGGTTCCAGGCCGGGGCTTTCGCCGCCCTCCGGTGTGCGCGAAGGTAAATAGCGGACCGCGCCCCGGCTGATATTGTCCCGCGCGGGAAAGGCCCGCTGGAAAATCCGGTTGACCCAGTCGACCACTGCGGCATTGGAGCGGAAGTTCACCGCCAGGTCCAGCGGCTGCAGGGCGACGGTACCTATGCCCCCCGCGCGGGCGTTGAGAAAAATCCCCACATTGGCATTGCGGAAGCCATAGCAGGACTGCATCCCGTCGCCGACGATAAACAGGGTACGTCCGTCGCCCGCTTCCCAGCCGGCGGTCAGTTTTTCCAGCAGCTGCAGTTGCAGCTGGGATGTGTCCTGAAATTCGTCCACGAGGATATGCCGGGTTTGGACATCCATCTTCAGGGCCAGGTCAGTGGGGGCGTCACTGCTGCCCAGGGCCAGTAGGGCCGCCTGGGCCACTTCGGTATAGTCGGTGGCTCCCAGCTGTTGGAATACCAGTTTCAATTCCGCCACCAGCCTGGGCAATACCTGGCCGAGGGCCTGCAGCAGCTGCCACTGACCCGGTGCCAGTCCGCCGGGCAGCTTGCGCACTTCGATAATCGCGCCGAGCAGGTCCGGTCTGTCCGCCAGTTCCGCCAGCAGCGCTTTAAACCGCGCCTTGTACTCCTTGGCGTTTGCGGTGGCCGGATCTTTCCGATCGCCCGGGGGGAAGCCGATGCGCTTGTCCACCGCGCTGCGCCATTTGCCCTCCCTGGTCACCAGCAGGTCGGTCAGTGCCGTCCACAGACTCAAAGCCTCCACCTCTGTGGCGGGCAATTCCGTTATATCTGCACAACCGGCGACCGGGTGCTCCGGGTGTGTCCGGGCCAGATTGGTGCCGGCGTAATCGGCCAGCTCCAGCAGCTCCCCCGCCAGTCCGCACAGCTGTGTGCTCAGTTGCAGCAGGTTTTCAACGATCAGTTCGTCGATAACGAAATGAAAATAATCCCGCGCACCCTCTGTGCCCACGCTGAGGAGAGAGGGCAGCCATTGTTCGCGATTGCCCAGCAGAATCTGCAACAGCTTGTGGAACTGGCCCAGGTCATTGTCCAGATGCAACAGCACTTGTGCCAACGGACCCTCGGTCTCCTCGTCGAGCACCTCGAGCAGATTCACTATTGCCAGCTCAAATGCGGTCTCGGTCTGTTCCAGTGGGTCTCCCGGCGCGCCGAGGCCGCTCTCGATGGGCAATTGTACGGCGAGGCTGCGGCAGAGACCGTCGATGGTTTGTATCCGCAGGCGTTGTGGCATCTGCAGAAGCTGCCAGCCCTGCTGCTGGTCCCGCGCCAGCAGTTGCGTCGCCAGTTCCCAGGTGACGGCTTCGTGCGGGCTTTGGGGGCGGGGGTTATCCCGCGCCCGGCGGAGGGCCTCGACCACGCGCTCGCGCATTTCCCCCGCGGCTTTGCGGGTGAAAGTGATGGCCAGCACCTCTTCCGGCTGCTGGCAGTGCGCCAGCAGTTTCAGCATCCGCTGGGTGAGCAGACCGGTTTTACCCGAGCCGGCGGGTGCGGACACGGCGAAACTGGCGCTGATATCCAGTGCCCGGCGGCGCGCCTGGGTATCGGCGGGCTGTGGCACCGGCTTGTTGATGGCTCGGTTCATGTCGGTGCCTGGGCCCGTTCCGGCCATCGGTTCAGGGGCCAGAGGTCACTCTGTTGCAGGTTGTCCTGGGGCCGGTCAAACACCAGGGTGGCAACACCCCGCCGATACTCGTCCGCCAGTGTCTCAAGTGCACTCCGCCAGTGCCCGGTCAGTGCTTCCCAATCGGCAGCAGGCAATTCCCCCCCCGCTTCAGCTACGAATTTGATCCCCTCGATGGGCTGGCGCAGATCGCCGCAGCCTATCCACCGGCAGCCGCCCTGGCGCACCTGGCCAAACGCCAAAGCCCGGGCCCCGGGCTGGCAGAGGGCGTACAGCGGCAGCTGTGGGTCGCGGACCCGCTCCTGCAACCAATCGCTGAGGCTGGGCAGGCCGGTCTTGTAATCGATCACCAGTTGTTCGCCGCCGGCCAGCTGGTCGAGACGGTCCAGCCGCAGCGTAAAGTGGAGTCCACCGATTTCCACCTGCTGTTCCCACTCCACTTCTGTCACCGAGAAAGCCGGGCGCGCCGTTTCCACCGCCAGCCATTGATCCATCAGTCGCAATAGGCGCTCCTTTTCTGTAATCCAGAAACCGGCCGGCAGGTGCCGGTACTGCCGGCCCGGCACGCGCAAGGCGCTGTCTATTGCTGTTTCCAGCAGGGTCTGCCGGGCCTGCGGTTGCAGCTGGCACAGCCGGGCGGAATCGCCGCATGCCTGCCAGAACTCCGCTAGCGCCTGGTGCACGATACTGCCCCTTGCCGCGGGGCTGAGGCCAATCCCCGGCCTGGCTGCGGCGATGGCGCCCAGGCGGTAGCGCAATTGCGCGTTGAGCGGGCACAGGGCCTGGGCTTTCAATACGCCAGCGCCGCCGCGCACCGCTTCACACTCCTCTGGGGTCAATGGCGGCAGCGAAACCTCCTCTGCGCGCTGCAGTGACACACCGGTGGCCATTTGTCGGCAATGTGAGTTGAGGGCATCCGTATCCACCCCTTCGGCCACCGTCGGAGTGCCGAACAGGCTGCTGAGGCCCTGCGCCACACCGTCCTTTTCGGAAACATAACTGATAACTACGTCGGGGCTGGCCTGCAACAGTTCTTCGCTCAATTCACGGGCCAGCTCCAGTTCCCGTTCGGCGCTGGCGCGGGGCATTTTCCAGTGCTTTTGCCACTGCAGCGGAAGCAGGGGGTTGGGGGCTGGGGCAGGGGGCCACTGCGACTGCCCGAAACCCACCAGGCGCAGGTGATCGAATGCCAGGCCACCGGCTTCCAGTACCCCCAGGATCTGCACCGGTCCGTCGCGGGTCTCCGCCTGGAATGGCGTGCGCTTGGCGATCTGGCGCAGCTGCTGCAGGGCCTGATTAAGGGAGAGCAGGCCGGCGAAGGCGGACAGCGCAGCCAGCTCCTCCAGCGCGGTTTCCCAGAGTCGCAACTGCTGATACTCCTGGCTGTCCGGCGTGCGGGGGCCGGGCCATTGCAGCAGGGACAGCACATCGCTGAAACGCCTGGCCCAGATCTCCGCCGGCGCCCGGTGCCAGCGCCGCTGCCATTCGCCGAGGCGTTCCAGCTGCCGGGGCAATTGCGGCGATTCCCCGCCCAGCTGCTCGGCCGTGCGCTGGGCCCAGTAGCGCAGGGTGGCGCCATCGATCCGGCGCAGTTCCAGCTTTTGCAGGCGCCGCAGCAGAGCGGCGCGCAACCACATCTCCCCGTCATCCCCCCAAAAGGGCGAGAACAACACGTTGCGCAGTTGCGAGTAACTCCACTCCTCCTGAAGCTGCTCCAGCAGTTGTAACGCGGCGCTGCCGACCGGAGTCTGTGCCAGAGGCGTGCCGGCGGAGAAATTAAACGGCAGGGTATAGCGTGGCTGTGCCGGGTTGAAAAACTGCGGTTCCAGTACCCGGGTGAAGATGGCTTCCACCTCGGCGCGGCACTGCCCCAGATTGTTGACCACTACGCCGATGCCGGCGCGGGGATTGTGGCGCAGTTTCACCGCTACCCAGCGTGCGGCCTGTTCCAGTTCCTGTTCCAGGTCCCGGCACGGGGCCCTATGGCACGGGGCCGCGCGCGGTTGGGGCGGCCGAGCCACTACCTGTTCCGCTGCGGCATTTAGTATCTGCTGCGCCAGCGGAGAAATCTGCGCGAAACCCGCCGTATCGATACGCGGCAGGCGCGGTAGTTCTCCCTCGCGAATGGCCTGCAACAGCAGCTGGTCGCGCTGATCCGGGGTGATCGCATTGTCACTGCGCAGCAGATGTGCAAAGGATTCCAGCAGCTTCAGCAGTGGCAATTCATGGCGGCTAAGGGACAGCGCAAACTGATCCAGCAGCGGCTCTAAATCCCGGTCGGGCCTTTCGATGTCTTCAACCAGTTGCCACTGGATCAACTGAGCCAGGGCAGTATCCGCGTAACCGCACAGCCGCTGGCTGTTCAGCAGCTGCTGAGTCAGGCCCTGATCCAGGGCGCGGCGCCACAGCAGTTCGCGCTGCTCCCGGTTCAGCACCTGCCGCAGCGCCGGGCCCCAGCCCTGTTGCTGCAGTGTCAGCCAGAGTTTTTCGAACCAGCCCTGCAGGGATTCCACCGGTGGGGGGGACCAGCTTGCGCCGGCCTTTTGTGCGCTTGCGAACAGTTGCTGGCAGCGGTTGCGGAGGCGGTTGTTCGGGGTCAGTAGCAGGCCCCCGGGAGGCAGCTGCCGCAGAATATCCAGTACCGGAAATGCTGTTGTGAGCATGCGCTTTGTTCAGCCTGCAGAGAAGCGGAGAAGAAGGGGCTACGGTCGTGTTTTGTGCGCCGGCTGTCAACCGGAAACCTGGACAGCCCTCAGCGCAAATTCATTGAAGGCGCCCCGGACCACCGCATCCGGATCTTCGGCACTGGTCAGCAGCAGCCCCGGTTGCGCCTTCCCGCCGGCCGACACACCCAGCTGTTGCAGGCACCAGTCCACCCGGCGAGCTATGGCCGCACCTGAATCCAGCCACTGGATAGGGCGCGGCGCCCAGCGTTCCAGTTCCGTTCGCAACAGTGGAAAGTGGGTACAGGCCAGCACCGCTATGTCGATGTGATCGCCCCCCGGGGCGTCGAAGATGCGGCTGATCACCGGGCTAAGGTCACTGGCCGACAGGGTTTCCCCCCGCAGCTTGGCCTCCGCCAGGGGCACCAGTTCCGGTGCCGGCACATTGATCACCTGGCAGCCGTTGGCAAATTCCCGTATCAACTCCCGGGTGTATTTGCGATTTACCGTTCCCTCGGTGGCGATCAGGGCGATGGTGCCACTGCGGCTGGTGGAAGCCGCCGGCTTGACCGCCGGCACCACTCCCACCACCGGCTGGGGAAGGCGCTCGCGCAGCGGCGGCAGGGCCAGGGTACTGGCAGTATTGCAGCCGATAACCAGAATATCGGCCCCGGTGTGTGTCATCATCGCGCAGGCGGTGTCCACGATGCGGGGGCGAAGTTCTGCCTCTCCCTTGTCGCCATAGGGGTAGAAACCGTTGTCTATGCCGAAGTGCAGGGTCAATCCGGGCAGCAGCCGGCGGAGCTCCCGCGCGATGCTGATGGCGCCGACTCCTGAGTCGAAGATCAGCGCACTTGGGTGCACTGTGCTGCCGTTGTTACAATCTATGCTTTCGCTACCCATAGGTGACCCTGGTGTCCAGACTGATTTCCAACTGCGAAACCAGCCTCCATAGGATACCTCAAATTCCAGTGCCAGAGATGTTCTCTTTATCCCCTGAGACCGGTGCCGAGCCGGCTGTTGCCACTGCCGTGGTCCACCTCCCGCCACTGATCGGCTGTTCGCGCCGGCACACTCAGGGCCGGTTCGCCGCACCCCTGCGCAAATGCCGGACCCGAATCCGCCGGCGCTGCGGGGGGTAAGCCTGACTACCAATGGAAACCCTTGCCTTTGCATTTTCCGTCACCGGGCCTATTTTTCTCACACTGCTGGTGGGTTATGGCCTGGCGCGGGCGAAACTGCTGAGCGCTGCCTTTGTCGACGGCGCCACCCGACTGGTGTTCCTGGTTACCCTGCCGGTCCTCCTGTTTGTCAATATTTTTACCGCCGACGCCCAGCTCTCTGAGGAGACACCGCTGCTACTCGCCGGCCTGCTGGGAACCCTGTTGACACTGCCCCTGGCTTGGCTGGCGGCGCGCCCGGTAGCGCGGAGTGACCGCAGTGTGTTTATCCAGGGGGGCTTTCGTGGCAACTTGGGTATTGTCGGCATAGCCTGGGCATTCAATGCCTATGGGTCCAGTGGTCTGGCCCAGGCGGCCCTGCTGATGGCAGTGGTCACCATTCTGTACAACCTTGCCGCCGTCACCCTGTTTGCGGTGTACGACCGGCGCGGGAATACCTGGAGCTGGCAAAGCCTGACCATTGATATACTGCGCAATCCGCTGATTCTGGCCATTGTGCTGGCGCTGCTGGCAAAACAATTTGCGCTGCCACTGCCGCAGATTGCGCTGCAGACCGGACACTATCTGGCCTCTATGACATTGCCACTGGCCCTCCTGTGTATCGGCGCCAGTCTCGATTTCAGCCTGTTGCGCCGCAGTACCCTGGCCGCGGCCGGTGCCTGTGTTTTCAAGCTGGTCGCTGTGCCAGCGGTTTTACTCGGCTGTGGCTGGCTGCTGCAGCTGCCGCCCCAGGCCATGGGGGTGCTGTTCCTGATGGGGGCTACGCCCGCGGCCACGGTTTCGTTTATCATGGCGCGCGCCATGGGTGGCAACAGTCAGCTGGCGGCGAATATTGTCGCCCTGAGTACGCTCTGCTGTATCGTGAGTGCCAGTGCCGGTCTGGTATTGCTGCAAGCCTGGCTCTAGCGGGCGCTTGAAATTCGAGGAGTTTCGACGCCTGGTACCGGAATATGGCTGTTCCGGCAAAACCGGCGACGCCTGAGTCGTTGATTTTGCGAGAAAAGTGAAAATCATATTTTTCGCTTTTCGTGTTTTGAAACTGGCAGGAAGCTTTTTTCAACTATCTGCCAGGGGGCCCCTGATTGATTCTGTGCAACTCCAGGCTTTGTGTCGGGTTCACCAGCAAGGCGCAGTCGCGCCGTATGGCCCCTTGTCTTTCAAGAGCCTGCGCCGGCCTCCGCCCGGCGGCGGCATCTCCCTTGGCCGCACTAACCAGGCAACTTATTGAGCGGTCGGGTGAATAACACCTTTTTAACAAACGGCTGGAGGTAATGAATGGCGATTTTCCCGGCCTGGGTATTGATTGTAGCCGCCGCGATTGTATTCGGCCTGGCGGTAGTGGCCGGATTTTACTGGCGCAAACTGCAGTTGGCACAGCGCCGGCAGGCGGCGCAACTGGAGGCCCTGGAGAAGGGTGTCGCCGCACAGCGCAGAAATCTCATTGAAAGTATCCAGATACTGGCGCGCACTCTGCTGAACGATGGTGTAGGGCTGATCGAAGCCTCGATCCGCATCCGTGTGTTAATGGACGCGTTGCAGCTGGAGCAATCAGTGCGGGACGAGTTTGCCGTTTTCTTTACTGTGGCGGACAAGGCCGGCCATATTCCCATTTTGCAGGAATGGCAAAAACTGTCGCGTAAAAAACAATTCCAGTATGAACAGGAAATGGCCGCACTGGAGGCCGAATATCGGGATTTTGCCCTGGATGCGGCGCGCAGGCTCAGCACACGGAATTTTGACCGGCCCGAAACCGGATAGATTTGCGGCGCGCCCTGGCAGTGGGATCTGCCTTTTGCCAGCGATCCTCGCTGTGTTTTTCGCCACTCTATTTTCTTACCAGTAGCAGACCTGTCTCTGTGTGATCCGTATAGGGAAACTGGTCAAATAATGCGAAACGCGCTATGCGATGGGTTCCGCTGAGCCGCTCCAGGTTTTCCAGTTGTGTCTCGGGGTTACAGGAGATATAGAGAATCCTGGGGAACCGCGCCAGCATGGCGCAGGTATCCCGATCCAGGCCCGCTCGCGGCGGGTCCACCAATACGGTGGAAAAATCGTAGTTGTCCAGGTCGATATCCCGCAGGCGGCGAAAAGGGCGCACCTTGTCGATGGCCTGGGTCAGTTCCTCGCTGGAAAGCCGCGCTACCGCCAGATTGGTTACACCGTTTGCGCGGATATTTTCCTGCGCCGCCAGAACCGAGACTTTTGAGATTTCCGTCGCCAGCACCCTGGTAAAATGCTCGCACAGTGGAATCGTGAAATTGCCGTTGCCACAGTAGAGTTCCAGCAGGTCACCCTCGCTGCCAGAACAGACGTCCTTGGTCCAACCGATCATGGAGCGGCAGACGGCGCCATTGGGCTGGGTGAAACTGCCCTCTACCTGTTTGTACTCATAGCTCCGGTCGCCGATTTGCAGTTTCTCGGTGACATAATCTCTTTCCAGTACCAGTTTCTGTTTGCGCGAACGTCCCAAAACCGGAAATCCCAGTTGGTTTTGGAGTGCTCTGGCCTCGGCCTCCCAGGACTGGTCGAGCTTTTTGTGATAGATCAGTGTCACCAGTGCATCGCCGCTCAGGGTGGTGAGGAACTCCGCCGAGAAAAGGCGCTGTCGGAGGGTTTCACTGTTGTTGACCGCCGCCATCACCTGTGGCATCAACTGGTTCATCAAAAGTGAGCCCACCTGAAACTCCTCGATCACGAAAGGTTGCTTGTACTCTCCCGGTCGATACATGGCATAGTGTGCCTTGCGTTTCTCGTGCCAGATCTTGAATTCGGCCCGCAGCCGGTAGTGGATGGGAGGGGAGGGGTGAATCTCCGGCGCCAGATTGGTAAACCGGCGGTAGGCATCCCGCAGGCGCGCCGCCTTTTGTTCCAGTTGTGAGGCATAGTGGTCGGTATTTAAGCGGTGCAGGGCCATGCTGGGTTCTGGTCAGGTGATGGGATTGTCGATAGAGGCGCGGATTATAGCAGTCAAAGGCGCTGCTATCAGCGGCGAAGCAAAAGTGATGGAGGGCGCAATGCCGGTCGGACGGATTGAAATCGCGGTGCGGGGACAGGGCCTGCACGAGTTTACCGCCGAGGTGGGTAACTGGGTCGCTGCCCAGGGGGTGCAGGAAGGGCTCTGCAGCCTGTTTATCCAGCACACTTCGGCCAGTCTGTTGATTCAGGAGAACGCCGATCCGTCCGCGCGCGCCGACCTGGAGCAATGGCTTAACCGGCTGGTGCCCGAGAACGATCCCCTGTATACCCATACCCTGGAGGGCGCGGACGATATGCCCGCCCATATCAAAGCGGCCCTGACCGCCAGCAGTCTGTCCATCCCATTCCAAAATGGGCGCTTGTTGCTGGGCAGCTGGCAGGGCATTTATCTCTGGGAGCACCGCTGTTCGCATACTGTGCGACAGGTGGTCCTGCATTTGTGACAAGGCAGAGTGGTTGAATTCTGCCGTGGGTATGCACGGCGATTTTTACGGCCTGTCTATATAGATTCAAGTATATTTTCTTTGGTCTAAACAGGTTTCGACCCGGAACCAAAAGCTTGCATAGAATCGCCTTACAATAGTCGTTGGTAAACGGATTCATAAGAATTGGCGCCTATAAAATTTGTCTGCAACACCACGGTCAAGGAGCAGTCAAACAGGGGGGAAAAGAGCGAGAGCCTGGATTTTGAAAGTCTGGAAAGAAAGCAAGTCGATTCTGCTCTTCCTTATTTTAATGCTCTTTCGGAGTGCCTGCGCAGACTGGAACTCAGTTTTTCGAACTCAATGAAACTGACAATAGTAGAATGGAACCGAATCCTCGTAAACAAATTTGCCTGAGATATTCGGTTACCTTTTACTGCTTTCTCCTTAGTGAAACTTTTCGATCCTGGTAAAGGTTGCATCACCGTTTTTGAGCCAAAGGCATCTGGAAGTAGGTTGGTCAAAAGTACCCTTGGGTCACTTGGGGTGGCGATAGATTCGATAATGCTACGATCATAATCTAGCCCGGATATTTCATGGTCCAGCCTAGCAGGCTGTTGATTTTGTCGCCTGGGAACATTGGGTTAGATACAATACGGAAAACTATAACCCACAGAGGATTTCGGTTCAGTGCGCGGTATGGATGTTTTTCAGGAGTCTCTTTTCACAACAGTGCAGTTGGAATCGTTTGTTCCAGCAGATCACCCACTGAGGCCGATCAAAGCGCTCCTGGATGAGGCGATGAAGAATCTCAACTGGCTCTTCAGCAGCATATATTGCGAAACCGGCAGAGAGTCCATTCCGCCAGAACGCCTTATCAGGGCACAGTTGCTCCAGGTGCTTTACAGCATCCGCAGTGAACGGCAGCTGGTTGAACAGATCAACTACAACCTCCTGTATCGGTGGTTTGTCGGCTTAACGATTGATGACAACGTCTGGAATCACTCCACATTCAGCATTAATCGGGATCGGCTGCTGGAAAACGATGTGATTACGGAGCTGTTCGAAGAGGTGGTTGAGCTGGCTCGTAAACGCAAGCTTCTTTCCGACGAGCACTTCAGCGTAGACGGTACCCTGATTCAAGCCTGGGCTTCGCAAAAGAGCTATCGCCGTAAAGATGACAATAACGATCCTCCTGCGGGCGGTGGTCGCAACCGCGAAGCGAATTTCCACGGTGAAAAGCGCAGTAACATTACCCACGAGTCGAAGACGGACGGTGATGCGCGGATGGCCAGGAAAGGCCCTGGTAAAGAAGCCAAGCTGTCGTACATGGGTCATACCGTGATGGAAAACCGTAACGGTCTGATTGTTAAGGCTGCGGCCAGTCTCGCTACTGGCAAAGCTGAGCGGGAAGTAGCATGCGGGCTTGCTGGCGGAACTTCCCGGCATGAAGAAGCGCACGGTTGGTGCAGACAAGAACTATGACACCGCCGGGTTTGTGGAAGATTGCAGGGCCATGAATATGACGCCCCATGTTGCCCGGAATGACAATCGTATTGGAGGCTCTGCCATTGATGGTCGCACCAGTCGCCGCGGGTGCCCTTGGGGCACCCCTAGCCTGCGTCGTTTTGCGTCGCCCGCAAGCCTTTGCCAACCCTCTTGCAGCCCCCGCCGTATCTGGGCCTAGCTGACTTTCGCCAGTGAGTCAAAATCAACGCATTAAGTCCGCAGGCGAGGCGTGGGGCTAACTGCGCGCGCCGGGGTGGCGCGGGCTTGTGGCAGGGCGAAGGTAGTCTGTGGCAGATAAGGAAAAGAAGGCCACGCGAGCCGGCAGACTCATTGATTTTCGTTTGG
The DNA here is from genome assembly GCF_040932045.1 of Microbulbifer sp. TYP-18. Classification (NCBI taxonomy): domain Bacteria; kingdom Pseudomonadati; phylum Pseudomonadota; class Gammaproteobacteria; order Cellvibrionales; family Microbulbiferaceae; genus Microbulbifer; species Microbulbifer sp. TYP-18. Next base: position 358,539 of record NZ_JBFRBC010000003.1, read on the forward strand.
CTACTTTTGCCAGAGATGTGGTCCAGATCGCCGAGCCCTTGCAGTGGACGCTGCATTGAAAGGGGCGTACCATGGCGACCGAACTCTATGCGGCCATCCGTGAGGATTCCAGATATTTCAATCAGAATCCGTCCCGGCAATTGTTGCCATTCCCGGTATCGATCGCCGACACCACAGACACCTACCGTGTGCGGGGCAATGGCGACAGCTATCGCCTGGAGGATGTGCATTTGTTTGTCAAAGCCGGACCTGGATATCACCTCATTAACCATTAACCATTAGCTTTTAGCTGCTTTGATCTTATGGGCCAAGCCGCCTTAACCCTGACCCTCGACCTGGCGCAGCAGGGCCTGACGGTCCGCCGCTGGCATGGCCTGCAGCATGTCCAGCACGATAGTGTGACGGTCCTGTGACGAGGGGGACAGGGTATGGCGAAAAGCCAGATCCATCACAAAGGTGTGGCCACAGTGCTCCACGTTCTTGCACGCGCAGTAGAGTTGTACCAGTTTGGGGTCCATTTCCTTGCGGCTGGTAATGATTGCTTTACTGCCACATTTCGTGCAGTTGATTTGCATTTGCTATCCATAAGAAATAAAAAGTTCAAGCGTTATTTTACTACAATGTGACATCTGTCAGTGCAATAAAAATTTTTTTGCGAGTATTGTCGCTACCGCAGACAAGGTGCCGTTTGATGGCACCAACGTATCAATTAAATTGCCCTTCTATTGGCTTTATGTATTAAATAGCGCCAATCATATATTACAAAACCTAGTCAAGTGTTTTTATTCTTTTTATTGTTCGGTAAAGACCAATATCACATTCGTGGATAGCGGGTATAGTATTTACTTAGTGCGTCTTGTAGCATTTTTGCGAGAACCAAAATAAATAACCAGAGATAACAGGGAGTTTGCGCTTGGGTAGTTTTATGCGCATCGTTTTAATTGCAACTTGTCTTTTCCTTGGCTTTACGGCCTGTTCAAAAGTTGAATTGGGCCCGCCGCAGGCGTTTGTAACCGAGTACGGACTGGGCCCGGATAAATGGGCCACAGCCTGGCTGTTGACCCGTCATGTTAACCCCAAAGCGGCCCTGGTTGTTGTGGATCAGGGGGCGGCATTACCCGTTGGGACTCCCTTCGATACCCCCGAAGCTGAGCTACGCCGTATCGATGCCCGCACAGCGTTTGAAGTGACCCAGACAACCTATGCCATAGAAGACCCCGGGGTTCTGCATCTGGTAGGGGTTATTCGCGATATTGAAGTCAACTTCTGGGGTGCGGATAGAACGCCGGAGGCGCAAATCGTTGAATCCGCTTTTCGATCACTGCAGGAGCGCTATGGGCGCGATGCAGTAGCCGGTGAATGTTATTTAAAATTTTTCGATCAAGTGCATGCGGCGTTGGCCCAAAGCCCTAATCCGCAGACACCTCTGACACCGGCAAGTCTAGCGGTGAACTGTGACAACGAGCCATCCGCCCCGGCTAGTTCGGCCGTTCAGGAGCTGTCGATTGCAGATCTGCTTGTGGCAATGAAGCAGGGCAAGCGCGTAGCCTTTGTGGACGTAAGGGAAGAGGAAGAGTTTACCGAGGCCCATATTCCGGACGCTTTGAACCTGCCGCTACGCCACCTGAATCAAGAGGCAATAAGTGCGCTCAAACAGGCGGATTACGTGGTCAGTTATTGTGTAAAGGACTTTAGGGGCTTTGAAATGGCGAAGGCATTAAAGCTGGCCGGGGTTGAGCAATCTGTCATTCTCAAACCCTATGGCATCAAGGGTTGGGTTACCCAGGGGCTGCCAACGGTCGGTTCCCGAGCCCTGGGGCGGGAAGAGGCCATAGAGAGGCTCAATCAATGTGTCTCACTGGGCCGCTGCCCGGTCTGGAATACGCCAGCGCAGAGCCCGGCGCAGAAGGGGTAGGAACCGGTGAAAGCAGGGACAGTAAAATACAGCTTGCTGGCAATTGCACTGGCCGCAGTCGGCATACCCATCGTCACCTGGTGGCTTTCCGTAGGCAATCCTCTGGATTACCTGAGCGGCCAGTTTCCTCCCGGACAAAGCCTCTACATCCTTTCCAAATTGGCGGGCTTGCTGGCAATCGGCTTGCTGGGGCTGCAGTGCCTAATGGCATTGGTCAAGCGCCTTTACACCAGCAGATGGTCGCAGGTTTGGGAGGGGAATAGGTGGAGCAAATGGTTCCACCCACTACTCGGGGGCCTGATCTTTGTACTGATCTTGCTGCATGTCTCCCTGTTTTTTTCCGCCGTCACCTTGCGTGCGGGGGCTCCGGCCTGGGGGTTGTTATTGCCCCGATTCGATCAGGGTTTTTACAACCGGCAGGTCAGCCTTGGGCTGATCGCCTTTGTGCTGCTGTGTTTGAATGTTTTTGCTGGCTGGAAGCTGGCATCGGGGAAAGGAAAGTGGCGTATTGGGCACTTTCTCTGGATTCTTATACTGCCACTCTCCTTTATTCACGCGCTGTCCATTGGCAGCGAATCCCGGATTCCGCTTATGTTCGGTTTCCTGTTGTTGATGTCCGGCCTTCTGAGTATAGCCGGGCTGGTCAGAATCAGGCGGAGCATCGCCAGGGGAATACAAACGTCAGTGCCCCGGCAGGCCCCATCCTTCGGGGGCAATCATTAAGAGGCTGATACACGCTGCATAAACTGAGCAGTATATTGGGTTGTTTGGAAACTTTCGTTCGATAGCCGGCGCCGATTATTTCCCGGCAGGCCAAGGCGAGTGTGCACAGAATAATAGAATAAGGGCAAAAGGAATGAATCTGAATTGTGGAAAAATAAATGTTCAGTCGCTCAGGCTTCTATCCAAATTCTGGGGGGCTGCAAGAATCGGCAGGCTTTCAAACCTCTGTGCACTCTCTCTGCTCTGGCTGGCGCTGACCGGATTTTCTGTTGCTGCTAAGGGGGAGATCCTGCTGTATCCGCTGGCGGACCGGGTGTATGAAACCAGTTTGTATATTGCGGGACACTCTGACCAGCCCAACGATACGGTAGATATCGAATTGAATGGTTCGACCATTGTACAGACCCAAAGCAATGCGACGGGCGAATTTGCGGTAGTGGTTGCCTTGCCGCGGGGTGACAACCAGATCCGGGCACAGAGTTTGGGCTTGGTCGAAGCTTCAAATATACAGACAGTACGCCATATCGAAACGCCCGCTACGGGCCAGATAGAAACGCAATTGCCGGTGAGCACGACCACAGCGGCTCCGGTACTGGACTCGCTGAGTGCCACCAGTAACACAAATCCTGTAACAGTAACTGGCACAGCGGAAGCGGGCTCTACCGTCAGCTTTTTTATCAACGGCAGAGTAACCCGAAGTATCGCGATTGATGCCAGTGGTGTCTTTTCCGCCTGGGTTCCCCTGGAGGATGGCGACAACGCCATCTATGCGGTGTCCGAAACAGCTGCTGGCCAAAGCTTGGTTTCCAATACCGTTTCCACCAGCTATACCAACAACTTGGCGCGGACCTGGTCTGGCACTATGTCGGACACCCTTGTATGGACTAAGGGCGATGGTACGCCCTATACCCTCAATGGCCATTTAACAATTCCCAGCGGTGCGACGCTTTGGGTTCAACCTGGAGTGGAAGTTATTGCTGATGGTAATTACAAGCTAACGGTGTCCGGTCATTTGGAAGTGGCTGGGGTAGCTTCCGACCCGGTAGGTTTCAGCCCCTTAACCTCTGCCTGTGACGGCATCAATACCAAGCGATCAGATTGGGTGGGTATTGAAGTGATTGCGGGAGCCACTGTGGCTATTGATTTTGCTGGAATCCATTGCGCTAGCAAAGGCGTTCACTTTAATGGTGGAAATGGCTCCGCCAAAAATTCTCAATTTCTCAACAACTACACCGGCATTTTTATGCAGGCAAGTTCGACAGCTCCGGCGATTGCGCCACAAATTTTTGGAAACACAATTCGTGGTAGTGAAAATGGGATCTATGTATATGGCAATAGTGCTCCGCTGATAAGTGGTGTTAATAAAGTCACAGAAAATAGGTATGGTATTTATATCGCTCAGAACAGCACGCCGCTGGTTACAGGAAATAGTCTCTACGACAACAACCAATACAATTACCATGTACACTACAATACTAATCCAAATACAGTCCGCCTAAACGCCACCGGAAACTGGTGGGGGACCTCAGATCGCAATGAAATTGCCAGTAGTATTTACGATTGGAATGACATACCTTCTTCCTATTCAGCGCCAGTGGTCGATTATAACGGCTATTTGGACAGCGAGGGGGGAATACCGGTACATACGGATGGGGCCTTGAACGGCCCGATACACGAGGACTTGACCCTGGGCGCAGGGCCGTACCAGATGCAGGGCGATGTCACGATACAAGCGGGCAGCACATTGCATATCAGCGCCGGGGCCCAGTTCGATATTATCCCCGGTGCCAAGTTGTTGGTAGAGGGCAACTTGATCATAGCGGGTACAGCAGCGTCTCCCGTACTCCTGCATTCCGCAGGATCGGTTTGCCAGAATACCACTGGAAGTGCCTATGACTGGATGGGTATAGAAGTCGCGGCCGGTGCCACGGTTACAATTGAGCATGCCGATATCCGTTGTGCCGACAAGGGTATCCATTTTAATGGTGGAGAGGGCTCAGTAACCGACAGTACTCTGCGCAATAATGTGAATGGTATTTATGTTAGTCGAAATGGTACGCCGCAGATTAACGGCAGCAGTCTCTACGATAACCGCCAATACAATTACCACGTACATTACAATACTAATCCAAACACGATCCGCCTAAACGCCACCGGAAACTGGTGGGGAACCACAGATCGCAATGAAATTGCCAGTAGTATTTACGATTGGCATGAATTATCCCATTCCTACTTATTGCCAGTGGTCGATTACAATGGCTATTTGGACAGCGAGGGGGGAACACCGGTACACACCGGTGGGGCCTTGAATGGCCCGATTCACGAGGACCTGACCCTGGGTGCAGGGGCACAGCAGATACAGGGCGATGTTACCGTGCAAGCGGGCAGCACATTGTCTATAGGTGCGGGTGCCCAGTTCGATATTATCCCCGGTGCCAAGTTGCTGGTGGAGGGCAACTTGATCATAGCGGGCACAGCAGCGTCTCCCGTACTCCTGCATTCCGCAGGATCGGTATGTCAGAATACCACTGGAAGTGCCTTTGACTGGGTGGGCATAGAAGTCGCAGCCGGTGCCACGGTTACGATTGAGCATGCTGATATTCGTTGTGCCGACAAGGGTATCCATTTCAATGGCGGAGATGGTTTGGTAACCAACAGTACTCTGCGCAATAATGTGAATGGTATTTATGTTAGTCGAAATGGTACGCCGCAGATTAACGGCAGCAGTCTCTACGATAACCGCCAATACAATTACCACGTACATTACAATACTAATCCAAACACGATCCGCCTAAACGCCACCGGAAACTGGTGGGGAACCACAGATCGCAATGAAATTGCCAGTAGTATTTACGATTGGCATGAATTATCCCATTCCTACTTATTGCCAGTGGTCGATTACAATGGCTATTTGGACAGCNGTACACACCGGTGGGGCCCTGAATGGTCCGATTCAGGAGAACCTGACCCTGGGCGCCGGCGCGTACCAGATACAGGGCGATGTTACCGTGCAAACGGGCAGTACATTGTCTATAGGTGCGGGTGCCCAGTTCGATATTATCCCCGGTGCCAAGTTGCTGGTGGAGGGCAACTTGATCATAGCGGGCACAGCAGCGTCTCCCGTACTCCTGCATTCCGCAGGATCGGTATGTCAGAATACCACTGGAAGTGCCTTTGACTGGGTGGGTATAGAAGTCGCGGCCGGTGCCACGGTTACGATTGAACATGCCGATATCCGTTGTGCCGACAAGGGTATCCATTTTAATGGCGGAGATGGTTTGGTAACCAATAGTGCCTTGCGCAATAATGTGTACGGTATTTATGTTGATAACAACGGCACGCCGCAGATTAACGGCAGCAGTCTCTACGATAACCGCCAATATAATTATTACGTAGATCGATCTGGCAATTCGAATACAATTCGCTTAGACGCAACTGGAAACTGGTGGGGTACCACAGATCGCAATGAAATTGTCAGCAGCATCTATGATTGGCATGACATATCCTCTTCCTACTCAGCGCCAGTGGTCGATTACAATGGCTATTTGGACAGCGAGGGGGGAACACCGGTACACACCGGTGGGGCCTTGAACGGTCCGATTCACGAGGACCTGACCCTGGGTGCAGGGGCACAGCAGATACAGGGCGATGTTACCGTGCAAACGGGCAGTACATTGTCTATAGGTGCGGGTGCCCAGTTCGATATTATCCCCGGTGCCAAATTGTTGGTAGAGGGCAACTTGATCATAGTGGGTACAGCAGCGTCTCCTGNCCCCCCCCCTCCCCCCCCCCCCCCCCCCCCCCCCCCCCCCTCCCCCCCCCCCCCCCCCCCCCCCCCCCCCCTCCCCCCCCCCCCCCCCCCCCCCCCCCCCCCTCCCCCCCCCCCCCCCCCCCCCCCCCCCCCCACCCCCCCCCCCCCCCCCCCCCCCCCCCCCTCCCCCCCCCCCCCCCCCCCCCCCCCCCCCCCCCCCCCCCCCCCCCCCCCCCCCCCCCCCCCCCCCCCCCCCCCCCCCCCCCCCCCCCCCCCCCCCCCCCCCCTCCCCCCCCCCCCCCCCCCCCCCCCCCCCCCCCCCCCCCCCCCCCCCCCCCCCCCCCCCCCCCCCCCCCCCCCCCCCCCCCCCCCCCCCCCCCCCCCCCCCCCCCCCCCCCC